>CAZEZF010000092.1:0-14374 GCA_964516495.1 uncultured Acidimicrobiia bacterium | reverse complement strand
GTTAGTTGTTTTTTCAAGGTTCTTCGCTGGATTTGCGGGGTCCGCCTGTTCAAGGCGCTTGAGGGCCTTATCTTTGGTTTCGTTGCATGGCAGGTCGATCTCAAGTAGGTCCTTTTGGACGCGTCGGACCTTGATGTGGGACTTGAGTGAGCGTTCAACAATCTTGGCTGCCGCTTCGCTGAGTTGTTTGCGGTTACTCTCACGCCAATGATCGAACACACCGAAAGTAGCGTCGCTGAGTAACTGTGCTCCCTCGATCGTAAGGGTGTCCGGGACAAATGCCCGGCCAATACGACTCATCGTCTGTGTGAGCAGGCGGGCGGTCAGTTCTCGGAGTCCGGCGGCATGAAGATCGGCATCCTGGCTACCCTTGATATCCGGGATCCAGGGAACGAAGTACAGGGGTAGCAGATCGTTATCCGCATCCTTACATAGAACGATTTGTGGATTGGCAAGAGCATTTGCGGCGGGATCCGGTAGGTCAGATGGGATGGGGCTGGACAGTTCCACGCCGTCGTCCGTCATTGAAAACCCCAGGACGGCGGTGGGCGCCGAAGGGACACCCTCGGCTCGTACTCGATCAGCTAGTTCCTTCAGCGTCGTTGCCTGACTCTCCGCGTCCGTTGCGACGGTTCCGTAGAGCACGTGGCCCCGGCGCTCCTCCTGCACTCCGAGGGAAGGGCCGATATCGAAGGCAGAAATGAGCAACTTGAACGCCTGATTCTTGTTGGAAGAGTCGCTGGAGAACCCTCGCGCCTTGAGTTCGACGAGCACATGTACCGGATGCTCCGAGTGTTCGAGCCGGAGGTCTGGACAGCACGCAGACCTACTGGCGGATCCCCTCAGTTCCTTCAACGCCGCGATCACCGAGTCGTCAAGGGGTACTTGCACTCTGCGTCCGATAGCTACAAGGGAGTAGCCTGCGTTACCTAGGACGGGCCGGATACTGCCTGTTCTTTTTTGTGCCGGTGGTAGGTCCTCAAGAGCCCAGAGAAGCAGGTTGAGCTGGAAGACCTGATCCGAGAGAAGGGTGTCGTCGGTCATTACGCGTTCATGGAATCGGTCACTGCACGTTCGTAAGGTTCGCCGCCGAGCCAGACGTCTGCTTTCGGATCAAGATACCGTTGGACATTGGTCACCAGCCGATGAATAGTGTTACCGCACGTTCCGTGGGGCAGGATACCGAACAGATGATGGCTGGTAGCTTCAAGAAGGAATGGCTGCCACAGGTGGCGGTCAATGCCCGTAAGGTGAACTTTGGTGGGTCCTCGTCGGGTGATATAGCCACCGATGCGGAAGCGACTTGTGCGTCTACGCAGGGCAAGGTCGACAAAGCGATTGAAGGTCGGTTCGTTCAACTGTTCGCTGAATCGGATGGTCAGCGCCGCGCCGCTCAACGAGTATCCGTCATCCCCAGCTTGAGTTGTGTTGACCCAGAGCCGGTCCTCCGCGTGTTCCGTAACCCTGTGGTAGAGACCTACCACCAGATCAACAATCGTCCGGTGTTCGATAAATGAGTCGCTCCAATTGGTGGCCCGTCCGTCGTAGTAGAGGCGGTGTCCCCCGCGGTCCCCGCCCGGTATCTGCAGCTGAACCAGCGAATGGAGCGGGTCGTATAGCTCCATGAGAGTGTTCAGCTTCGTATCAAGGAGGGCGAGCCGCTCGGTGAGCGTGACTTTCGAACGACGACGTTCGATCCGGCTGATCGGTACGCCTTCCTCGTCGACGTTGCCGCCGTGAATGTATTCGTTTTCGCTGTCTCCATAATTGTCGTCCTGATCCCCGTCCATGAGATCGGTTGGGGTCTCGTACCAAGCCTCGTGATCGAACCCGAGCCGGACGTATCGATGTGAGGGGGTATTGCGTTGTACATATCTCCACAGTTCGAACAGGATCGGAGACGATAACCACATCCGGTCCAGCCATGGGTTTTGGTCGACAACCTTGCGGACCCACCTGTCACTCTCGTCAACCGGCAATGTGGTGTACAGCACCGGGTGACGGTCGTGGGCAAACGACTCGATCAGGCCGATGACCTGACTCTGGTGTTCGACGTCTTCGACCCGATAGAGGGTGTCGTCCAACCGATGGAGGTGAACCTTATTCGGGAATACCGTATCGAGAGCCGGGGCATGACCACGGTACTCATCGCCAAAGTCAGAGCGGGCTGTTTCGAGCATGTAGGTCTTGACTCGTGTGCGCTTAGTTCGTGTTCCGGCTGAGGTGTCGGTCTCGGTGGTGGTGAAGCCCTCAAGGTGATCAACATACTGCTCGCGGGACTCGAGTCGGGGAAGGTAGCCGTTGTTGGTCGAAGTCATCGGAATCTTAGTCTGTTGGCAACCATCGGATCGTACCCGGAGTTCTCTCCAGACAGTTCATATTCCTCGATACCGGTCTTGTGTCGGTCAGGCCGTCGGAGGCGGAGACCCACTCGGGGCAGAACTCGCTGCTCCTTGGCCTTTACCGTGGTTGCTCATGGAGGACTCGGTCCGGCGCGGGGTCGGGTTTGGTAGCCGTAGGGTGTTCGGTGGACTTGGAGGTTGTTGGTTTTCAGCCATTTGTGGTGTGGGCGGCAGACGGCGACGAGGTTGTCGATGTCGGTGGGGCCGTTGTCGCGGCGCCATTCTTGGATGTGGTGGAGTTCGCATCGGTGCATAGGGGCGCCGCATTCGAAGCAACCACCGTCTCGGACCGCGATGGCGAGACGCTGCGCGGCGTTGCCGAGTCGTTGGTTTCGTCCCAGCCAGAGGGAACGACCCTTGCGGTCGAAGATCATACCCGCCAGTTCGGTGTCGGGTGTGAGCGTTTCGAGGATCCTCCGTGGTACGGGACCGACGCCGATGATCTCCACCTCTCCGTCGGGTTGCGTGCCGTCTATAACCCCGAGCGGGGCGGTGACGACAAGTTGGGAGGAGGCTTTGGCCTTGACCCCACCCTGGTGGGGGATGAACTCGCCGGTGAAGGAGTCACGGTTGGTCAGGAGTTCGTAAATCACATCGGCGACACGCTGTTTGGGGGTGCGGACCGTATCGGGGTCACCGTCACCGGTGGTGGTGTCCCGGCGTAGTTGAACCATGTAACGCCGGTCGATAGTTTGGCGGAGGTGTTCGAATTGCGGTCGGGGTATCTTCGCCAAGACGACACCGAGTCCGGTGTCTTTTTCCACCCATAGTTTCGCTTCCCGCGCCCGCCGCTGCCGTTCCAGGGGATCATGGCCCTGTTCGATCAGTTTGCGGTTGGACCAGTCCCGGGTGTGACGGTCGAAGGTGTCGGGCAGCATCCGGTCGGCCGCTCCGAGTAGGGTTTCGTCGTTGTCGACGGTTTCGGGGCCGACCTTTTCGGCGGCGTTGGCTAACGCGTTGACGTGGCTGGTGGTGATATCGCCGGTAGCGAATCGTTCCTTGACCTTCGGCATGTCGGACAGTTGTTTGGCAATCTTGGTTATCCGCTTGGATTCCCGGGTGGGTATCCGGGCGCCCTGCCGTAACACCTCGGCGGGGTCCCTCTCGGAGTTGAGGGCGGTTTGTCTGTCGGCTATATCACACATGAGGGAGTCTGCGACGGAGCGGATACGACCCAACAAGGCGAGGCTCCGGTCCGTGTCTTCCGGGTTCATGAACCGGATCGAGGTTCGTTCCAGGCGCCTGAGCGCGGAAGCGATGTGATCCACCGGATCCGGTTGGGCGCCGCCGGTAACCGTGCCGGGGCTTTGACCGGCGCTCTCCCGGAACGTATCGAACGTGTGTTCGTATGCCATAAATGTCACCGTACCATACCTATAGGACACAAACAGGGTCTAACCCACCGAAAACCACATAAAAAAACAGGTAGACAAAAAAAGGTTAAAGCCGCCAACCGGATCGGAATCTTCCAGCGTTTGTTCGGGGGCTTGCTAAAGACGCCGCCCCGTGTCCTTGCAACGTTCTATTGTTATCTTGTGCTAACCCTTCCCCAGCTAGAGCGTCACCTCTTCGCCGCCGCCGACATCCTGCGCGGCAAGATGGACGCTTCGGAGTTCAAGGAGTACATCTTCGGGGCGTTGTTCCTAAAGCGGGCGAGCGACGTGTTCGAGCAGGAGCGGGCGCGGGTTATAGATGAGCAACTTGCCAAGGGTCGTTCCCGGGAGGAGTCCGAGTGGCGCGCCGATGATCCGGACTTCTATCAAGAAGCGTTCTTCGTGCCGTCCGAAGCGCGTTGGTGGAAAATCCGGGACGATCTGCACCATCAGGTGGGTGATGGGTTGAACAGGGCGCTGGCTGCCCTCGAGGACAGCAACGTGTCGCTCGAAGGCGTGTTGCAGCACATCGACTTCAACCGCCGGGTCGGCAGGACAAATGTGTCCAACCGGAAGTGGCGGGACCTCATCGACCATTTCTCGAAGTATCGCCTTCGCAACGAGGATTTCGAGTTCCCCGATCTGCTGGGCGCCGCCTACGAGTATCTGATGCGTGACTTCGCCGACTCGGCCGGCAAGAAGGGCGGTGAGTTCTACACGCCTCGTCCGGTGGTGCAGTTGATGGTGCGGCTACTCGATCCGAAGGAGGGTATGTCAGTGTATGACCCGTGCTCGGGTTCGGGCGGGATGCTGATCTACGCGCACAAGCATCTGGCCGACAACGGGGGCGACGCCTCCAATCTGGAACTGGCCGGCCAGGAGAACAACGGCGCCACCTGGTCGATCTCCAAGATGAACCTGCTGCTGCATGGGATCCCCGACGCTGACCTGCGAAATAACGACACCCTCACCGACCCTGAACATGTTCAGGACGGGGAGTTGAAGCGGTTCGATCTGGTGATCACCAATCCGCCGTTCAGCCAGAATTACGACAAGGCATCCCTGACCCACACCGAGCGGTTCCGGTACGGCTACACCCCAGCGGGTGGTAAGAAGGCCGATCTGATGTTCCTCCAGCACATGCTGGCGGTGCTCAAGAGGGATGGAATCGTGGCCACGGTCATGCCCCACGGGGTGCTGTTCCGGGGCGGCGTCGAAGGCAAGATCCGCCGAGCCATCATCGAGGACGACCTTCTCGACACCGTGATCGGTCTGGCCCCGAACCTGTTCTACGGAACCGGTATACCGGCCGCCATATTGATACTGCGAGCCAAGGGCGCCAAACCTCCGGATCGGCAGGGCAAGGTGCTGTTCATCAACGCTGATCGCGACTACGGCGAGGGAAGGGCACGGAACCATCTGCGTCCTCAGGATGAGGAGAAGATCACCGCCGCCTATAGGGGGTTCGCCGATGTGGACGGGTTCGCCAAGGTGGTCACCCTTGATGAGTTGGCGAGTAATGACTTCAACTGCAACATCCGCCGCTACGCCGATAACTCCCCACCACCCGAACCGCACGATGTCAGGGCCCATCTGCACGGAGGCGTGCCGGTGGCTGAGGTCGAAGCGGCGAGGGATTTGCTCGAAAGCGCCGGGATAGATGAAGAGACCCTGTTTAATTTCGGGGGGGGGGGCGCTACTTATCGTTTCGTTGCGATGGAACAACGCCGGAAGGCAAAGACACCGCCCACGCGTCCATCAAGGAAGATGTCTCGCGACGTCTGGACACCATACCGTGGTCCGGCTGGTGGAACGACGTTGCGGAACCCATCCTTCAATCGCTGCCTGAAAGAGGATCGTTAGTAGGGCTACGCCGCCGATTGGTGGAGGACTTCACCGCGTACCTGACACCGACCGGGGTGGATCGATTCGCCGCTGCGGGGATGGCCGCCACTTGGTGGGAAGAGAGTTTCTTCGAGCTACAGACCGCGGTGAGCCGAGGGTGGAAGGCGGTGCTGGAGGCCTGGCTGACGACCGCGGAGGCGAGCCAGGAGGACAAGAAGGCGCCTCCCCTGGCCGATCACATCGCCATCCGGATACTGGCCGCGCCGGAGCTTGCCAAACGGTCGGAACTGGTGGCTGACCATGCCCGGCTCGATTCTGAGATCAAGGCTGACGGCAACGGCTTGTCTCCGGCGGAGATCAGGAAGCTGAAGTCGGCGCGGACCAAGGCGAAGAAGAATCTCAAAGCCATCGACGCTTCGCTGCTCGATACAGCCCTTCAGACCCTCGACACCATGCCACCCGGCGACGCCCCCGCACAGGCCATCGGCGTGCTTCGCAGCCGGATAGAGAAGCTCGTAGCCGACCACTTCGCCACCATCGAACGCAGCGCCCTCGGATGGTACGACAACCTCGTCGGAAAGTACGGCTTTACCCTCCGCCAACTCGAAACCCAACGAGACGCCGCTGCCGAGCATCTCAACCAGCACTTTGAGGAGTTGGGGTATGGCCGAAACTGAATGGAGGGACGAGAAACTCGGAGATCTTGTCTCTTTCGAGTATGGCTCAGCTTTGAGGGCGGAGTCTAGGACAGGACTTGGATTCAGAGTCTATGGCTCGAACGGAGTGGTGGGCCATCACGACAGTGCGCTGGTAGCTGGGCCGGGAATCATCATCGGACGAAAAGGTTCTGTTGGCGCTTTACACTGGAGCGAGGACGACTTCTGGCCCATCGACACGACTTATTGGGCGAAACCGAAGGTCGATCTGGACCTTCGCTGGATACGCGAGGCTCTGGGTCTGACCGGGCTGGAGTTGCTGGATTCCTCTACCGGCGTACCTGGTCTGAACCGGTACGACGCATATGAGCGGTGGATTTCAGTGCCGCCGTTGGAGGAGCAGCGGCGGATCGCGGAGGTTCTCGACACCATGGACGAAACCATACGAGCCACCGAACGCGTTATCGCCAAATTGACTGTCATTAGAGATGCTATGCAGCATCAACTCATTTCGAGTTCACAAGGTGAATGGACCACCCTTTCTTCAATTGCAGTTCTTCGAGGAGGTCATGGCTTTCCGGACGACGAGCAGGGAGCCAGAAGCGGGTCGCTTCCATTCTACAAGGTGAGTGACATGAATAGTGTTGGCAACGAGCAGTACTTGGGTCGAGCCACCAATTATGTGGAGTATGAGACAGCGTATCGCTACGGATGGCGGGTACTCCCTCCCGGATCCGTCGTATTCGCAAAGGTAGGTGCTGCTCTGCTGAGTAACAGGAGACGGATCCTGACGGTTCCCTCGATTGTTGATAACAACATGATGGCGAGCATTCCGCGGCGGTCTGTGTCTACGGAATGGCTATACCGATGGTTACTTACGATCGACTTCTCGCAGTTCGTTCAAATCGGAGCGCTTCCGTCTGTTAATCAGAGTTTACTCGGGCGACTGCCTTTATGTCTTCCAACTCGAGATAAGCAAGAACATCAGGTTGCGGTTCTTGACTCGTTTGATTCTCGACTTCGAACTGAGTCGCGAAGGATGGAAAAGTGCAAGATGATTCGTTCCGGGTTGGCTGACGATCTCCTGTCCGGCCGGGTGCGGACGGTGGCCTCATGACCCTCGGCCCGGAGTGGGAAAAGGTCGAACGGCCGCTTCTGAAGCATCTGAAACGGCTGAGCTGGCAAACGCTCATCTGGTCGGACCGCCAGGCAACGGATCGGATTGACCGCCACTCCGATCGCGATGTGATACTCCACCAACGGCTCCGCTCCGCGCTGCGCCGGCTCAATCCGGGCCCGGACGGCGAACCATGTCTCGACGACGCCCGGATCAAGGGAGCAATCTCGGAACTCCAATCCGTACCGCCGGGCATGAAGCTGCTGGAGGCCAACCGCCATGCGACCGATCTGTTGCTCCGAGGATGCACGGTCTCGGGCCTCCCGGCGTGGGACGGGGGACGAGACCGGACCATCAACTACATCGATTGGGACGATTGGTCGAATAACGATTTCCTAGCGGTGCCGCAGTTCCCGGTGGCCACGCCCGGCAAAGCCCCCAACATCCGGCCCGACGTGACCTTGTTCGTCAACGGCATCCCGCTGGTGGTCATCGAAGCCAAACCTCCCGGCCCCGAGAGCGGCATCGCCGACGCCATCGATCAACTACGTCGCTACGCCAACCAACGCCACACCCAGGCGCCGGAGGGTGCGGAGCAGCTGTTCCGGACCAACCAGTTCACCGTGGCCACCACCGGTGAGCGGGCGGAGGCGGCCACCTTCACCGCCGGGCCGGAACACTATATGGCGTGGAAGGATCCGTTCCCGTCCACGCCCGAAGAGGTAGCGGAGTCCTTGGGTAAGTCTGTTGATGCGGTCACACAACAGGAGATACTCACGGCGGGGATGCTGGCGCCGGAGCGCCTGGTCGACCTCATCCGGCACTTCACGCTGTTTATCGAGATGGGCGGGGGCGGCGTCGCCAAGATCATCGCCCGCTACCAGCAACACCGGGGGGTTCACAAGGCGATGAACCGGCTCCTTACCGGAGAAACCAGGACCGCCGACGGCGAGGTGGATCGTCGAGGTGGGATTATCTGGCACACGCAGGGCTCTGGCAAGAGCCTGACGATGGCGTTCCTGATCAGGGCGATGCGCAGCCATCCTGAACTCCGTCGATTCAAGGTGGTGTTGGTCACCGACCGCAAGGACCTGGAACGCCAACTCCGCGACACGGCGGCGCTGGTGGGGGAGACCGTCAAGGTCGCTCGCAGCGGCGAGGAGGCGAGATCACTGCTCGGCAAGCTCGGACCGAGCGTGGTGATGGTGATGATCCAGAAAGCCCACGACAAGACGGGTAAGGACGGTGAAACGGAGGTCTTTCCGGTGCTCAACCGCTCGGAAGCCATCCTGGTGATGGTGGATGAGGCCCACCGCTCCCATGCGTCGATCCTGCACGCCAATCTGATGGCGGCTCTGCCCAACGCGGCCCGGATCGGGTTTACCGGTACGCCGATCATCATGGGCAAGCGGAAGAAGACCGAGGCCATCTTCGGCGGTTATCTCGATCGGTACACGCTCAAGAACTCGGAGGCGGACGGATCGACGGCGCCGATCCTCTACGAAGGTCGCACCACCGATGCGGCCGTCAAAGGCGCGTCCGTGATGGACGAGCTCTTCTGCCGGTGGTTTGTCGAGTTGACCGATGATCAGCGAGAGGCGTTGCAGCGGAAGTATGTCACGCTCTCGAAGGTGATGGAAGCTCCCGAACTGATCGAAGCGAAGGCGAAGGACATGTTGAGGCATTATGTGAGGACGGTGATGCCGAACGGTTGCAAGGGTATGGTGGTGGCCACCAGCCGGAAGGCCTGCCTGCGATACCGTGACGCCTTGGACAAGGCCAGGGATGAGTTGGTGCAAGAACTGGAGAAGGAGTACTCGCATCCGGTGAGGGGTATCGACTCGGAGAGCGATCTCGACGACTTCGCCCACCGGGGAGCCTCCCGGGACATCGGCCTGATCAGCGCCCTTGAGTTTATGCCGGTGATCTCCGGCGCCCACAACGATCCGCCCGACTACGCCCGCTGGACCGATCGACAGAGCCAGAGGCGACATATCGACAGCTTCAAACGTCCACTCGGGCTGGACGACGACGAGCGTAGCCCGGTGGCGCTACTGATCGTGCAGTCGATGCTGCTCACCGGGTTCGACGCTCCGCGGGCTCAGGTCCTCTACCTGGACCGTCTTATCAAGGAGGCGGAGCTGTTGCAAGCAGTGGCGCGGGTGAACCGGACCGCCCCGAACAAGTCGAATGGTCTGGTGGTCGATTACTACGGTGTCTCCGGCCGACTTACCGAAGCTCTGGCCGCCTACGCCAACGCCGCCGGGGAGATTGTCGATCCTGATGTGGAGGGGGCGCTCCGTCCGCTCAGCGCTGAGATCGAGAAGCTGGAACCGCAACGTCAACGGGTCCGCCAGATGTTCGTGCAGCGCGGTGTAGAGCCGGTAGCCGGTGACGATGTGATCGAAGAGTGCGTGCAGCTACTGGCCGATGAGCGCCTCAGAGCCGAGTTCGATGTGGCGCTCGGAGCCTTCCTCACCACTTTCGACATCGTTCTACCCAGGCCCGAGGCCCTTCCTTTTGTCGATGACGTGAACCTGTTCGCGGAGATCCAGGTCAGGACCCGGTGCCGATACCGAGACACCCCTGACGGCGACTTCGATCCCTACAAGTACCGGGAGAAGGTGCGCCGCCTGATCGATGAGCACATCACGGTTCTTGATCTCAGTCGGAAGATCGAGCCGCTGAAGATCAGCGATCCCGCCTTTCATAAACACGTCAG
The DNA here is from genome assembly GCA_964516495.1 of uncultured Acidimicrobiia bacterium. Taxonomy (GTDB): domain Bacteria; phylum Actinomycetota; class Acidimicrobiia; order Spongiisociales; family Spongiisociaceae; genus JAPPFW01. The sequence goes on along the minus strand of CAZEZF010000092.1, from coordinate 4,259 downwards.
TGATATGGGCTCGGACCGGTCGAAGGCTGCGGAGATGGAACACGCTATGCGTCACCATGTCCGCAAGCATGTGGACGAGGACCCGACGTTCTACGGCAAGTTGTCGGAGAGGGTTGATGAGATTCTCGACCGGCTTGAAGAACGATGGGACCAGATAGCCTTCGAGCTCACAGAACTGATCAACGAGGTTAACGAGGGCCGCACCGACGAAGACGAAACCGGCCTCGACCCGGCCACCGAACTCCCGTTCCACAACCAGATGGCCGAGAAGCTCGCCACGTCTCGGCCCGATGCCAGCGACCGCCTCATTGACCTTACGACACACCTCGTAGCCAAGATCCGCCAGATCATCGGCGCTGTCGGCTTCTGGTACAACGCGAACAAACAAGACGAACTCCGCAAGACCATCAAACGGACACTCGACGACAGCGACCTGTTCGCCTTCGCAAGTCTCGACGAATTGGCAACCGAGTTGGTCGCTCTCGCCAAGGCCAACCAGCGCCGACTGTCGTGACCGTCGGGGCCGCTTCCACGCTCCATGATCTACCAGAGTTGGTTGTGGGTGATCTGTCGCTCAAGATTGCTCCTCCCCGCCCGCGCAAGACGATCGAGATAATCATCGAACGCGACGCCTCTCTGGTTCTGAAGGGGCCGCCGGCAATGGGCATTGAAGTCGCTACCCGGTTCGTCAAAGCCAAACGCCAGTGGATATATCGCAAACTGATCGAGAAGGACGCCCTGTCCGGCCCGCCGGTCGTCAAGCGGTTCGTGGACGGTGAAGGGTTCGCCTACCTGGGGCGTAACTACCGGCTCACCCTCGCAGCGGAGGGGACCGGCGTGTGGTTAAACCGTGGCCGTTTCCATATGCCTGTTTCGGAAGTAGATCGGGGTTTCGATGTCATGCGGCGTTGGTATACGCGGGCCGGCGCCAGGTGGTTACGAAAGCGGGTACGCCCGTGGGCTGCCAGGCTAGGTGAGGAGATGGTGGCTGTGGAGGTCCGCGACCTCGGTTTCCGATGGGGTTCGGCCCGCCCGCAATCCGGACCTAAACGTATCAATATCCACTGGGCGACCCTCCAACTTCCCCCGAGCCTGATCGACTACATTCTGGTTCACGAACTCGCCCACCTCCGCGAACGAAACCACACGTCGGAGTTCTGGACGATCGTTGAACGTCTGATGCCCGTTTACCAGACCCACAAGACCACCCTTGCCGTGGTAGGAAAGAACATCTGGCTCGGCGCGGTTACAGATCGTTAGGAGGCCGGTCCTCCCGCTAGCCTGAAAAGCTAAGCCGCGCGGGCGTCTCAAAGTACTGGATGATCAGGAGTTAGTTAGTGAACCGAGTCAGGCTTCTTGAACTGGTACGTGAAGGAGAGAGTTCGACTCTGGAGTTCAAACGCGACCGCCTCCGGATCAAGGCGCTTGCCAAGGAACTGGTGGCGTTTCTCAACCTGGAGGGCGGTACCGTTCTCATAGGCGTAGAGGATGACGGTAGCATCTCCGGGACCAGCCGGGAGAATCTCGAAGAATGGGTGGCCGAGGCGAGCCGCACCAAGATAGAGCCCCCAGTAATCCCGTTGATGTCTTGGGCCAGGAACATCGAGATCGGACGTGATGTTCTGGCGGTTGCCGTTCCGCCCGGACCGGACAAGCCGTACGCCCGCGTACACAAGAATCATAAGGCCTATTACATCCGGGTCGGTAGTACCTCTCGGGAAGCAAGCCAGGAGGAACTCGGGAGAATGTACCAGGCGTCCGGACGATTGCGTTACGGTTTGAAGCCCGTGCCGGGCGCCGGTTTGGTCACTCTTGATCGACGGAGACTGCGCGACTACCTGATTCAAGTTCGAGGGGGGAAGCTCCTGACGATGATGACATCGCCGAATGGGAGATCTTGCTACACAATCTAGAGCTTATGACGTTCTCCGCCGGCCAGTACGTCGCCACCATTGATGGCATGCTGCTTTTCGGGAAACAGCCCAACAGGTATGTACCTCAATCCGGGATTCGCGCCATCTGCTATCCGGGAACCGAGCCGGACTACGCAACTCGCGCCGACGAGGATCTCCATGGTCCAATGGTTTCCCTTGGCGCTCGAGACGGTTCGCTGGTGGAGATCGGGTTGGTCGACCAGGCTTGGGACTTCGTTCGTCGTAACACCACTCCGACCGCTCATCTCGAAGGCGCTCGGCGTATCGACCGCTGGGAGTACCCGGAGGCGGTGGTTAGGGAGGCGGTGGTAAACGCATTGGTCCATCGGGATTACAGCATTGCCGGTACCGACATAATGCTTGCTATCTATGCGGATCGGATGGAGATCGTGAGTCCGGGACGTCTACCCAACACGATCACTGTTGATGCGATGCGGGCGGGCGCCCGTTATGCACGTAACCAGACACTGGTCAACATCATGCGTGACTACGGATATGTGGACGCTCGCGGTATGGGGGTACGCAACAAGATCATTCCCGGTATGAGGGCACACAACGGCACTGCCCCGGACCTGATAGAGGAAGAGTTCCGCTTCACGGTGCGACTGTGGAAGTCTGCCTGAGCCCGCCGACGACGCTTGTTCAAGATCGTTGAGGCGCCCTACGCTTGGTCAAGTGATGCTCCGCACCTTCGGCGGCAATACCAGGCTCTGAGGGTGGTTTCTGCGAGTCGATACCTGCGTCTAGGACGAGGGATTCAGGCGCCCTCACGTTCTGCCCACTCAAACCCAGCTTCATATTCAAGGATCTCTGTCGCTTTCGCAATGTCCGACTCGAGCGCGGTGGGGAAGTGTTCCCACAGTACGTCGTCGACATGGTGCGGGCCACGACCAAACCACATGTATCGACCGTCCTCCGAATCGTATGGGAGACCGGCGACGTCGGGAGGCTCATAGTTACCGCGAAACCATTCAATCATGTTTTCGATAGTGGCGACCTCCCCGCCGACGGCTGCGAGCGCGAAGCCGGCTACCCAGTCGAGGTCGTCTTGATCGACGGGCCGAGACATCAAGCCGTGCGCTATGTGGTTGCGGATCCGAGCGAATCTGTCGAGATGATCGGCTTGGGCCTCGCTCAGCAGTCCATCGATCACCAGTTCGTGGATGAGATGGCGCGAGGCTGATAGGTGACGCTGTGGTTTATCTCGGCGGTGGTCGAGTTGCCGCAATGCGCCTTCCGCCGCCGACCATGTGAGCATAACGGCGGCGTCGATCGACAGGTCAGCGACCCGTCGAGCCTCCTTGATCCGGCGAACCACATCACCGCCATCTGTAGGAGGGAGGGGTGCTTCGGGTTCGAAGGTAACCAAGTCGATGCGCCAGTTCTTCTTATCAGAGACGATCTCTCCGAGACGGCGAAACCGGTTTCGCGTAGCGTCGCTCATGTCGGACGAGCGGATTTCAATAATTATGGTTTCGGTCCCGCGGCGAGCGACGGCGTCTGCAACGAATCCTTCGAAAGGCGCCGGTAGACGTTCCTCCAGGGTGACTCTGTAGCCTTGATGCTCGTACTGCGCGCGTGCTTGATCTCTTGCGCGGAGTGTTGCGGATCGATTCCTCATGTGAAGTCCAGTTCTCTATAAGCGGCTGCAACTCTTATGAACACGAAATCGGCCGGTGGCTCGGCCAATGCTAATAGAAGCTCGGGAGGGGCGTCACGGATTGGTGGGAGTCGCATAAGGTTTGTCTTGCGGGAACACACGTCCGTCACGGTTTCGTCATCGTCGTAGACGACTTCCTGAAGAGCGTCCTGGATCGGTTTGATGATGTTGTCGGTATCAAGATTTGTTTCCCCTTTGAAGAAGAAGTCAATTCGTAAACGAAGTGGTCCTGTCAGCAGCACAGCGGTCGGAGGTACCGCCTGTTGAACCTGGTTCATCCAGCGTTTTCGGGACTGGGCCTTCAAAGATCTTGGAGTACCCCTCACGACGAAATCGATCATGGCCGCCCAAGGCGTCTTGCATCGTCAAGAAGGCGATGCACCGATGAGTGGGTTTTGAACATGTGCTTATTATAAGAACACATAGTTTCTTAAGATTTGTGGCTGTTGCCTGACCATTCGTTCTGTGGAAGCCGTAAGGTCGTTACCGTAGGATAAAGGTCAGTATGGCCGACCGGGCGTGAGCACCAATGTGGCTCATCGGATTTTAGTGGGGAGTGACGGTGGCGAGTAGGTTCCAGTTGGGTTTGCCCGCGTACAGGAGTGCCCGGATTCGGTAGTTCGTGAAGTTGGGTAACCCGAAGGCTACCCGCTTGATGCGTTTGA
>CAZEZF010000091.1:0-14389 GCA_964516495.1 uncultured Acidimicrobiia bacterium | reverse complement strand
TATTCACGCCAATTGGTTCTACGATCCTGCAACCATCGCCGACGCTATGAGTAAGTGGGAGTTTCCTTGGGGGTGGATCAGGTCGGTTCGGCGGCGCGGTTGGAGATGGTCGGCTCGGCGGCCAGCATCCGGCGCCATTCCGCTATCTGTTCCTCATCCAGTTGGAGGGCTTGGGCGGCGGCTCGGTCGATGATGCGACGCGCCTCGCACTCCTCGCTCTGGGCAAGGGGTAGCATTTCGATGTCGGAGGCGGCCTCCCAAGCTGCGGTGAGCGTTGCCCAAGCCGGGTTGTCGGGTTTGGGGATCCCGATACGGTTTAGAGGTTTTGGTGACCACATCGGGTATGTAAGTTTTCTGCTGCGCTGATTGAGAATCATTATCCTTGCCGGTGTCGAGTCGCATAGCAATGTGAACCTTGGAACTTACTGAACAAGGGGCGCCCACCGCGCCCGGTTCGTACTCCGCTAGTTTGCGGAAACCTCTGGGTAGGGTTGCTCTTCCTGCTGGACCGACATGATGCGCGAGTCCGATCGGTTCCAGAATCGGCGAGGTGTTGATCTTGAAGGCTGCTTCGGCGAGGTGGCCGTCGAACCATTGCACCGGTGTCCAATCTCCGGCCACGACTCGTTCAGATGACCAGAACGTTCGCTTCCCCCATTCGGTAGGTTGTCCTCCGGCGATAGCTTCCGCCGCGGTCTCGACTTCTTCCGGTGTTGTGGGCATGCGGCGTAGCGAGAAGAACTCGGTAGGCTCGCGCCGGGCCGAAGGGGAATCGATTCGGCGGGCCACCAGCAGGCACTCGTGGATGCCGGTGTTCTCGGAGAAGTTGATACGTTTCGGGTGATGAGAGGTGACAATCCGCTCGATGTGGAAGCGGCTCGCCAGGAAGATACGTTCCTCTAGGCCTGATACGCCTACACAGCCGGTGGCAGGCACTTTCGCCAAGGTTCCTGCCAAGTTCCTACCGTGCCCAAGCAAGTATCCTGAAGGTTTGCTCCTAACCCCAATTCTTCATGTCCCAGACACACCGACCTCAAAAAGGCCACGTCAAGCGCACTTTCACGGCGCGTCAGTCAATCACCCTATAGCTGAAGGGCGCGCTCCGACCAGGCGCGGCCGCGACGCAGCGATCCTCCCAGGTCAGAGAGTTCTGTGCATCTCTCTCGGTTACCCATTCAAACCCCTGCATGAAAAATCGGGGCTAATAGCGGATGATCGGATTAGTTGGTCGGCTAGTGGAGTGAAGAATGTACTAATACTGTTTGTACTAATTGCTTTCCCTGAGGCGAGATATGCATTCTGCATGTCTCTGTGGATTTGTTGAGCATGTTTATACTTTGCGGTACAACCCGCCGGATCCTCGTATTTAGCCTGGTGGATGCCTAGATCCAATGATGCCGCCCATGGTGGTGTCACTCTTGGTGTCATTGGCGTGCATGTAGCCTATTCGGCCGGAATCTGTCTCCGCGAACCCAACAACCCCCGAACCCATGTAAGACCCCCACGGGTAGTTCGCAACTAGACGGGTTGCGTATGGGTTGCGTCCTGGTATGATACTTTCCGTGGCCTCGATTGACCACCTATTGGAAAGCGATCTACACACAGCCTCCAAGATCGCGGTCGGCATCGTTCCCGATGTGGTCGCTGCGTTGGATCAACTGGTGCCGCTACTGGCAGCCGGGGCAGACCGCGCCGCATTGCGTCGCTACTACATCGCTGTCGACGCCGCGGCGCAGACTCTGACATCGCTGCCGGTCAGCAATCCGGAAGCCCATGTCCCTCCTGTCGTGGTATGCCAGATGCTGCGGAGAAGCATCGCCGAGTTGGCGTGGGTCGCACCGTCGGCTGACGGGACAGGTATTCTCACAGCGTTGGTCGACCGCATCCGGGGACTGGTCGGCGGCCTCCCCCAGCAATGCGTCAAAGCGCCGCCCGATGTCGACGAACACCGCTTCGGATGGTTCATTGAATCAATAATCGACTTGGAGTTCGAGCAAAGATGCGGTTCACCGCTGCGGCGCGCTATGAAGACTCTGGAACTGTCGAGCACCGAGATGGCGGGACTGATGGGAGTGACCCGCCAAGCGGTGGACAAGTGGCTACAGGGCACGCCCCCGATCGAGCGGATGTCAAAGATCGGAGCAATAACCGAGATCTCCGACATACTGCGACACCGCCTACGCGACGGCATGCCCCCCATAGTGGTACGGCGTCCGGCAGACGCATACGGCGGACGCAGCATGCTTGAAGTGATAGCTGACGACGACCACGAGTGGCTGCGGCGGTCGGTGAAGGACAGCTTCGACTACGCAAGCGTCGCGTGAGCATGCTCACAGTTTCGATCGGCGGTATCTACTACCGGCTCGCTGACCCGGACTGGGCCGACCCGCTTGACCCGTCCTTCGCTTCGGCGCCGCCAGGCCAGCGATGGAACCCAGCCGGACTCGCGTGCCTGTACCTAAACCACGACCAGACCACAGCCCGAGCCAATGTCACAAAACGGTTGGTGGGTCTCCCCTACGGCCCCGAAGACCTTGACCCGGCAACAGCCCCCCTCCTGGTTGGTGTTGACGTTCCCGATGGAGAGGCAGCCGACGCCTACACCGAAGCGGGCCTCGCCGCCCTGGGACTACCCGCCACCTACCCCCACGACCCAGCCGGTGACGTGACCCCGCACCATACGTGCCAGCCAATCGGCCGGGCAGCGTACGAAGCAGGACTAGACGGTGTCGACTGCCGATCCGCCGCTGATGGCAGCTGCCGCGAACTCGCATGGTTCCCCAGACACAGAACAGCATCCGAGGCATCACGGCTCGCCTTCGACCAATGGTGGTAACTCCCCGTCATCGGCACTGACCTGCTGGCAGCGCCCCCAGGGGTTGGCTGTTTTGCCGGGGCTTCGATCCCATGCCAAGGCCATACCGGGGTCTGGCTCCTCCTCAGCCGGAATCTGTCACCTTCGTCTACAGGCGGTGTCGACGTGTTATGCGTGGGATGTGGCCCCGCCGACGGTCCTAGACGACGCTCCAGGCTGACGCTGATGTCCAGGTACTGAACCGCCCGCCTGCACATGTTGGCAGGCCAAAGACCACGGAGGGCGGGTCGTGTTCGACCATCCCGGCCTGGCCGTCGCCGCTTCCCCAGAGCGCCATGGGAACATTTCGGCTCTCGTTGCGGGAGAGGAACCGTTGCATCGCCTCCCACGAGTACGCTCGCATGGTGTCGGTGTGGGGATACACGACTGCCTGCACAGCAGCGTCATGCCGTCCCTGGAGTCCGTGTTGAGTAGTTTCGAACACGAGAAGATACGTGAAGCGATCAAGCGTGGTGAACGCCCGCCTCACGACCAAGGCGACTTTGAGGTGTGGTGGTCTGGCCTTAGTCATGTACGCATGTTGCAACGCAACGCTCACGAACAGGGTGAGCTGATAGTCGCGGCACTTTCCCCGAGCGTGTTTGTCCATGCGGCTGTGGTCAATACCGACCATCCTGGACTGGACGATCATGACGGACTGCTCAGGTGGAGCGGTGGGCTGTTCTCACAGAAGGCGTTGACTCGTTCGTGGGTGATTACACGAGACGAGATTGTCTTCGAGCCTCATGGTGCATGAGTGGAGGACAGATGCTCTGTCGGGGTTTCCGCTGGTGTATGGACGGTGCTTCGAGGGCCTTGACGAGCCGGAGGCCATGCACATGGAGGTTGAGCAGGACTACATACACAGTCTGGACGTTCATTGGCGTTCTGAGCGTGGCGCTTACTGCCGGTTCGACAGTCGTGGGGACTGGGAGGATGTTGTATCCATCACCAAGGCCGACAGCGATGTCACACTTGTTTCGTTCAGCCGGGATCCATTAGACCAGTATCTCGTTGAGCACGATGCTGTGCTGGTTCAACTCTTCGAGTTCGCGTTCCGACGACGTGACAGTTTTCCTAACTGGGCAGGAAGCAGGCGTGTAAGGCATGGCATGGATCGTGGACTGAGTTTCTTTCAGCAGTTCGCGGAGGACGGGTCGATCTCGCAGGCCCGCGGTGTGCAGATTGTTCGACCGAGGCTGTTGACACGGCAGGTGGAACAACGACTCAGGAGGTCACACTGGATCGGAGCCGAGGTAGAGACAGACCCTCCTATGGAGTTCACAGTGTGGGACTTCCGCAATGGTCGGATCACGACTGTCAGCACCGATCCGGCCACCACAACCAACTATTTCGTTGCTTCCGAAAACTCTCTGCCATATGAAACATCGCCCGCGTTCTTCCGCGCGGAGGTACTCGCCAAGTACAAGGCAGACAGCGACAAGTACACCGTCCAAGAGAGCACGATCAGTTGCCGAGGCGGATGGATGCTGCGTGACTACGGCGCGAACGAGGCAGGTCAGCGCCGCAAGCCATGATCAGCCGACCCCGATCATGGTTGGCCAGACCACGTACCACTTTGTCGATAGCTTCCTGCTGCCTCGCCCAGGGTGTTCGGACCGGACGCGGGATCCCTTCATCGAGGATCGGGTCTTCGGTATGACGCAGGAAGTCGATCCGTCGAATCGGCGGCGTGGCGTCCGTGATGGCCGCGGCGGCTGCGCTCGTCCAATCGCATGTGGCGACGATCCAGCGCATCGAGTAGACGGACTTCTGGGTGAATCCGAGAAAAGAGTCGATGTCCGGCTTGGTGACCCGGGCTTCCGGTGTGTAGCACTTGCACTGGATGGCGATCCAGTCGCCGTTCCGATGCCGGGCTACGAGGTCGACTCCCCGGTCACGGCCATCCAGGTCGGTCAGGTTCTCCCGCTGTGGCCAGTCAGCCCAGCGATGTACCTCGTCTACCTCGTACTCGGGGTTTTCTCTGAAGACCCGGGCTGCGAGGTTCTCAAACCACCGCCCCTTCTCACTTTCGTCCCGGCTCTCCCGACGTATCCGGTCCAAGGCTGCGCCAACGGTGCTGGCGGTCGGGAGCCCCGATTCGGCTCTCGGGGGGGGGGGAGTGTCATAGAATAGGACTCTATAGGTTCTCCGTCAGGGTCGCGTGGTCTTTCTTGCTCCGTCCGGATCGCTACCGGACGCTATGGGCCCAAGCCCGGCGCCTGTTGTTGCGTGGAAGCGGCCGTTGGAGGAGGCGACCGCCAACGGCATATCGTAGATCTCCGTCAGATTCTCCCCGGTCAGGGTGTCGGATATCGATCCGGCGGCCGCCACCCGTCCTCCCGCCAGGATGATCATCCGGTCAAAGCCCGGCGGTATCTCCTCCACGTGATGGGTGACCAGGATCACGGTCAGGTTCGGCTCGCTTCCCACCATGGTCGTCAGCGAGGCGATCAGGCGTTCCCTGGCGCCTAGGTCAAGTCCGGCGCCCGGTTCGTCCAGCAGGAGCAGGTCGGGCCTTGCCATGAGAGCTCTGGCGATCAGAACCCTCTTCTTTTCCCCGTCCGACAGGGTGGCGAACTCCCGGTTTGCCATGTCCGACACCCCGATCAACTCCATCTGCCGGTCGGCGAACGCCCAGTCGGCTTCGGTGTAGTCATGCCATCGGGTGTCCACGAAGGCTGCGTGACGTCCGGTCACCACGATTTCACGGCATGGCAGGTGGCGTCTGACCAGCGAGGCGGGCGCCGGACCCACATAGCCGATACGGGGGCGAAGGCGCCGAACATCCGTCCTGCCCATTCGTTCGCCGAGGATGGTGGCGGTACCGCGAGCAGGGAACTGGTAGGTGGATACCACTTGCATGAGGGTTGTCTTACCGGCGCCGTTCGGCCCGAACAGAACCCAGCGTTCACCCTGCCGGACCCTCCAATCAATCTCCGATATCAAGCGCTTGCCGGACTTCATCACCGTCACACCCCGGAGATCGATCGCCGAGGAGGTCACCTTCCGACCCCTTCTCTTTTCTCATTGTCGGTGGTTACCTGGCGATAGAGGCGGGACATACCCGCTATCCAGCGGTCACGATCGCCGTGTTTGCGTTCCAGATATCCTTCTACCTCCGGATGGGGAAGGATGAGGAACCTCTCTTCCCGGATACCGTCGATGACGGCGCGGGCCACCTCGTCCGGGCTCATTGCGGGTCCCGAACCGATGTCCAGCGGGAATCGGGCGGCAAGAGGTGTCTGCACTACGAGCGGACACAGAGCCGAAACCCTGATGTTCGACTCCCGATAGACGATGGCCAGCCACTCGGCGAGGGACAATGAGGCGGTTTTCGTAACCGTATAAGGGAGGCTCGATAGCGAGGCGAGCAGTCCGGCGGCGGAGACGGTCTGGAGGAGATAGCCTCCGCCTTCAGCGATCATAGGTTCGATGACCGCGCGCGCCGCGTATACATGGGCCATAACATGCAGGTTCCAAAGGGTCTGCCAATCATCGTCCGGTATGTCGATCCCCCCGTCCACCGAGGCGCCGGCATTAGAGACGAACAGGTCGATCCGTCCGTGAAAGGCGAGTACTTGCGCCACCAGAGACTGGACGGATTTCTCATCGGTGATGTCACAGGGGATGCCCGTGCAGCTGAGCGTCTCCGCCGTCGAGATCGTTCGCTCCTCATCCAAGTCGCTAACTACAACGGCTTCGGCGCCCTCCTCGATGAACCGTTCGGCAAGAGCCGCCCCTATGCCCCCGGCGCCTCCGGTAATCACGCAAACACGGTCGGTTAGTTCCATCCGGGGCACGGTAGCGGGTCGAGGTCGGATCCGACTATCCAAGATCCCGCCGGATGCTCGGGCTAATAGCGCCGCCGAGGATCGTAGAGGGGGAAGGGTTGCTCACCCCTTCGCATACGGAGGATGTTGGCCGCTACCAGTGGGGCGGCGGTCAAGGCGCGGGTGAACCCGCAGGCATGGGGAGTTATGCGGATTCTCGGATGGTCCCAAAGGGGAGAGATGGTGGGCAACGGCTCGTCGATGGTTACGTCGAGAACCGCCGCGCCGACGGTATGGCTGTCTAAGGCATGGATCAGATCAGCCTCCACGGTGGTCGCTCCCCTTCCTATTGAAATGTACAGAGTGTCCGGTTCGAACCAAGAGAAGCGCCGCCGGTTCATCAGCCCTGCGGTGTCTGGCGTTAGTGGAAGAATGTTGATAACTGCTTTTGAAGAATTTAGCATCTCTTTGAGACCGGCAGGCCCTTGGAAGTGGGTTACATACCGCTCGTCGCCACCGGTTCGGGTCCAGGCCATTACCGGGTAGCCGAGCCTGGTGAGGGCCTTCCCTACCCGGCGGCCGATGGCCCCGAATCCGAGCAACCCTACTCCGAAACCTCCGGCGCCGATCGTGCGGATGGGGCGCCATTCCTTGATCGACTGCATTTCGAGGTACCTGTCCATCCGGCGATGGAAATGCACGACCCAATGCGTTACATATGCCGCCATCTCATCGGCCATAGCCCGGTCCGCCATGCGTACGATCGGGACATCGGGATAGTCTCCGCTCAGGAACTGTTCAACCCCGGCGCTCACCGAGAGGATGGTCTTCAAGTTCGGATAGCGTCGGAGGTCCTCGACATCGTGGACCCAGAAGACCGCGAACTCAATGGAGTCGGGATCCTCTATATCGGGCCAGAGCTGTATCCGTTCGTCGGGTAGTTCCCGCTCGAGAATCTCTAGCCATTCCTGCCTTTCGGTCGTGGGGTTGAGCATGACTGACACGTTTCTAAGTCAACCACATAAAGTCGGATGACTCCATCCCGGTGGGGAAGCTACTCTGAAGCAAGACGAGGAGGACTGATGCCGGACTTACTTCCCTGGACACACTCGGACGACGCCAACCGGTTACTGGCCGCCAGCCCGCTGGCTCTTATGATCGGAATGCTCCTGGACCAACAGGTAAAGATGGAGATGGCGTTCAACTCGCCCCACCTGCTCCAGGAGCGCCTCGGCGGAGGTCCGCTGGATGCCGCCGACATCGCTTCAAGGGACAGTGATCAGTTGGAGGCCATCTTTCGGGGACCGCCGGCTCTGCACCGATTCCCGAACGCGATGGCCAAGCGAACCCAGGCGCTATGCGTGGCGCTGGTGGAGCAGTACGGCGGGGATGCCTCAGTCGTCTGGCGGACCGCGAGCGACGGGAAGGTTCTCTTGCGTCGTCTCAAGAAACTACCCGGATTCGGGGTTGCCAAGTCCCGCATTTTCGTAGGGATCGTGGGCAAGCGACTAGGTGAGGCGCCGGAGGGTTGGGAGACGGTGGCCGCTGATTGGCCCTCCATAGCTGATATCTCGGAGTTCGAACAGATCGACGCTCTGCGCCAGGAAAAAGCTCGGATGAAAGCAGAACAGAAGGCCCGGAAAGCCAAGCGGTGATCCCGATCCGGGAACATGGCGGCGCCGATGTTCCTGAGTGGCCCGATAGCCGCCCTTTGGTGATAGGTGTGGCAGGAGGTTCCGGTTCGGGGAAGACGACGATCGCCAACGCCATCATCGAGCAGATCGGGCCGGATCAGGTGGCCCTGGTTTCCCACGACGCCTACTACCGGCATCGGCCGCGCCTGAGCTTTCGGGAACGCACCCGGGTCAATTACGACCACCCCGACTCGTTGGAGACGGAGTTGATGCTTACCCATCTGGACGCCTTGACCGCCGGCCGGTCGATCCGGCTTCCGGTGTATGACTTCTCCCGGCACCTTCGCAGTTCCCGAACCGTAACCGTATATTCCCGTCCGGTAATCCTGGTGGAAGGAATCCTGATCCTGGTAGAGGCCGAGGTCCGTGAGAGGATGGACTTGCGCGTTTTTGTCGACACGGATCCTGACCTGCGGGTACTGCGCCGCCTCGAGCGGGACATGCGAGAGAGGGGCCGATCCTTCGATTCGGTGGTAACCCAATACCAAGCCACCGTTCGGCCCATGCACATGCAGTTCGTCGAACCGTCAAAACGTTATGCCGATGTGATAATCCCGGAGGGATACAACCGGGACGCAGTGGGCGCCTTGGTGTCGATGATCCGCGAAGTGCTGGGAAGGCCGCAATACTCCCATCGGAGTTCCGACTAACACATGGCGTCGCCGGTCGACATGCCATACTCATCGGTATGAGAAAGCCGTCGATCGCGATTGTCGGGGTGGGCGCAATGGGTGGCGCCCTTCTGACCGGCTTGCTCAGGGGAGGGTGGACCCCTGAGGAACTTTCTCTGGTGGAGGCGTACCGACCGCGAGCCGCAGAGTTGAGGGAGAACACCGGTTGCCGAGCCGTGGCTACCCCGGCTGAGGGTATTTGCGGTCAGGAGGTGGTGGTGCTGGCGGTCAAGCCGCAGGATATCCATGTGACGCTCGGCCAGCTGGCCCCCGTGGTCAGAGCCGACCAGGTGCTTGTGGCGCTGGTGGCCGGGGTTCCGATCTCCGTGTACGAAAACGCCTTGGTGAGAGTTCCGGTGATCCGAACCATGCCCAATACCCCCGCCTTGATAGCCGAGGGAATAACGGCTTGCGCCCCCGGAACCCATGCGACTCCGATCCATATGGATCTGGCGCGGCAGGTCCTAGCCGCGGTCGGTCTCGTCGAGGAGGTTGAAGAGGCGGCGCTCGATGCTATCACCGCGGTGTCCGGAAGCGGACCCGCCTACGTCTTCCTCCTGGCCGAGGCCATGGTGGAGGCGGGGATTCGCCAGGGACTGGATCCGGAGATGGCCTTGCGTCTTGCCAGGCGCACCATCAAAGGCGCCGGGATGCTGATGGAGACTTCCGGTGAGCCGCCGACCGAACTTCGGCGCAACGTCACCTCACCCGGCGGCACTACCGCGGCGGCCTTGGAAGTCCTGACCGAGGCCGGATTCAACTCGTCGGTAGGTGAGGCGATCGCAGCCGCTACCGAACGCTCCCGTCAGTTAGGGAGGGAAGCGGCAGGCTAGCCCCATCGAAGGTGAGGTCTGCCTACCGGTTTCCACGGCCCTCCAGGAGGGTGCTGAAAAAGACCGGGGTGGGTTTACCCTCCGCCCGCTGACCAGGGGGTTGACCATCGGATGTCGAGCCGGCGGGTAGTTATTGGTACCCTCCTAGCGGTCCTGGGTCAGGGACAGATCGCGAAAATCGACGCATCAGACCCCTTTCCGGCGGGCCCTCCCCCACCGCCACCACCTTGGCCGAGACGCGTCCTCCCATACCCCTGGCGGGCAGTCTCGAACGAATATGATCCCTCTCACGGTCCAGGTCGACGTCGGAAGCGGACCGCTGGTAATTACGGTTAACCAACAACATACAGTGGGGGTAGGACAGAAACGATCCCCGAGTGCCGCCACCAGCGGCGTCGGGCTGAAAGACGAAGACGGAATCCAGGTCGCCGCAATGCGGCCTCTTGGGGTTGCGAACCAGACGAACTGAGGGAGTCAGGGTACCAAGAGGGTGCTGAAAACGACGGGGATTGGGTGGCCCTCCGCCCGCTGACCAGGGAGTTTACCATCGGACGTCGGGCCGGCAGGGGGTTTTCAGTACCCTCCTAAGCGATGCAAGCAGCCGACGAACGCGGTCTCTAGACTCAATGAGGTCGTCACCTTACGCAGGGAGCCCGGATGCGCCGTAAGTTCAATGCCGCCGAGATTTTGATTCGGGTGGGCGCGCTGGTAGCGGTCGGGATCCTGGCCAGCTGGTTTGTGAGCCAATTCCCCGGCAAGACCGAGAGTCCGGTATCCCGTGAGGTGTTCCTGAATATCCCGGTCGCCCTGAAGGCGATGTTCTACATCGCGGCGGCGGGATTCATCTTCCTGGCCTTCTACTTGTTCTCGCTCCGGGCGAGGAACTGGCAGCGTGGTGGGCCGGACCGTCGCTCCGGGATGTGGGGGCGGCGTCTCCACGCTATGGGGATCGGTTTGCGGATGCAGACCCTTATGCGGGATCGATGGGCGGGTCTGATGCACTCCATGGTGTACTACGGATTCCTGGTCCTTTTCCTGGGGACGGTTACCCTCGAGATCGACCACCTTCTTCCCTCGGAGTTCAAGTTCCTCCGTGATGACGTGTATCGGGGTTACTCCTTCGTGCTGGACGGCGCCTCCCTGGTCTTCCTGGGGGGTTTGGTGTGGGCAGCTGTCCGAAGGTACGGGCAAGGGCATTGGAGGTTGCGTTCCAAAACCCGTCCCGAAGATCTATGGATACTGGTGGTGCTGGCTTTCATCGGGTTGAGCGGGGTGGCCACAGAGGCGGCTCGGATAGCCGTGGAAGGCCGACCCGCCTACGAAGTGTGGTCCTTTGTCGGTTATCCACTCTCATATCTGGTTCCGGCAGGTTCCGCCTCGGGGATCCATCAGATCGTGTGGGTGCTCCACGTTGTTTCCTTTCTGATCTTCCTGGTGATGCTTCCCACCACCAAGCTGCGGCACATGGTTACTTCGCCGGCCAACATGTTCCTGGGACCTAGGGAACGCCCGGCCGGGGCGATGCGGGAGATGCCCAACCTGATGGAGGTAGACGACATCGAGACGGTCGGCGCCTCCCTGGTGGGGGAGTTCACCTGGAAGCAACTCTTGGACACCGACGCCTGCACGGTCTGCGGTCGCTGCACCTCTGTATGTCCGGCCAATGCGACCGGCAAACCCTTGGATCCACGGGAGATAGTGCTGAAGCTAGGTGAGGTAGCCGCCCGTACGGCGGATCCGGTTGTAACCACCCCGGTGACCGTTGACACGGAGATTACCGTCACTGCGGACAATGTTTTCGAGCGGGTCACTCCCGAGGAGTTATGGGCATGCACGGCATGCAAGGCATGTGACGAGATCTGCCCGGTGGACATCGAGATTCTCGACAAGATTCTCGACATGCGCCGCTACCTGGCCCTCATGGAGGCTGACTTTCCGAGCGAGCTGGGCAAGGCCTTCCTGTCGATGGAGAACACCTCCAATCCGTACGGTATCGGGCAGGGGGATCGGGCCGCCTGGACATCCAAGGTGGACTTCGATATTCCGATTCTGGGTCAGGATGTGGACTCGGCCGAATATCTATATTGGGTGGGCTGCGCGGGATCATTTGATGATCGCAACCAGAAGGTAACCGTAGCCACCGCCCGTTTGATGCATGAAGCGGGAGTCGACTTCGCCATTCTGGGTCCGGCCGAGCTTTGTACCGGGGATCCGGCCCGCCGATCCGGAAACGAGTTCGTGTTCCAGATGCTGGCGCTCGAGAACATCCAGACGTTGGGGGACCTAGGGGTCAAGAAGGTGATCACCCAATGTCCGCATTGCTTCAACACTCTCAAGAACGAGTATCCCCAGTTCGGCGGCGAGTACGAGGTTATCCACCACAGCCAACTCCTGACGGAATTGGTTGAAATGGGGCATCTGGAACCTAAGGCGGGCGACGGGCGCACGGTGACCTACCACGACTCCTGCTATCTGGGAAGGCATAACGGTGTCTACATGGCGCCGCGCGGGGTGGTCGCCTCGATCGGGGGTATCCAGGTAGTCGAGATGGAACGATCGGGTACCCGTTCCTTCTGCTGCGGGGCGGGTGGCGCCCAGATGTGGATGGAGGAACGCGTAGGCAAGAAGGTCAACATCGACCGGGCCGAGGAAGCGGTGGCCTCGGGGGCCGAAGAGGTGGCGGTTGCCTGCCCGTTCTGCTTCGTGATGCTTGACGACGGTGTAAAAGAGATCGGACAGGAAGAGTCGGTGGCGGTCCGGGATATCTCTATGATCCTGGCCGACTCCGTTTTCGACGACTGATCCAGACCCCTCCTTATGCGCCGACTGTCATGGTCTGGTGGTAAGTTACGGCTATGTGGTTTCCAGTGAGCCGATGACTCTGTCTCTTGCTTTCGAGTACGGCCAGGCGCGCCTCTATGAGGGAGACTGTATGACTTGGCTGGCAGGAAGGGCTGAGAAAAGCCTGCATGGGGTGGTGACCGATCCGCCGTATGGTCTGGTGGAGTACTCGACCGAACAGCAGAGAAAGCTACGTCAAGGCAGGGGCGGGGTCTGGCGCCTCCCCCCGAGTTTCGACGGCGCCAAGCGCTCGCCGCTTCCCCGCTTTACGACGCTGACCAGCCGCGATCTCCGGTCACTCGAGTCCTTCTTCCACCATTGGGGAGGCCTTCTCCTGCCGGTTCTGGTTCCGGGAGCGCATGTATTCGTCGCGTCCAACCCCTTGGTGAGCCACATCGTCGCTCGGGCGCTTACCTCGTCGGGGCTGGAGCGGCGCGGTGAGGTTGTCCGCCTTGTCCAGACGTTGAGAGGCGGGGACCGCCCCAAGAACGCCCATGATGAGTTCCCGGATGTGAGCGTGATGCCTCGATCCCAGTGGGAGCCGTGGCTCCTTTTCCGGAGACCGATCGAGGGTAGGGTCATGGACAACCTCCGCAAATACAAGACCGGTGGATTGCGGCGAATCTCGGATGAGCGTCCGTTCGGGGATGTGATCAGATTGGCGCCTACCCGTCCTGCAGAACGGAAGATAGCGCCCCATCCCAGCTTGAAACCGCAGGGCTTTCTGCGGCAGATCGTTCGCGCCGTGCTCCCTCTCGGTGAGGGTGCGGTGCTTGATCCCTTTGCCGGTTCGGGCTCAACCCTCGCGGCTGCCGAGGCGGTCGGGTACGAGAGTGTGGGCATCGAGGTGGACCGCCAATTCGTGGAGGTTGCCAAGGGAGCGATTCCTGCGCTTTCGCGCCTAACTGTCGATAATCACAAGTCCCGGTAAATCCAGTTCGTTCTTAGCTTTTTCATGCCTTGCCGGTTCGGGCTAGCCGTTCGGGTTCCCAGTTCTCCTCGGTCGTTACGGCGAAAATCCTCCCTGGTGAGTTGCGCTAGCAGTACTTCGATAAATCTGGTAGGAGCACGGTCGATCTCCGGCTCGGTTTGTGAGTCGGTCGTGTAACGAAAGATCAAGAGCCAAGCGTCTCTAGCTCCGTGGGTATCCACGGCCCCGCGTCCTCTAGTTGCTTTAACTTCTACTCCTTCATGTCCCGCCTGGACCTTGTTGTGGGGATAAACACCTACCGGTATCAGATCAGGGTGACCGTTATGAAATCGGTTTTCCGTTAGCACGCGAGAGTGTCGGGCGACGGAAAAACTGATCGTGTCGCTTATTATCCCCGAGAAAATTGCAGCACGGAGGGTTTCTTCGAAACGTCTAACCCCGCGGGTTAACAAAGCCTGGTTGATGTCGTGGAGCAAGTCTTACACATCAAGCATAGCGAGACGAATGTCCTCTAGCCGGAGAGAGTAAGGTAGTACAGCGTGATTGTTGAAGCAGTGTTCGATCGGTACGGCGCGGTCAATACGCGGACCATGAGTAGCCACGAAACCATTCTATCTTTCTTGGATCACGCCCGCCTAGGGGTTACGCCTTATCAATCTCCTGATGGTGCTTTACAACTGTAAGTGGCCTGTTTTGCCGGACCCTCTCAAGGTTGTGACAGGCTTATGTGCCGCTTATGTCAGTAGGCGCGGACATCGGCGATCCTGCCATCCCGGAAGGTGTAGACGTAAA
>CAZEZF010000090.1:0-14456 GCA_964516495.1 uncultured Acidimicrobiia bacterium | reverse complement strand
CCTTCAAGGCCGGTCAAGTGGGTTCCGTCGGTCATCGTTGTTTCTCCTCCTCGCTTTGGCGGTGGTCGGCGAGGCGGAGGATTGCTTCCAACCAAGCCAATCCATGGTGTCCGTAACGTTCGACGAGCCGCCAGAATCGATCGGCCGCTTCAAGGGCGATGTCGGTGTCCACTAGTTGGGAGTCCGCCTCGAGATCGTGTCCGTCGAACCGATACCGGAGGGATTGGGGGTCTTCATCCGGGAGGATGGGTGGGAGGGGCCGCCCGTGGCCGTGATGGGTGATTATCAAGTGAAGCACCAAATCCGGATCGTGCGCATCCGTGAGGACCGCGGGGTTGGACTCAACCAATGCGGTGCTGGCTATTTCGTGGCGCATTCCACGCGGATACGGATATACGCGGCGCGTTCCCGGCGCCGACTTAGCTAGCGGTTTGTCCAATATCGCTAACCGGACCGGGTCGCCGCCCACAAGCATGGATTGAAATCGGCGGTCAACCTTACCCAGGTCATGAAGTCGTCCAGCAAGCCGCAAATCGGCTTGGAGTTCACGAGACAGACCGATCCGACAAGCGAATGAGGCAGCCTTCTCACCTACTCCATTCATATGGGCGCGGAGAGTCACCTCCGCTCCGGTGAAAGAGGCGGACGCATCGGACCCGTCCCAGGTGGAACTATCCACAGTCCCTTCCAGGATTATTGGATAGTCTCGGCTCTCGCCTAGCTGGATATCGAATCCTTGCTTGAGACGTTTTAAAGCCTCAACCATCCAGGTGTCGGGAGAACCATCAAGACGTGCCTCAATCCAGTCGGAGATGCGTTCACGGGTAGACGTGTCGCTTTCTTCGTCAGCCACCAGGTCTGTGGCATCCGTATAGATCCGAGGATCGAGTCGAATGGTGACTCGTCTGCCATATGCCTGCTGCGCCTCGTCGCCGAGGTCGCTTACGGGCTCCGACGAGGTCGGGTCCCAGGAACCTGCGGTTAATCCACCTAAGGATGGGTCGACGAGTACCACAGCGCCGGGAAGGACCTTGCTTACGTCGGAGATCTGTTTCGGTTCTTCTTCGAACCCACGCCAAAGGCATGCCAGGTGGTTGGCAGCGCCGGACGAGCCAGGGTTGTCGGCTTCAGTAGTGTCGACATCGGCCACCGCGACCTCGAGCACTTCATCGTCTGTACGAGTCAGCCATGCTTTGGCGGCGCCGATCGGTATCTGTAGATACTCGGCCGGGCGAGGTGGTACCAGCTGCAAGGTTTCAAGGGACCGGTCGTGGCGCCATACGACGCTTATATCCGTGTTGCTGGACTGGCCAAGACCGTGCAAGAACGGATCTAGAAGGGGCTCGACGACCGGTTCGGGCCGGGTTTGGGTCCAAGCTTCCATGTGGGTGTTAAGGAGGAGGGGAGCGTGTCTGGGAGGTGCGTAGGCTTCCTCAGGAAAGCCGGTCAGATCCGAGGAAGAGGGTCCCGCATCGAACAAGTTTGTACCGAAACGTCCCTCCAGTTCCATCCAGGTTTCCTTCAAGGCGTGGCCATATACGGGATCGGGCTTCTTGGCCTTGACTGTGGAACGAACTCCTAGGATCCAAGCTCGGGCTGGTACGTCGGTTCGTTCTGCAAACGTCCCTCGTCGATCAAGCCGGCCAAATCTCTGGCGGAGGCTGTCGACGGGCGCGCATTCGGTAATCAAGGCATCGAAGCTGAAATCGGCGCCGACCTCGATTGCCTGGGTCGCCACCACAACGGCTAGATCATCGTCGGTGTCCGGTTGATCGGGGTCCACGATCATTGAGATCTTGTCCAGGATTCGCACCCGGTCGAGGGGACGCATCCGTCCGGTTACCAAGTGCGCCCTGTAGCCGGCTTCCTGCAGCGATTGGTAGGTCTTGCGGGCGGTCCGTACCCGATTGACGATTATGCCTACACTTCGGACCGAGCCCGGCAGTTCCTTCTTCAGTATCTTCGCCAGTGCTTTGGGAATGGCTTCGTCCGCGAACCGCCCGGGTATCAGGCGGATGGTGCATGGCTTAGTCGCCTGCGCCCGCTTACGGAGTAGGTCGGAGTTGTCGTAATCCGAATCTACCAGGCGGAACCGGTCTGCCTCCTTGTTGTGTGGAGTAGCCGACATCTCCACGATCTGGAACCGGCGAGGAAGCGATCCACTTTCCAGCTTGCTCACCGCTTCGAGTGTCTCGGCGAAGGGAATGCTCAGATGGACTTCGTCAAGGATGACCAGACAATCGTTACCTGCCAGACCCGCATGGATAGGGCGCATTCCTTTCGATACCCCATATCCGCGGAAAAGCAGGCGGGATCCGAACTGATCCACGGTGGATACCATCACCCAGGGCTGGTCGGGTCGGCGGGCCCATTCGCTGTCAATCGGAACCCCGCCCTTGAGGGCCGCCACACCGAGGGGTTCGCCCCCGGCTATGTCCGAAAGCCTTTCTCTGATACGGAGCAGTATTCCTTCCTCGGCTGTTGCCAGGGCTTCCTTGATCTTCTCTGCCCGTTCATAGACTTGGTCCACAATGATGCGCCGGTCGATAACGAATACGATCCGCCTTGGGGACAGCTCCGGTTGGGCAGCCAGGCAGAAGATAGCTGTATCGAGCGTGGCGGTCTTGCCGCAACCGGTCGGCACATCGATGACCTCAGGCCACCTTCCCGTATCAAGTACCTGGTCGGTGAGGCGGACCTGCCAGGGGAACGGATCGTATCCGTAGACACCACGGAAATAGGCAGGGAAATCGGACGCAGCCAGGTCACTCATCCTCGGTCTCCCTCTCCGTCATGGGCCGCATCAGTCCAAGTCCTAAGTAGCGGCCCGCGCCGAGGACCAAAGGCCCGGTGACGGGACGGTCGAAGGTGATCGAAGCGTGGACGAGCCGGCGAGCAACCGGTTTTCCGTTCCTAGCTCGCTGGCGGAAGGCCGGGAAGGTGGGCGCCGGCCTGGCTCCCGGTAGCAAGGGTGTGAGAGAGGTGACAACCTCGACCGGCTCAGGCAGGCCGATGTGACGACACGAGGCCACTACAGCCTGGCCGGCTCGATCCCATGCCTTCTTGCGGGCGGAGGGTGTTCCCTTCCCGAGGGGTCCGGGATGGGTAGGAAGCGCTATCGGGGTGGCGCTTACCCACCGGCGTGACCGACGACTCCACAGGCTCTGCCGGAGCGTCACCAGGTCACTGGTTCCCAAAACCCGGCGCATCTTCACGATACCCCGGCGGCCTAGGGTAAGGGTGAGTGGATCATCCACCGATTCCCAGGTTCCGACAGCCCGCAGAAGCGCTCGTCTTGATTCGGCGTCGAGCTGGTCGGGCATAGCAATTGCGGCGCCCATCAGGCGTCCGTCCGAATGCTCGTGTCCCACCCAGGGCAGTGGAAGGAAGGCCACATGTGGACGGCTGGAGGGTCCGCCTCCGCTGCGATGACCGGACAGGCCTTCCGGCATCGGGTCTGTAGCATGGCGAAAGACCGCACCTCGTAGGGCGGTTGCGATCTCAGCCGTCATGGTGGACGGGAACCGTCTCGATCCTCGGGAGAAGGCCAGCACCAGCCAATCACCCGCGGTGTCCGGCTTGACCGCTTGCTGTTCGGACGTTCTTGGCTTGATCTTGCGATAACGCACCGGGGTAAAGGGCAGCGAGCGGGGTTTGCTTCCTTGGTGCTTCAGATACTCCCGTTCCAGGGCTACCAGTTGACCTGATCGCACCCCCCTAAGAGTGAGTGGCCCTTCACCGGGTATGTGATTGGGAGCAGGGTCATCCGAGACTACCCGGCAGGAAACCAGCGACGACGAATGACCGAGGCGAGTGAGTCGAGAACACAGGCGGTCGATGGTTCGGGTTGCATCTGTTGCATCTACGGTGGGTGCGGTATTCCACAAGTAGGTGACACGGGGTTCGTTAGGGGTGTAAGACGGGTATACGCGTGCTTGCCCGGTTCGAACCGCGGCGGACGTTGTGACCCAGCCGGGTGGCATGATCCCAACAGCGGTGCTTACCGGGGTCTTTCCGGCGGAAGCCACCATTGTCGCTATGTTGCGTTGCCGCTTTAGTTGGGTATGAAGACTTTGTTTCTTCCTGGCCGGGAGTCCGGCGGCTTCGGCCTGGCGGATCTCGGCTAGAAGGTCGTCCACCTTTTTCGCCCGATTGTTGTAGGAGACTTCCCCGACGATGCGAGCATCGTTCACCGGCACGAAATGAGTTGCCGGAGTGCGCGGGGTGGCTTCGGAAGCCCGGATCGCCGGCGGAGGCAGGGATTCCAACCACTGGATCGCCTGTCTCTCGATCGGATCCGGATCATCGGCGTCGGCCCAGGTGGCCACCAGGGCCGAGAACAGCCGGGCGGGATGCGGAGGCCACTCCGGGCTGTTCCGGTCATGGTGGGCGGTTGCCACGAACCGACCAGTGAGGAAGTTCACCTCGATTGAGAGCATGCTCACCCCGACGGTTGTTCTAGCGCCGAAACCTGGCGGCTCCGTTTGATAAGTTCCACCAGCTTCGGCGCCGGTACCAGCCGGGTTTCCTCTGACTTCCAACCGATTCCGGCGCTCGCGGCCTGTTCAGAGGCTGCTTGCAGAATCGTGATTGCACCTTCCCGGTTGACGGTTACCACTTCCGGCGCCGACCCGTCTCGGCCCACCAACTCGATCTGTGGCGGGTGTTGGGGGATTAGCAAACAACGGGAGCGGAGGTCGTAGTCCATGTGATGTTGGTAGGCGATGGCGGCTACGCCCAGCGCGGCTACGGCAACTCGGGCCGCTACTTCAGCAGCCCGTTTGTGTTCTGTGAAACGAAGTCTGCGGAGTGCGGCCAGGGAGATCACCGTGGTTTGGATGGCCGAGCTGATGGTGACGCCACCCGAAACCGTGTCGATAGAAGGGGCAATGTTGCCGTGATTGAATTTGGCGGGTTGGCCCGCTTCGCCGGTTTCCGCGCCGCGAGAAGCGAACTGAAGTTTACCCTTCTTCTTTTCAGCCTCGTCCTCGTCGAAGGTCCAGACCTGCGCATGGTCTCGGTGGTTGTATGCCTTCTGCTTGGGTCCCAACTTCTCGATCTGCAGAGGATCGAGCCTGCTCCCCACCTTCTTGCCGATCTTGGCGTCCAATCCGACGATCTCCGATACATAGGCGCGCTGGAACTTCGAACCCAGACCGCCCTTGGGGCCGGTCGAGTCCCACACACCGAACAGGAGCGCCGTAGGGGAATAGCGGAATAGGGCAGTGGCGTCGCGAGGAGTGGCGTTGGTGATCGCCTGTCCCATGTCCGATAGCCGGAAAAGTGTGTCGTCGAGGAGGCTGTCCCGGAATATGGCGTCGACGATCCGGTGAGGCGCCTCAAGGACGGTTAGTTTGCCGAGGTCGGCCAAGTCATCGTCAACGGTGAAGTCCACGAAGGGGACAGGGAAGGCCAATTCGTTCGACTCCCAACCGTCGAGGAGGGCGAGTTCGGCCCGGTTGGCTTGGGACGCCACCGAATCAAGTAGCACCGTCGTCTTTGTTACGTCGCCGACTATGCGCTCCTCGACCGCGTACTTGTGTTCAGCGTTCTGCGCAACGGCGTAGGTGGGCGGGAACACCTTATCTCCCGGGCCTCCGGCGGGTTGAAGGTCGGTTCGTGACCGTAGAGCTACCGCATCTCCCGCAACCGCCTGGTGGAGTTTTCCGAATGTCAACGCTTCCATCAGTTATGTTCCTCCTCTGTGTAGGGCTTGCGCCGCTTCATGGTTGTGTCAGTATGAGATGTGGATGTGACAGATATGTCTGTTTGGCCGCGGTTCGCGAAAAATCGGCCCGAGGTTGACCATGCCACTTGTTCTATTCCAGCAGAAAGTATGTTCGGGTTGCCAGCAAACTGTGTTATCAAGGTACCTCCGGTTTTCCTGCTTATCAGTGTGATGAGTCAAGGGTAATCAACGTACAGCTAACTGTCAAGAATAGAGGAGGAGTGGCGAAACCCGAGGAGATCGGGTTCCCGAACAAGGAAACAACTAACGGTCAAGCCGCAATGGAGCCGGGTTCCGCCGAAACTTAGATTACCCTTTGGCGAGCGCTCCTTCGTTCCACCTCCTCCCGCATGGCCCAACAGATGGATGCTCTGTCCCTGCAATCATCCCAGGTGTTGTTGGCGGCTCTGGCCACGCCGCAGTTCTAAGCTCGAAACTGGTTGGGAGGGATGGCTAGCCGTCGAGTTTGTCCATTCGGCGCAGGGCGGTGAGCAGAGGGATTGATGCGATCTTGCGTTCGGTGAGCAGTTCCCACCTGATCCCCGGAGACTTGGGACGATCGGGGCATCTGATGATTCTCTCCGGGGTGACGATCAGGTCCAGGCTCAGGTCGTGGTCCGCCATGGGGATCACTCCGGGATCGAGCACCTGCGCCTCGTGGACCGTGGTTGCTACGACGGTGTCCGGTCCGATCAGTCCGGCTTCCCAGGCCAAGGCGTACTCCAGATCGCTGAACCCGCCCCCTTTGCCCATCCGGGCGCCGGTAGGGTCTACCGCCACGCAGCCGGTAACCACCATGTCGACCGGTTCCATCTCATCGATCCGGATCGTTTGGGCCGAGCGGCTTGCCCCATTGATCGAGGACGACGCCCTCGGAGTGTCCGACAGGTTGTCGGGGTCCAAGTAGAAGAACGGTTCCGGCCGGGCGAGTCGGGGCACCGCCATGAATACCGGTTTACCGTCCTCGAGCGCCCTTTGCCGAACCGGCCACTGGGGCGAGTCCGGGTTGGACTTCAAGGTCCGCGCTTCTTCCCACCAGCGGTCGGTTCGTAATCGTTCGGCGGCCGCCTCGGCGCCGATAAAGTTGGGTATACGACCGCGAGCCCCCGGAAACCGGGATGCTTTAGCAGCGATGAGGCCGGCCCATACCGCTTCCCGCAACTCCGCCTTGGCGGCAAGGACCTCCGGATCGCCTCCGGCGTCGGAGTCGTGTCGTCCTCTATTACGTACCATCGGACCCGACGTTACTGTACCGGTAGCCGGTAGCTTGTTGAAGGTATGGATGATTGTTGATAACCAGGTATCAAGTGACCGCATCCGTGGTCCGGATGAACAGCGGCGGCCCCCGTCCGGATGGAGGAAAGTTGTCGCATCCGGTTTGATCGCCGCCCTGGCAACCTTGTCATGCGCCGGATCACCCGGTGGTTCGGACAGTCGTCAGGAACTGCTGGTATCGGCGGCTGCTTCTCTCACGACGGCGTTTCAACAGATGGAGGCGGGGTTCGAGCGGGCTTATCCCGAGACGGATGTGGTGCTCAACCTGGCAGGGAGTTCACTGCTCCGAGAGCAGATATTGTCAGGCGCTCCGGTCGGGGTGTTCGCTTCGGCTAACCCGGCCATCATGGCTGAGGTGGCGGAAGCGGGCTATCTGGAAGGACGCTACGAGATATTCGCCTATAACCGGATGGCCCTCGCCGTGCCTAGAGGCAACCCGGGTGGGGTCGGGGGATTGTACAGTCTTGCCGACGACGGACTGTGGGTGGGTTTGTGCAGTGCAGCGGTTCCCTGTGGTGACTTCGCCCGCCGGGTCTTGGCCGACGCGGGCGTGCGTCCGATTGTGGATACCGAAGAACCCAATGTACGCGCCTTGCTTACCAAGGTCGAGGTCTCCGAGCTCGATGTCGCTGTCGTATATGTGACCGATGTTGAAGCATCCGATGAAGTGGACTCGATACCCATACCCGATAAATACAACGTCACAGCCGAGTATCCGATCGGGGTTATAGCCGGATCACCCGATCCGACCAGAGCCAGGAACTTCGTCGCCTTCGTGTTGTCAGGCGAGGGTAGGGATATCCTGGGCCGGCACGGGTTCGCCCTACCGTAGGGTTGTAATGTCAACCGGGCGGCGAAGCATGAGCGAGGTCCGAGACTCCGATCATCGGCGGCGGTTGCGCGCCTTGCCTCCGTGGTTCATCCTCATCCCGGCTGCGGTCGGGTTGGCGCTGTTTATCGTCCCCGTTGTCGGATTGCTGGTGGATGCTCCATGGGGTGAAGTGGCTGCTTTGCTTTCGACGGAGGCGGTTGCCGACACCCTCCGGCTTTCTCTGTTGTCGTCGGTGGCCGCCACGATTATTTCTCTGGTTCTGGGTGTTCCACTCGCCTGGGTGCTGGCCCGGTTTCCATTCCCTGGTAGATCGGTTGTCCGGGGCCTTGTCCTTCTCCCGCTTGTTCTGCCGCCGGTGGTGGGTGGGGCGGCCCTGCTCTTCGCTCTCGGAAGGAGGGGCGTGATCGGCGCACCGCTGGCGCAAGCCACCGGTATCACCCTCCCTTTCAGCGTGTGGGGGGTGGTAGTTGCGGTGACCTTCGTGGCCATGCCGTTGATGGTGGTAACGGTGGAGGGCGCCTTGCGCAACCTCGATTCCCGATTCGAGCGGGCGGCGGAAACCCTGGGCGCAGGTCGGTGGATGGTTCTGCGGCAGGTGACCCTTCCTATGATCGGTCCCTCCCTGGTGGCGGGGACCGCCCTGACCTGGGCAAGGGCTTTGGGTGAGTTCGGAGCGACCTTGACCTTCGCGGGGAATCTTCCGGGCCGTACCCAGACCCTTCCCTTGGCGGTGTTTGTAGCCCTCGAGAGTGACCGGGACACCGCCATCGCCCTCAGTCTGGTCATGGTGACCATCTCGCTGGTGGTGCTTATTTCTCTTCGTGATCACTGGTGG
Organism: uncultured Acidimicrobiia bacterium; assembly: GCA_964516495.1. Classification (GTDB taxonomy): domain Bacteria; phylum Actinomycetota; class Acidimicrobiia; order Spongiisociales; family Spongiisociaceae; genus JAPPFW01. The sequence continues at coordinate 5,786 of CAZEZF010000090.1, read as the reverse complement.
AGGCGCCGATGAACGGTCTGGAGGCCCGACTGGTGGTCAGGCGGGGGGATTTTCTCCTCGATGTTGCTTTGACGATCCCGCCGGATCGGACGGTGGCGGTTCTCGGTCCCAACGGCGCCGGTAAGACCACCCTTGTCGAGGCGCTGGCCGGTTTGGCGCCGATCGACAGGGGTGCAATACGGTTGGGGGATCGGATTCTGGATGACCCTGCTGCCGGGATCTTCGTCAAGCCGGCGGATCGCCGGGTGGGGGTCGTGTTTCAAGACGGGATGTTGTTTCCTCATCTGAGCGCCCTCGACAACGTGGCTTTCGGATTGCGGGCGACCGGTCTGTCGCGTAGCCGGGCCCGGCGGAGAGCGGCTTCATGGTTGACGGCGGTAGGGATTGATGACCTCGCCCGGCGCCGACCAAGCGCCCTTTCCGGAGGACAAGCCCAGAGAGTGGCCTTTGCCAGGGCCTTGGTTACCGACCCGGAGGTGCTGCTGCTCGATGAGCCGTTCTCGGCGCTCGATATAACCGCCCGTACCGGACTCCGTCGCATGGTCGGCGACCATCTGTCGGGTTACTCCGGCGCCCGCCTCCTCATAACCCACGATCCGGCGGAGGCTTTCCTCCTGGCTGACGAACTGGTCATCCTCGAAGAGGGTTTGGTGGTCCAGACAGGCACGGCGGATGAGATCCGGCTCCGTCCGTCGACCCGTTACGCCGCCGACCTGGCGGGAGTCAACCTGCTGGTCGGGTCGGCGAGTGGCCATGTAATGGTGGTGGACGGCCAGCCCCTGGTAATCGCCGACGGCGTTGAGGGTCGGGTGATCGCCACCATTCACCCTCGGGCAATATCCATCCACCTCGACCGTCCGGGTGGCAGCCCCAGGAACTCATGGGCGACCACGATCCGCTACGTGGATCACCATTCCGACCGGGTGCGGATACAGACCGCCGGACCGATCCCTCTCACCGCCGAGGTGACGCCCGCCGCTCAATATTCCTTGAACCTGTATCCGGGGACCTCGGTCTGGCTGTCAGTCAAAGCCACCGAGATAAACGTTGCCAGGCGGGGTGTTCGGCTTGAGCGCTGACTCTCATCGTCAGCACTGTCGGGCTTCCCGGTATGGTGGTCCCCTACGCCCGGAGTTCGACGCTTGGCAAGGACCTTATTGATCAGGACCCGGCCGGCTCCATCATCCCGAATTCGTTGCCTCCGGGCGCCGCCACCCGGACCCAGCGGCCCACTCCGGGTATCTCCCTGACCTCGCTGCATCGGCTGCCGCCCGCCTTTTCACAGGCGGAGAGCGCATCATCGAGGTTCGTGACTTCGATCGTGTTGAGCGTGTGCGGCTGGGCACCCTCACCCGCCAGCCCGACCGCCCCGTTGATCCCCGGCTCGTCTTCCCCGGTCGTGGCCAGCCAATAGTCGTGCTCACCCCATCTGGTGAAGCTCCAGCCGAAGACCACTGCAAAGAACTCTATCGAGGCAGCCGGATCCGACGAATTGAACTCGAAATGAATGAGGCGGTTACCCATGCTGTTTTCCCCTCCGGATCGATTCGGGCCGCCGCCAGACTATCGCCCGTTGTACGGATAGGCAAAGCAGCAATCGCCATGGGAGTCATCGGGCAAGGAGTCACGATTGTCGATCAGGTCCCTGCGTGAAAGAGGGTTACAAACATCGCCGGGAGGCTGCCGACATGGTCCGGTCTCGTCTACGAACCCCGGAGGCGGGTGAAGCTGAACCCGTCGCCGATAGGGACGATCACGCTCTCAGTGCGGGGATCCTCTTGGATGTGACGGGCGAACCTGATCGATGAGCGGGCGGCGGTATTCGGTTGCTCATCGACGACCCGACCGTTCATGAACAGGTTGTCGGCGATTATGACTCCGTTGGGCGACAGGCGAGATACCAACTCCTCGTAATAGAGGATGTAGCTTTCCTTGTCGGCGTCCACGAACCCGATATCGATCGATCTGGTCCTGGGCAGCGCCTGTAAGGTCTCGATGGCGGGCGCTACCCGTAGATCGATTCGATCCATCACCCCCGCTCGCTCCCAGTAACGCCTGGCTGTAGCGGTGTATTCCTCGCTGATGTCACAGCAGAGCAGGCGACCGCCCTCGGGCAGGGCGCGAGCCATCGCCAGCGCCGAAAGGCCGGTGAAGGTCCCGACCTCTACCACGAAGCGGGCGCGGAGCAGCTTGACCATGAACCCGAGTAGGGCGGCCTGCTCGACGCCCACCTGCATGCTTCGGATGGACCCCATGGCGGCGGTTTCGGCCACCAACTCGTCCACCAGCGGATCCGTGGGCGGGTTGTGAGCGACCAGGTAACGGTAGATGGCTTCGGGGAGATGAGGGTTGTGGCTCATGGTTACCTAATCTAGGGCGGTACTGGAAAACGGGTGACTGGATTGGCCCTCCGTCTGCTGACCAGGGAGTTTACCATCGGACGTCGGGCCAAGCCGGGGGTTTCTCAGCACCCTCCCAGCGGCGGAAGGCGAAGTCCTTGGCCGCGGGGACCGATCCGCCTTGTGCAACTCCGCCGCCCCACACTCCGCCGCCCCGTAGGCTGTGGTAACCGTTTACTATCCGGGCGGTCATGAGAACAGTCGATCTAGCCATCATCGGGGCGGGTCCGGCGGGCGCCGCCGCCGCCATACGGGCATCCCGCCAAGGAGTGAAAACGGTGGTGTTCGATCGGGCGGGCTACGGGCGTGACAAGGCCTGCGGTGACGGTCTTACCCCGCGCGCCGTCGGAGTACTCGGGGAACTAGGTGTTGACCTGGGAGGCGCCCATCGGATCGAAGGCCTGAGAATGATCGCCGGCTCTACCGAGCGGGTACTCCCGTGGCCGCAGACCAGTAGGTTCCCTGACCACGGCGCCGTTTGGCCGCGCCGCGCTCTTGACGCAGCCTTGATCGATCACGCCGCCGAAGCCGGGGCGGAGATCATCTGGAACACGGAGGCGCTCCCTTGTTTCGACGGGGAACAGGTGGTGGGAGTGACCGTTGGAAACGAGGTTTGGCGGGCGCGAATGGTGGTGGCCGCCGGAGGGGCGCCGGGTAAGGCGGCCCGGATGCTCGGAGCGGTACGGGTAGCGGATGAGCCATACGGGATGGCCATCAGAAGCTATGTGGAATCTCCTCGTCACGCCGAGGGGTTTATCGAGGCCTGCCTCACTTTGAAGGACGCCGGCGGTAGCACCGTTCCGGGTTATGGATGGATCTTCCCGGCGGGAGACGGCACGGTGAACCTGGGGGTGGGCAGCCTATCGACCATGAAGCGTTTCAAGCGGCTCAATCTGAACTCATTGATCGATGTCTATCACTCACAGGTACGGGAGAGCTGGCAGGTCGGTCCCTACCTGGAGCGACCTAGAGCCTGGCGGTTGCCGATGAGCGCCACCCGCCGGCACGGCCCGGGTTGGGTGGCGGTCGGTGACGCCGCCGGCCTCATCAACCCGATGAACGGGGAGGGGATCGATTACGGTCTCGAATCGGGAATGCTGGCTGCGGACCTGTTCGTGAGCGATCCCGCAACGGCGCCGGCCCGCTATGACCGGATCATCGGGGAGCGGTTCGACGCCTTCCTTCGAACCGGGAGGCGTTTCTCGTTCTTGATCGGCCATCCGGCCATCCTCAACGCCGGTTTGCGGATAGCGGTCGGAACCCAGGCCATCGCCGGGATTACCCTCAGGGTGATGGGAAACCTGGTTGACCCTGCCGTACCCGGCGCCGCGGGAAAGGTGTTGGCGATGGCTGATCGAACGTTGGCGGCCGCCGAGCCGGTATTAAAAAGGACCCGCGCCCGCGGATAGGTGTGTCGCCGGTGGTGGACGAACAGACGGACAAGAGCATTTGAGAGGGTCACAGGCCCTCCACTGCTGGTAAAGTCCTATGTTTGAGAACAAAGAGGAAAGCGAGAGGGTGCGGGAATGGCGGAAATCGCCTTCGAGTCGGTAGGTAAGGTCTACGGCGGAGTCACGCGGGCAATATCCGATGTCTCTATAGACATAACCGACGGGGAGTTTGTCGTGCTGGTCGGTCCATCGGGATGCGGCAAGTCAACGCTTCTCAGAATGGTTGCCGGGCTTGAAGAAATAACGGAAGGAACCATTCGAATCGGCGACCGGGTGGTTAACGATGTCGCTCCCAAGGACCGCGATATCGCCATGGTCTTCCAGAATTACGCGTTGTACCCCCATATGACTGTTCGGGACAATATGGCCTTCGGCCTCAAGTTGCGGAACACGCCTAAGAAGGAAATAGCGGAGAAGGTCGGGGAAGCCGCTCAGATCCTTGAGATCACCGAATTGCTGGACCGCAAACCGCGGGCGTTGTCGGGGGGACAGAGGCAGCGAGTGGCCATGGGTAGGGCCATCGTGCGGGAACCCGCTGCCTTCTTGATGGATGAGCCACTGTCCAACCTCGACGCCAAGCTTCGCGTGCAGATGCGTTCGGAGCTCGGACTGCTTCACGCCCGTTTGAGAACCACCACCCTTTACGTGACACATGACCAGGTGGAGGCGATGACCATGGGAGACCGGGTGGCGGTCCTCAAGGCGGTCACCGGTACGGAAACCAACCTGCAGCAGATCGCCGCTCCCCGCGACCTCTACGACAACCCTGTCAACCTCTTTGTGGCGGGGTTTATCGGTTCGCCCGCCATGAACTTCGTCTATGCCGAGGTAGAGGCCGATGGCGCCTCTACCTCCCTTACCTTCGGTGGTCACCGCTTGGAAGTGGACAGTTCATCACTGCCGGATGGTGTGACCGGGACGTCAGGCCGGGAGATCGTGGTAGGGGTGCGTCCCGAGGCCTTCGAGATCCGGTCGGCGTCCGGATCCGGCGGCAGCACGATGACAGTCGAGACCACGCTCGTGGAGCAACTCGGTTCCGAGGCCTATGTCCACTTCGCGGCGCCTGTTCGTCCGGTGGTGACCGCCGACATCGAGGCCCTGCTCGCCGACGAAGGAGCGGACAGTACCTCGCTGGGCGACGAAACCAAGTTCACGGCTCGGATCAACCCGGATCACGCGCCCCGGGTCGGCGGACAGGTCGAGTTGGTAGTGGATACCAACAAACTGCATTTCTTCGATCCCGAATCCGGAGAAGCCCTGTAAAGGGCCACAGAAGCGGGGCCGCGGGAACCGGTTAGGACTAGTTTCCTGACCGTTCGGATCGAATCGTTACTTGTCAACCCACCTGTAAGAGGCGCTCAGGGGGCGGGATCGCGGGTCGGGATTGCCTCCTACCGATTCGGTCATGGTCGGCAGTCGTCAAGAGTGCAAATATACCCGGTGAGTCGGAGATTTCGCAGCTAGGCTTTCCCCTAATACACGTTGCCAGGAAGGCGGCGGAAGAAGGGAGGGAAAATGGCGCAAACAGATCTTGACACATATTTCAAGATATCTGAACGTGGTTCCACGATAGGTACCGAGGTTCGGGCGGGCGTTACCACATTCTTGGTGATGGCCTACATCTTGTTTGTCAATGCAGACGTTCTAGGAGCGGCCGGTCTTGATCCGGTGGCGGTAGCGGCGGCGACGGCTTTGGTAGCCGGGATCTTGACCATAGCTATGGGGGTCTTTTCGAACTACCCATTAGCAATGGCTGCCGGGTTGGGCTTAAACGCGGCAGTGGCATTCGGTCTGGTGATTACCGAGGGCTTGACTCCGGAGGGCGCGATGGGCGTCATCGTCTGGGAGGGAATCCTGGTCACCGTCCTGGTCCTGCTAGGGCTCCGAGAAGCGGTAATGGAAGCCATCCCGGCCAGCCTCAAATATTCGATCGGTG
>CAZEZF010000089.1:0-14460 GCA_964516495.1 uncultured Acidimicrobiia bacterium | reverse complement strand
CATTCGACACGGTGGCCGCACGGCTAGAGGCCACCGCAGGAATCCCGAAGGCTTGACCACACCACCGGGCCACCCACCGAAGAGCCATCGGTGGATTCAGGTTGACAGATGTAATAAGACGTGGTATATTACTTTCAATTCTCCCCGCCGTCCCGGTCTTCGGATCTGAACTGGCGGGGATTATCTACGACCGGACCAATTCCGAGGACTGCCGAAGCGTCAATGCCTGATCGTGTGATGGTTTTCCTGGACTACCAGAACGTCTACATGGCCGCTCGTCACGCCTTCTATCCGTGCCCTGTGGCGATGCCTCACTGGGAGGGGCAGGTTGACCCACTAACGCTAGGTCGATTACTCGTGGAACGCAGCCCGTTTGACCGAACCCTAATCGGTGTCCACATCTACAGAGGGGTTCCGGATTCAACGAGAGATCCGAAAGGGTACGGAGCATGCATGCGACAGATTGCATCTTGGTCACGATCGGAAGGGGTTCGAGTTGTCGCTCGACCATTACGATATCCGCACGGCTGGGCCAGGTGAGAAGCCCGAGGAAAAGGGCATCGACGTTTCGATCGCCGTCGACTTCGTGCTTATGGCCGCTCAGAAAGAATACGACGTAGGGGTTCTGATGTCGGCGGACACAGATCTCAAGCCGGCCCTTGAGGCCGTAGTAAGTCTGGGTTCAGCAAGGGTCGAAGTGGCTGCATGGTCGAACCAATACGGTCACTCGAAGCGTCTGGCCATCAAGAGCACAAGGATCTGGTGCCATTGGCTCGACCGGGGCGACTATACCGCCGTTCTGGATCGACGGGACTACACGCGGGCATGACTCGGTGCCGCATGACGGGTACCGGCCTGTTTAAACGAACGGCCTACGACTTGTTGACGATTGGCCTACCAGTTTCAGAAAATCGGGTCGGGTGGGTGGAGTCTGCCCGTCGCGGTGCTGCCGGTCATGCGGGCCCGGACACGTTCAGGGCCGGGGGTTGTCTGAGTAGAGGTGAACAGACTCTTATGCGTTTAGCCTGGATCCGCCGGTTGGTTTGTTGGGTTTGGGGTGGTATGACGTGGGAAGGCGCCTCTGTTCTGGGATGATAGCCGTATAAGCCGTGGTTATCGGCTCAGGGTTCGGGTGGTGTTTCCTGTGAGTGGGGTTACGGTGGAATAATTGACCGGGTGGCGGTTGTTTTTGATGACGGTTTTCTGGTAGCCGACGCGGGTTTGCTGGTGGCCGTAATGTTGATGAACCGTCTCGGGTTGAAAGAGCTTTGGTTTTCCGGGCGGATACGGGTGAAGTGCTCGGCGCCCGCCTCCGCAGCGGGGTGTAGTCCATTTCGCCAAAGAAACGATACAACGGGTGCGGCGGGCCGGGGCCCGCGACCTGATGAAGATGAACCTGCGGGCCGATTCCGGCGTTCCGGTTCTTACGCCATGCCGGCAGGTGTTGGACCGTCTGGGGGTGGGTTGGTCGGTTACTGTCCGTAAGGCCCGTAGGATCCAGAGCCGCGTACTCCGGAATCGGCAAAGACGACCGGACGCCCATCCCCTACCCGAAAGGCGCCCAAGTCGCGGAAACCGTGTCCGGGGGATGACCAAACCCGGGGAACCGTCGCAGCGGCGCAAGGTTCGTCTCATAATACGCCGCACCCGCCTCCCCGTCCCGAAACCAGAACGGTGGGACAACCTGCCGGTGTCACTGCTTCGTCACGAATCTTGACGTGTCGGCAACCGACGACCACCGACATCGACGATAGCCGCCGGGTGGTTGAAGGGGACCGGTACCACCGCCGCCACGCGGTGTGTGAACACCGCGGTACGCGACCACAAGAACCCGGGCGGGGCCGGCTCATCTACCGTCCGGGGTATTTAACGCGAACGCCGTGTGGCTGCTCTGCGCCGTCCTCACCCATAACCTCCACAGGTGGATAAACATCCCCGAGGAACCCCAACCCGTATACGGAACCACCATCCGAACAAGACTGTTCGGGATATTCCCGGACGTCTCGTCAACCACGGCGGGAAACCCGTCCTGCGTCTCCCCGCAGGGTGGCCCTGGGCCGCCGCCTACCTGACCTGCCTAACTAACCTCCGGGCCCCTGCCCCGGCTCTGCTGAACCCGGCCAAACGAACCCCGGTAACCGAACCGACCAGCCGAACTCCCGGCCACACACGCCCCAACCACCTGACACCAACCATAATCGTCGTCAAAACCATCACGCCACGCCTGGAAACCCCCAGACAAGCCCCCGGGAGGCCGTTCCGTCACCCCCGGACACCCCTGTAACCACACTACTCGGCCACCCAGCGAAGAGCCCTCGGTGGATTCAGGCTTAGCTGGTACGCCTAGCCGTGCCTAATTCGGTTGTCGAGCAATTGAGAGCCTTGACGCTCGGCCCGGTGTCTGCTAGAAAACCTGCATGGGTGAGGACTTGCTGCAAGTCTTCCGTTGCCTAGCCTGATAGGCCGAGCTAACCGGAACCAACCTGCATAAAGGCAGAGAATCGTAAGGAGATACTCTCCATTGCCTAACAGTGATCCGGATTCCCATGGCACAACTTGAAACCAGAGAATCACTACAAGATGTACTTACTTAGGAGTGAGGTGACCTAGCATGCGAAGCTTTGCAAACCGTTGGTTAGCGACAAACCGAAGTCGGATTCTACCCTTCTTGACTGTTATGGCCCTCGTGTCGGTTGCCTGCGGCGGGGGCGATGACGAAGTCGAGGATACGCCGGCGACCACAGTGGCGGCGGCTACTACCGCGGTGTCGGATGAGTCGGTGAGTATTGTGTTTATCGGTGAGTCGTCTTCGACTGATGCTATCTGGTCTTATGCGGTGGCTGAGATGAGGGATGAGGCGGAGTCTTTGGGGGCTGAGTTTGTTGATCGGTTTGCCGAGGGTGATTTTCAGCGTCAGGCGGAGATGATTGATGAGGAGGTTGCCCGCGGTGTGGACGCTGTGTTGGCGCCGTTCTTCGATCCTCAGGCTGCGAATGAGGCGGTTCGTCGGGCTCTGGCCGAGGGGATAGCTGTATATGGTCTTCTTGCTGTGCCGGGTTTGGATGAGGATGAAGTCGCGCAGCTCGGAAGTGTGCTTGCCAGTTGGAATCAGTACGGGCGGGTTCTTGCTGGGATCACTTTGCCGCAGATCCAGGATGGGGACACCATTCTGTGGCCGGCTGAGGATCCTGCGGGTACGTACATTACGGAAGCTGTTGTCGGGTTTGAGGAATATGCAGCGGAGGAGGGTGTGAGCGTCACTGTTGAGGTGCTTGACGCGAGCAGCGATCCGAGTACGTCTGCTTCTCGTCAATTGGCCTATCTGACGGCTAATCCGGATACGGGCGCGGTTGTTACTACGGGTTCGATTGCGATCGGTGCTGCGACTACCGCCATGCGGCAAGGTGATCTTGATCCGGGGAGTCCTCCTTTGGCCGGTTTCGTGACTAACGCTCAAGCCTTCCAGGGTGTCAAGGATGGGTATATCAAGGAAGGAATCTGGCCGGCTCTTGATGAGGTTGCCCGTCAAGCTATCAGGGATGTTGTGGCGATGGTTCGGGATGGGGCTCCTCCCGCGAACCGGACCCAGCCATGGGTGATCGTGGATCAATCCAATGTTGACGAAATCGTACCGGAAGGACTGCACCCGGCTACTACCGCGGTGTCGGATGAGTCGGTGAGTATTGTGTTTATCGGTGAGTCGTCTTCGACTGATGCTATCTGGTCTTATGCGGTGGCTGAGATGAGGGATGAGGCGGAGTCTTTGGGGGCTGAGTTTGTTGATCGGTTTGCCGAGGGTGATTTTCAGCGTCAGGCGGAGATGATTGATGAGGAGGTTGCCCGCGGTGTGGACGCTGTGTTGGCGCCGTTCTTCGATCCTCAGGCTGCGAATGAGGCGGTTCGTCGGGCTCTGGCCGAGGGGATAGCTGTATATGGTCTTCTTGCTGTGCCGGGTTTGGATGAGGATGAAGTCGCGCAGCTCGGAAGTGTGCTTGCCAGTTGGAATCAGTACGGGCGGGTTCTTGCTGGGATCACTTTGCCGCAGATCCAGGATGGGGACACCATTCTGTGGCCGGCTGAGGATCCTGCGGGTACGTACATTACGGAAGCTGTTGTCGGGTTTGAGGAATATGCAGCGGAGGAGGGTGTGAGCGTCACTGTTGAGGTGCTTGACGCGAGCAGCGATCCGAGTACGTCTGCTTCTCGTCAATTGGCCTATCTGACGGCTAATCCGGATACGGGCGCGGTTGTTACTACGGGTTCGATTGCGATCGGTGCTGCGACTACCGCCATGCGGCAAGGTGATCTTGATCCGGGGAGTCCTCCTTTGGCCGGTTTCGTGACTAACGCTCAAGCCTTCCAGGGTGTCAAGGATGGGTATATCAAGGAAGGAATCTGGCCGGCTCTTGATGAGGTTGCCCGTCAAGCTATCAGGGATGTTGTGGCGATGGTTCGGGATGGGGCTCCTCCCGCGAACCGGACCCAGCCATGGGTGATCGTGGATCAATCCAACGTTGACGAAATCGTACCGGAAGGACTGCATCCATAACGCCAACACCAAGCATCTGATTTATCTGGAATAGGTAAGGCCTCGAGGCGAACTCGTGGACTTGGAGAAGCACCGCAGCGATACACCGAAGTCTGATCGAGAGTATCGATCCAGGCTTGCGTTGCTTATCCCGCGTAACAACGAGTCCATCTCGTTCGTAGTTCTCGTTTTCGTTGTCAGCGTGTTCTGGATCACCACTGATGGTCTATTGCTTTCGCCGAGGACCTTGAATGTGATGGCCACGTTCGGTCCGGAGATTCTGATCATCACGGTGGCGTCGGGTTTGGTGCTCGTCTCGGGTGAGATCGATCTATCTGTAGGGTCGGTGTACATCGTATCCAGTGTTGTGCTGGGGCATCTGGCTACCACGGTCGGGTTCAGCCTCTGGTCGGCAGTCGTCGGCGCTCTCGTCGCAGGAACTCTGATGGGAGTGGTCAATGGATTGCTGGTGGTCGGAACAGGTATCTCGTCCTTTATCATCACCCTTGGCACTATGTGGGCCTTTCGAGGCCTCATGCTCGTTGTGATCGGTCCCACGACCATCGCCGTGTACGACGATCCCGAATCGCTCACGGTTTTCGACGTTCTCGCCTCCAGGACGGGCGGAGTTCCCCACCAGGCCTTGTGGTTGTTGATCCTGGCCGGCCTATTGGCCCTCATCTATACCAAGATGCCCTTCGGAGTGAAGATACGGGCGGTGGGTAGTAATGAGCGAGCCGCTCGGATGATGGGTATACCGACACGAAGGGTGAAGGTTCAGATGTTTGCTCTTGGTGGAACCCTTTGTGGTCTGGCAGGTGTCATCCAAGTGGCCCAGTCGAACCAGGCTGTGCCTCGATCCGGGGATGAAGTGATGCTCAATGCTCTGGCGGGGGCGATCATCGGCGGTGTCGCCCTTACCGGCGGTCGAGGTGGGGTCATCGGTCCGTTGATCGGAGGTGTTACTTTGCTTGTTATCTCCTTCGGATTCATCATGATGGGAGTCATCGAGTTCTGGACAAACATTCTCGTGGCGCTGGCAGTGGTGCTGACCGGTTACCTATTCCACAGGCTCGAAGATCTCAGGGTGAGGAGATCGATCTGATCAGCAAACGGTTTTCGGATGATACGTTGCTTCCCGCGGGCGCGCCCACAGCCCGGATGCGTCGAATCGTCAAGTCATACGGACGGACGGTCGCGCTCCGGGGGGTCGATCTCGACGTCTTGGCCGGAGAGGTGGTAGGACTGATCGGCGACAACGGCGCCGGCAAGAGCACGCTGATCAAGATCCTCAGCGGCTTCGAGCATCCAGACTCCGGCGAAATCGAGGTTTCCGGGCGACGAGTGGATATGTCCAGTCCTGCCGATGCTCGATCACTCGGAATCGAGACCGTATATCAGGAACGGGCTCTCGCCGATGACTTGACAGTGATGGAAAACCTGTTCTTGGGAAGTGAGCTATTACGTCGCTTTGGGCCGATCAGGATACGGGATACTCACCGGATGCTCACTGAGAGTAGAAAGTTACTTGAAGAGCTCCGCCTAAAGGTTGATCCGCGTCAGGAAGCTCGCTTCTGCTCGGGTGGAGAGAAGCAGGGGATAGCAATCGCCCGAGCGATTCATGTCAAGGCAAAGTTGGTAATCTTGGATGAACCAACCAATGCTCTGGGAGTCGTTGCGGTCGCCCGAGTATTGGATCTGATCAAGGAACTGCGAGAACAGGGCATTGGTTGCATTTTCATCTCCCACAACATCGAGCATGTCGTCGAAGTTTCTAATCGAGTGGTGATGCTGGTTCAAGGTACCAAGGTTTTCGAAAGCCTGACGGAGGAAACCAGCACCATGGAATTGGTTTCCATACTCAACTCAAGAAGCGGAGGAAGGAGGGTCGAGTAGCGAGCCCGGCGGTATCGCAATATATCGGGATCCGTAGGTTGCGGTCGGTGCATGTCGACTAGGATCCTTGACGCGAACCACAAGAGTCTTTTCGATCGAATACTCACTGAGGGCTTGAAGGCCTTTCTCACGCCCGAAACCACTCCCTCCTACCCCACCGAAGGGTAGATCCACGCCGTAACCGAGGCCCCAGTTATTTATGAAGACCTGGCCTGATCTGATCCTGCGCGCTACGGAGAAGGCTCGGTCGATATCCTGTGTCCAGACTGCTGCCACGAGGCCGTACGGTGTCGAGTTAGCGATTCTGGCGGCGTCGATCGGATCATCGAACGGTATCGCACTGAGTACCGGTCCGAATATCTCCTCCTGAGCGATTCGCATTGTGGGCTCGACTCCGGCGAACAGTGTTGGCTCGATGAAGTACCCTTGTGGCAATGTGTCGGGTCGCCGCCCGCCGACGACGAGTCGGGCGCCCTGCCGACGGCCTGACTCTACGAAACTCATCACAGTCTCTTGTTGCTGAGCGGAGATGACCGGACCGATATCAGGATCATGTATCCCGGGGCCTTGCCGGAAGGTCTTGAGATAGTCGCCGATTGCATCTACGAGATCATCGTGTAGAGAGCGTTCGACGATGACACGACTAGCGGAACTGCACACTTGACCGGCGTGCGTCATGGCGGAATGGGTCACCGAGGGAACGACCGTGTCCTGATCTGCGTCTCCGAACACGACGTTAGGTGATTTGCCTCCGAGTTCAAGTAGCACTGGGCGGGGATGGATTGACGAGGCGCGCATCACTTCGGAACCCGTGCTCTTAGACCCGGTGAACGCCACCAAATCGACTCCCGGGTGTGAGGTGATTGCTCTTCCGACTGTCGAACCGCGACCGGTGACCACGTTGAACACGCCGGGCGGGATTCCGGCTTCGAGAGCAAGGCGAGCCAGGATGAAGGGAGTAAGGGGCGCTTCGACAGACGGTTTTAGTACCACAGCGTTGCCGACGGCTAGGGCTGGAGCGGCGCCTCGCGCCGTGATGGCGAGTGGAAAGTTCCAGGGTATAATCAGCGCCACAACTCCATAGGGCATTCGATCGATCATCGCCATGCCGCCCGATACCTCGAACTGCTGCCCATATGACTTATCGGCCGCCTCTCCGAAGAAAGCGAGGTAGGCGGCTGCGGCATGTACGTCAGCCCGGGCTTGACTGAGTGGTTTTCCCGTATCGCGGCTCTCGACTCTCGCATACGTGTCGGCGTCGCTGGTAAGAAGCGCAGCTAGACGGATCAGTGCTTTTCCTCGGTCCCGGGGTGTGAGATCACCCCACTCGGGCTGTGCTTGCCGCGCTGCTGACACCGCGTCGTCAACGTCATCAGGAGTACCGTCGACCACTCGGGCTAGCATTTTCCCGGTCGCCGGATCGATGTCGTCAAGTGTGGGGCGGCGATTGCCGCCTGTTACCTTACCATCTATGAGAAGTGCTGCTTCGAGGTCTTCAACCATTAAGACTCCTCTTTTCGTTGCCTATCTCGGCAGGGAAGTGCAGGTAGGGTTCCCTTGATTTTGACCAACACGCCGCCGGTGGTGCAGGGGACCTTCATGTTGTCCCGATCGGTACCGGCTTGGATCCCGTTTGACGCCACTGGCTCTGGATTGCTTCCGGATAGACGCGCTTCATGATCTGAACATTGGTAATCACCCGTTGAGCAACCTGTTCGGCCTCACTGGTAGTCATCCGCATACCGTGGCGCGCCAGTACCGAGCTTCCGGTCTTGAGATAGATCGGGGCGCCAAGCCGGATCATCTCCAGAGAATCGTAGGTCCTGATAAAACCACCGGTAGCTTGGGGGTTGTCAATGTGCACATGGATCGGAATTGTGACGGTAGATCGGAGCGCCGCGATCATCGGGAGTTCCATGTCGCGTTGGGTGGCTACCGTGTCGGCGCCGAGATTCTCAAGTATGCGGTAACCGACCGGATTGTTGTGCCCCATGTGCGCAGAAGCCATCAAATTAGCATCGGGCGGCAGGAGTTTCCCGTCCTTCCGCATCTGGTTGGCGATATGGAGCAGCCCTTCGTCGTATATCAGGAATGTCTTGGCTCCGATGTCGGCAAGTCGTCGGAGGTCTTCGATCGCATAGACAACCTGTTCCATCCCTCGGAGCCGATAGGCGGGTGCGTGTGCCCACACCCCGCGTCCTAACTTTTGCGCTCCGATGTCATATGTCCCGCGAGGGCCGACCCCGAAGCACATCTCCACATCGTACTCACGACCCAGTCGAAGGTATCGCTCATGTTCGTCCTCGGTGAATAGCATGCCTCCTGCGGTCTGGTCGATACGGTCGACCTTGACGCCTGCGTTCGCGCACTCTTCGAGAATGATGGCGGCGGCCTCGACCGAGTTAACCGTAGGCACCTCGATACGAAACTGACCCCCATCGGGGAACCGGCGGGCGGAGTCGGGAAGTTCGTTGAGGTCTCCTGGTGGATAACCTGCCTTGGTGAGATAATCGCGCACATCATTGAACATCTGTAACCTCCAACTTAATTTCCATTTCTAAGACCTGATGCTGGTACGTTTGGTAAGCACCTCAAGCGCATCCGAGGCAGCTTCAAGCGTTACTGCAATGTCCTCGTCGGTATGAGCGGTTGAGGTGAACGCTCGGTTCTCGGGCAGGGTAAAGACCAGGCGGTCCAGTAAGGCCTCCTGAAACGCAACGACAAACCTCCGGTCAGCATCCCAGACGTCTTTAGCCTGCCGGACGGGCCGGTCCGTGACGACAATCTGCCAGAGGGAGCCCGTGCCTACGACTTGGACAGGTATCCCGCGTTCGGCGAAGACTCCGCACAGACCGCTCCGTAACTTGTCGGTGAGCTCCGCGAGTTGATGGTATGGAGGATTCTCCCGTAGGCGCTCGAGTGTGGCGATTCCGGCGACCGCGGCGACCGGATTACCATTTGTGGTCCCGTTCTGAAAAACGTAGCCGGTCCCGTATCGTGGGCCGCAGCGAGCCAGTATGGATACAGGACCACAAACGGCGCTCATGGGAAGTCCTCCGCCTATGATCTTACCGACACAGGTAAGGTCCGGTCGAACACCGTATAACTCCTGGGCTCCGCCCCAGGCGAGTCGGAACATGGTGACCACCTCATCGAATATGAGACACGCGCCGGTTCGGTCGGCCAGAGCTCTAAGACCCTTGATGAATCCTGAGTCTGGCGGGATGGCGCGTTGTACCGGCTCAACGATAATTCCCGCCAACTGCTCTGCATACTGGTCGACGATCATCGATGTACTCTCCAAGTCGTTGAAAGGCGCAACCAGCACCTGGCCGGTTACCGACTGTGGGATACCGGCGGAGTTCGGCCAAGGGTCCGGGAATCCGGCTGGATTGCCCGATGAGAGGCTTTGAACGGCGTAGTCGTGAGACCCATGGTAGGCGCCTTCGAACTTGAGGATGAGAGGTCGTCCGGTGTGTGCGCGGGCGAGGCGCATTGCGTATTGGGTTGCCTCGGCGCCCGATGCGGCGAACCGGAGCATCTCCGCCGAGGGAACAGCGTCAACAATCATTTCCGCGAGGCGTATTGCAGGTACGTTTAGATGACCGTAGACATGAGTCAGTCGACCGGCCTGCCGGTGGATCGCCGAAGCCAGATACGGGGGCTGGTAGCCATGGATAAGCACACCGCTCCCCATTGTGAAGTCCAGATACACGTTACCGTCGGCAGAGGTGATTCGAGCTCCCCTTGCTGATAAAGGCACAAGAGAACTGCCCGTGGTTAGAGATCCCATCCCCAGAACACCGCCAGGCAGCACCAACTGCGCCCTTTCCATCCAATCGGCGGCCGACACTCCATCAACGTACTCGCTATCGGATTCCTGAGAAGGGATGGACATCCCCGTTGGGTGCAGGGTTTCCTTCACGACGGGCAGACTATCGCAACTATTGCGTCACGTCAATCCGGAAGTGAGAATCTGGGGAGGTAAGCAATCCTTTGAGGTATCCGTGGTCCAGAACAAGGCAGTCATGCGACTGAAGGTAATGATCGAAGACGGGCACAAGCTATCTCCGCTATACCGGGCTCTTGCGGATTTCGCGTTAAGCCATCCGGATGAACTAGCGTTCAGCACGGCTGCCGAACTCGCTCGGAGGGTCGGAGCCAGCGAGGCGACGGTGATTCGGTTTGCTCGTTCTATCGGATATCCAGGATACGCGGAGTTTCGATCTGATTTCCAAGCTAGTGTGCGAACCCAACTCACCACGGTGAGGCGGTTGCGCGAATCGGAGCGTGGGCGCGGATCGGCTGACGAGGATGTGGTCAGGCAGGTGCTTCGTGAAGAGAGCCGCAATCTGGAGCGAATCGGTGACATAATCGACCAGCCTGTTTTTGATCGACTTGCGCGTCGTTTGCTGCGAGCGGATCCTCTCTATGTAGCCGGTGTTCGAGCCTCGGCATGTCTAGCGTCGTACCTGGCCTATCAAGCCGCGGAGGTGCTTCCAAATGTAACCATGATCACATCCGGCAGTTCCGACAACTTATCTCGACTTAGACCAGCAGACAACGCTCTCCTCATCGCTTTTGCATTTCCCCGCTATCCCCGGGAGATCGTACGAATTGTCGAGATCGCTACCTCCGTAGGGGTGCCTGTCGTTGCCGTTACCGACAGCTTCTCATCGCCGGTTGTTCGCAACTCGGTCGAGTGCATTTTATTGCCCCACCAATCATCGAGATTCGTCGACCTATTCGCAGCCCCGATTACAGTAGCCGCCGCCCTACTCGAGACGGCCGCTCGCCAAGACGGAGAAGCTGTCGTCAGGGGCCTAGAGCGTTTTGAGGAACGCGCCAGGTTGCTCAGCCTCTACACGGACGACGAGTCTGTCTAGGACCCAATTTTTACGCAGGGGTTTGGCTGGGTAGCAGGGAGAGATGTACGAAACTCTCTGACCTGGGAAGATAGCTGCTCGGTGGCCTCACCCGGCCGGAGCGTGATCCTTCACCGCAGGGTAAACGCCGGGACGCCCCATGATGCTGTGCTTGACATGGCCTTTTGGGGTTCGGTATGTCCGGGACATGAAGATGAATCAGGGCTAAGGAACATCTCCCGGCTGCGTTCGCCTTGCATCCGACGCATACCGGAAAGGGGCGCAGCCGAGTGCCTCGAAATCCCTGGAAAGGCTGAGTCCGCCGGATCAGGGTCGAGTTTCCATCCGGTCCGGGACCTGTCACCCCACTGAGACAGGCCATCGATCCAGTCTGAAAAGGAAGGACCTGGTGGGTGGGTTCGAGTCTCGGTCTGATCATGGTGACGTTGCCGCTTCCGATCCGTACCGTCGCCGATACTATCCTTTGAGGCCGATGTCCGTTTCCGACACTACTCCGTCCGGTAGGAGTCCTACTCGCCGCCGTCTTCCGAATTCAATCTTCGAAGCCGGCAGGATATTACGAAGCGGAGAGCTTGGGTCAAGGGAGCTCACGGAATCATTGCTTGCCCGGGCTGACCTGATCGACGGGAGATTGGGTACCTACGTCACTCGGATGGACAAATCAGCACTTCGCGACGCGGAGCGAGCGGACAAGAATCTAGCTACCGGAAACGACACCTCGGCTCTACTCGGCATCCCGTTAGCGGTCAAAGACGTGATAGCCGGCTACGGGGCGCCGACCACTGCTCAGAGCGCGGTCAGGGATCCTCGAGCGGTGTCCATGGAAGAAGCTTCTGTCGTAAGGGCTCTACGAGAGGCCGGTGCAATAATCCTGGGCAAGACAACCACCATGGAGTTTGCGATCGGCGCCCCTACCTTGGATGACACATTTCCATTACCTCGGAACCCTTGGGATATCGACTATTGGGCCGGAGGCTCGAGTTCAGGAACGGCGAATGGCGTGGCCGGTGGGCTTTTTCTGGGCGGCATAGGGACCGATACAGGCGGCAGCATTCGACTCCCGGCTTCGTGGTGCGGTGTGACCGGTCTGAAACCGACTTTCGGACGCGTATCGACGCGCGGGGTGATGCCATTGGCGCCGAGCTACGATACAGTCGGCCCGATCGCACGTGACGCGCGTGATTGTGCGTTGCTGTTCGCAGCGATCGCAGGCAAGGGCTTGGAGGCTTGCTCGATAACGCCGACAGGGGCCTCGGATATCGCCGGGATAACCGACAGCGGGGACCTGTCAGATGTTCGGATCGGCATCGACAACGATCTCTTCACTGTTGACGATACGGACAGCAGCCCGGCTAGCTTGTGTCGGGCGGCGGTGGAGGTGCTTGGTGAAGCCGGCGCCGAGATACAGCAGGTTTCCCTTCCGTACTACAAGGAATTGCGGATCGCGACAGAGAAGGGTGTGCCGGCGGAAGCACTCAGCTGTTATGGAGCTCTCTTGCAGTCCCGGTGGGAAGAGTTCGGCGCTTCGACCCGTATGGCAATCGGTTCAGCCGTTCTGACCACCGCAGCCGACTACATCGAGATACAGCGGGTCCGCAAGATCGGCAGGAGAGCCTTGAATACGTTGTTTTCAACCGTCGACGTGGTAGTAACCCCGACCTGTTCAATAACCGCAACCCCAGTGGACGACCTCGCCTGGGACGCCGTACTCGAAGCGATGCATACCGCCTATTGGAACGCAGTTGGTTATCCCGCTATTTCCGTTCCTGTAGGACTCACCTCATCCGGACTGCCGGCAGGTCTTCAAATCGCCGGTGGCTTCCTCAAGGAGTCGACTCTGCTCCGGGTGGCTCACGAATATCAACAGCGCACGGAGCATCACCTCCTGTCTCCACATACCCTCATGCCAGACGATCCCACATGAGCGATACAACCTCGCGAACCGTAAGGGTGCTCGTTGAGATATCGGGACTTCCGATGACCGAAGATGAGATTTCCGCCCTGAAAGCCTCCTACAGGGAGCACCGTGAGGCCCTTGGCAGGCTACGGTCGATCGAAGACCAGGAATATCCGACTTCGTTGGCCTCCGTTACCCAAACGACTCTTGTGGATCAATAGCTTCACACATGGGTCAGCGATTACAGCGACTTAAGGGATGGTAATGTCGGAGTTATAACGTTGTCCATCGTGGCTGGGTGTCCTACCCTTTGCGGAGGTTGGTTGGCGGAACCGGAGGGAGGTGAAGGGTGGAACACATGGAACATGTTGAGTTACCCAAGATACGGATGAAGGGCAACCCCGTTCCGAGCGAGAGGTGGGTGCAAGGAGTGCTGGGAGAGAACCCCTCCCTGCTCGGTCTCGGAGAATTCGACATTAGAGGAGCGGAACGGTCCCAGCCGCATGGGGGACGTCTGGACATGTTGTTGGAGGACACGGACACATCCACACGTTACGAGGTCGAGTTGCAGCTGGGTGGAACAGACGAGTCGCACATCATCCGCACGATCTAATACTGGGACACCGAACGCCGCCGGTACCCACAGTACGACCATGTCGCGGTGATAGTGGCCGAAGAGATCACCAGCCGGTTCTTCAATGTGATCAGCCTGTTCAACGGGTTTATCCCGATCATGGCCATCCAGATGACCGCGCTACGCGTTCGAGAGGATCAGGTGGCCCTCGTTTTCACCAAGGTACTGGATCATGCCGCGCTCGGCACAGTCGAGGAGGACAGAGCCGAGCCGACCGACCGTGGTTACTGGGAGAAACGGTCAACGCCGGAGATCATGAAACTTGTGGACCTGTTCCATTCAATGGTGGAACAACACGACCGCGGTATAGAACTCAAGTACAACAAACACTACATCGGGTTAGTCAAGAATGGAGTGGCCACCAACTATGTGTCGATGATCCCCCAGAAAAGGAAGATGAACGTTAGTTTCAGGATCCCCCGTTCCGATGAGGTCACGGACATGATCGACGAATCGGGCATCGGTACTCTCCCGTACGAAAAGTGGTTCCGCCAATACCGGGTCATCATCCCCTATGCGGCCGATATCGACAACCACCGCGACTTGCTCAGCGAACTTATCACGAGCCCGGATTCTTCATGCCCCGGACACACCGAACCTGAAAAGGCCATGTCAAGTC
>CAZEZF010000088.1:0-14640 GCA_964516495.1 uncultured Acidimicrobiia bacterium | reverse complement strand
AGGTCGGATCCGGTCGGCGCCGCGCCGTAGAGCAGCAACCGCATCGATCGGAATCTATCCTGATCGAAGCTGGGCGAGTCGAGGATGCGGTGCAGTTGGGTGGCCACCATGATGGTGGTGGTGATTCCCTCCCTCTCGATGGTCGACATCGCCGTTTCCGGGTCGAATTTCGGAAGCGTGACATGGGTCTGACCATCCACCAACATAGTGGTGACCCGTAACCCGGCGGAGGCGTGATATAGGGGTGTCGTCGAAAGATACTTATCCGGGTGGCGCAACTCCTGGGAGACGGCGCTGACGAAGGCGTTGAAAGTCAGGGCGCGATGGGAGAGGCATACCCCCTTGGGCTCACCGGTTGTGCCGCTGGTGTAGATGATGAGCGCGATGTCCTCCGGGGAAGCGGTCACCACGCAGGGTCCTGCGGTAGCTAGCAGGCGCCGATACTCAAGGCTGTCATGTTCGATTACCGCCACGTCGTCTGGAGCGGCTCGAGACACCGCTTCGCCATATTCCGCCCCCACGATCGCAAGGCGCGGATCGGCGTCGATCAACTGTTTTTCTATCTCGACGGGCGCCAGTCGGGTCGAGATGGGCACCGCGATCGCCCCGCGGTGAGCGGCCCCCAGGTAGGTGTCGAAGTAGGCGAGTCCGGCGGGCGCCATTACAGCTACCCGATCCCCTCGTCGCACCCCCAGTCGCCGCATCGCTCCGGCGACCCGCTCCACTCTTTCGGAGAGTTGGCGGTAGCTCAGCGAAGGCCCACCCACGACCCGGACGGCGCACCGCTTCGGGTAGAGGCGAGTAGACCGGGCGAGAAGATCGGTAACCAAGGAAGGCATGTGCCCGTAACGATACGCCTCTGTCGATGTAATGGTCGAGTTCGGAGAGGTCTCCAGTGCCGGTGACTACGGGTCGCCGACGCCGCTCTGCCAACCCACATTGGCAACGAGCACGATTCCGGCGCCGACCAGAAGCACCACCGGGTTGGCGATCGAAATATCAACGAACGACCAGAGCCAGAGCATCTGCAGGGCCGGAGAGAAGAACATAACCCGCTGCACGCTCAGGCTAGAGGTGACGTACAACGAATAGCGGTGGCTCAGGGCGCCGACCGCGTTGAACACCCCCGTCAAGCTGAGCAGCCACACGATCCGCCAGGTGAGGTGGAGATCGTTACCGGTAGACGGAAAGAACAGAACGCTACCGAGCAGTGTGAGAGGTAGGGCGCCTATCCTTCCCGCGATCGCCGCCAAGGTGGCGTTCCACACCAGATCGTGGGCATTCCTTCCGGGCCACGCCATCAGGCGACCGGTGGAGACGGTTCCCCACAGACTTCCCGTGGCGGTCGCGGTACCTACCAATGCGACAGCTACACCCACCCAGTTGAGAGTTCGGACCGCGCCGGTCTCCGACCAGATGACGAGGGCGGCGCCCACAAAGGAGAGCATCATAAGCACCCAGTGTCTTCCGCTGATGATGTGGGGAGCGGCGCGGCGCCCGGCGGATATCTTCCGTCCCAGCCTGGCCGCCGACCACACCAGTCCGATCAGCATCAGCTGGTAGATGATGGTCACGACCAGCGGGTCGATCAGGGTTGCAGCCCAGACCCAGAAGGCGAGGTCGAAGGTGAAGGAGATCGCCATCCACAAGGCCGGGGTTCTTATAACCTCGCCGAAGCGTCGGGCTTGAACAGGCTCCCCTCCGGCTCCCCAGTAGCAGAGCAGCCGCCCGGCGTTCTCTTTCCAGTTCTCAGGCCGACCCGGTACCAAGGCCAGGGCCGGGAGCAGTGTCACTATCTGGAAGCAGAGCAACCACGAGCGCCACACGAAAGGGTCGTCGCCGACATGAGTGAAGTAGTAGAAGACCGGCAGCCAGGAACCGGTGATGACCGCGGTAGCAGCCCAGAGGGTCCCCTTGGTGGTCGAGTTCAAAGGCCGAAATATCCTGGCGCCGACCCCATCGTTAGGCGGGAATCAGTCGTACCGGGACGTTGACTGGTGACCGTAGGGAGTAGCCGGCCATCGGTGGAGGTCCGTTTACCCACTCGGCCCAACGCACCCGATCCATGAAACGATTCATGACCACTTCCATTTCCATCAGGGCGAGTAGGGAACCCGTGCAATGATGCTTGCCGGCCCCGAAAGGGAGGATGTCGGCGCGGGGGGTGAATTGGCGGAATGAACTGCCCGCGAAACGATGCAGATGAAATGTATCAGGGTCCTCGAAGTGCGCTTCGTCACGGTTCGCCGATCCCATGAGCACCATGATCTTGTCTCCTCCGCGTTGAGAAGCCTCTCTACTGGGTGGTCCTGCCGGCTCTCCCCGGTGGCAGTCCCATGCACAATCCCCGCCAGATGATACAAGGGCTGACCAGGATCGTTGACTCCATCCTCGACATCGATCCTGACTCGATCATCTCGGTGTGCGCGGCCGGTCGTCCCTCCGTCTACCTGGTGACCCTGGCTATGTTGATGGGTCTCCATGTTCGGCTCGGCATGGAGGATACCGTCTGGCGCTATCCCCATCGCGACGAGTTGATCACCTCCAACCTCGAACAGTTGGAAGCCGTCATAGCCATCGCCGAGCAGTTGGGCCGTTATCCCATGTCCGGCGCCCGTTACCGTTCGTTGCTGGGCATCGGCGCATAGTCGCGTTCCCGGGCCTGGCGCCATTCCAGGGTGAGGGTTTACGAGATCTCCTCGGTGGATCTCGTAAACCCTCCGTATGAATAATTGGGGTTAGGAGGGTGCTGAGAAACCCCCGGCCTGGGCCGACCTCCGACGGTAAAATCCTCCCTGGCCGGCGGACGGAGGGCTGATCGACCGTCGTCTCTTCCAGCGCCCTCCTATAAGGATGACCCGCGGTCCGCTTCGTACTCTTCAACCAGCTTCACCATGTGTTGCACATAGGCGCGTACAGCCGGTCGGTCGGCGGCTATCTCGTAGTCTTCCATGTCATCGTGGTGGAAATGGATGTGGAACCGCTGGGCCGCGCTGAACCCGGTCAACAGGAAGCGATCATCGTACTCCGTGGCCAGCCGCGTGGTGGCGTTCTTGTTGGCTTGATGGGAGTGGTAGTCCCAGCCGCGCTGATGGGAGGCAGCCACAACTATCTGGACGGCCGCTCCGTAGAGTTTCTCGGCGCCTTGGCGAGTGTCACCGGATGCGAACTCGGCATCCGATCGGGTGAGGAACTGCAATGCCTGAGCAACCCGCTCCTGTACGGTGGTGTCTTGCAAGACAGTAATATGTAGGCGCCTTTCTCACGCGGTAGTCGAGTTGGGAATCCAGGTTCCGGTGTGTTGACACGGTAACCAAAGGTTCCAACGTATTCATCTTGCCGATCAAGGTCAATAGCCGGATCACCGGCAAGCCCATACCCGGAAGGATTGCTGCGCGGCATGCCGGGCAAGGTTCCCCTCGGACTATGCGACCACCCTTCCGCGCCGACTTTTCCTTCTTGATCCGGTTCCCTCGGAGTCCCCATCGAGTTCCTCGGTCACTCCGATACGGGCGCGCCTCCCGAGATGTACCGCAATCCGGAAACGGGTGAGGCCGAGGGGGTGGCGCCTCGGATCGCGGCCATGATCGCGGAGGATCTAGGAGTCGAACTTGAGATCGTAGAGATGGTGTGGCCGGACCAGATCCCCGCATTGCTGGACCGCAGGGTAGACCTCCTACCCAAGCACACCCTTTTCCCGCAGAGGGCGCTCCGGTTGGAGTTCACGACCGCACTCTTCCTGGACGGAGGAGTAGACGCCATCATTGGTGACGCCGTGACGAAGAGGTACCTTGAACTCCACCCTGAACCGGCCCTTCTTCGGGAGTCCGACGGAACCCTCGCGATCCTGGAGCGCAGCTACAACAAGGTGTCCATCCGTCCCGGGGACCAGAGGTTCCTGAATTGGCTTAACAGTTGGTACGACTACCGGGATGCGCAGGGCGACATCATAGAATTGTGTGTGACCTGGTGGGAGAGCTTCATGGCCGACCTTGACTAACGGTGTAGAACCGATCACAGGGTGTCGAGATCAGGTTTCCGCCAAGGATTCCACCCTTCCAATTGCGCGACTTGCCATCAATCAAATAGGATAGGGCAATTGTTGGCAAGTCCCTGGAGGAGGGCGCGTATGAACATGCTTTGGAAACGGAGATCACCGATCGTGGCGGCCCTGCTCGGCCTGGCCTTGGTGGTTACCGCCTGCGGTACGACCGAGACGATAACCGAGACAGTCACCGAGACAGTGGTCGTCACTTCGATCGTTACCGAGACGGAGACCATCACCGAGACGGTCACGGAGACGGTAGAGGTCGAGAAAGAGGTTGTGGTTACGTCGATTGTTACCGAGACGGAGACCATCACCGAGACGGTAGAGGTGGCGGTTGACGACTCCGAGGCGCGGACCCTCCGAATCGCCATCCCCGATGATGTGGAGCAACTCGACCCCGCATTGGGCTCGGCGCAGCTGACCAACCTGGTCCTGAAGAACGTCTACATGCAGCCGGTTCAGTACCGTCCCGGTCCTGACGCAGGTGGTTTCTCGTACGCCGACACCACCTCCTTCGAGGGTCAGTGGGTAGAGTCGTGGGACTTC
The DNA here is from genome assembly GCA_964516495.1 of uncultured Acidimicrobiia bacterium. Taxonomy (GTDB): domain Bacteria; phylum Actinomycetota; class Acidimicrobiia; order Spongiisociales; family Spongiisociaceae; genus JAPPFW01. Next base: position 10,046 of record CAZEZF010000088.1, on the reverse strand, counting down.
AGCGATGACTTCCGGACCATCACCCTCCGGCTCCGCCAGGGTCTGACCTTCCCAACCAGTGGAAACCCGGTTACGTCCGATGACGCGATCTACACGATCGAGCGGGCGCTCGCCACCGGACCGGCCGGACCGGCCTGGGTCTGGGGCAATATCGGAGTCACATCGCTCGACCAGATCGAGCGGGTCGATGACCGGACGCTCATCGTCCACGACGCTCGTCCGTCCACGATCGTGCTGCCGCTGATGAGAGACCAGACCATGGGCATCATGGACAGCGTGACCATCATGGCGAACTCCACCGAGGACGATCCTTGGGGCCGGGATTGGCTCAAGCAGAACTACGCGGGCAACGGCCGCTACGTGGTGGACAGCTGGGAGCGCGGATCGCGGATGGTTCTGAAGCGTAACCCCACCTGGACGGGTTTCCAGCCCTATTTCGAGACGGTGGTGTTGCTGACGGTGCCCGAGGCGGCCAACCGTCTCGCCCTGCTCCAGAGCGGTGATGTGGACATCGCCCTTGATCTCTCGGTACAGCAATTGCAGTCCGCGGCCGGTTCGGACGGTGTGAAGGTCCTGTCGGTTCCCGACCGGAACGGGATCAACGTTTTGATGAACAACTGTGCCCCTCCGTTCGACAACGTGGACGTGCGTAGGGCGATGGCATACGGATCGAACTACGACAAGATTGTCAACGGTGTCCTGAATGGCCAAGCAGTGCCGAGTCAAGGACCTATTTCGGTGCATTCGAGGTTCTTCGACCTCTACGGCCTCGGTGATGCCTGGCTATATGAGTACAACCCCGACAAGGCTCGGGAGCTTCTGGCGGCAGCCGGCTATCCGGATGGTTTCGAGTTCGAGATGATCATCCGCCAGGACATCCCGCTCGATGAGGCGGTCGCTACGAACCTTAGGGCGGACTTTTCCGACCTCGGGATTGACATGAGCATACGGCCTGTCACCGGGGGTGACATGTTCGCCGCCTTGTCCACTGCCGGGCCCAGAGGGCAGTGTAAGGATGGTGAGCCTAGTTACGAGATGGCCTTCCGGGGCGGTCTCCTCGACTACGTCGATGATCCCTACTATCAATTCTTCCTGTGGTGGGATTCCCAGGACGCGGCGATCAACTGGACCGTCTTCGTGGACCCGCGGATTGATGAGATCCTCGACGAAACGGCTTCGGTCGTCTCGGATCCGGGACGGCGCGAGCCCTACCGGGAGGCAGTGACCCGATTGGTCGACGCAGCGCCGATGCTGTGGCTTGCCAATGCCAACTACACGCTGGCGATGCGTGAAGACATCGGCGGGTTCACGCTCCATCCCGACGGGCTTCTCTGGTTCGCCACCCTGAATCGGACCGGCTAGGTCTCATTCAGGTCTTACTACTAACGAAGATCAGGAGGGCGACGCTAAGGTCCTCGTCCTCCTGATCTATTTTCCTACTCCTTGGAGCAACGCATAGAAGCAATACAGGAAACGCGTCTGGAGCGGGAGACTCGCGACCGGATTCCCGGGCTTCGTCGATGGGCTATGTTCCTGGCCAACCGTGTGGTCATCCTTGTCGTTGTTCTCGTCTCGGTTGTCCTGATCGGCTTTGCGATCACCCGTTCCACGGGTACCCCGCTTTACGTCTCGTTGGGGGTGGCGGTGAGCGAGGAGATTATCGAGCAGCGAGCAGAGGAGATGGGCCTTAACGATCCGATCGTGGTACAGTTCTGGACCTATTTCTCCGCTCTTCTCAGAGGGGACCTGGGTTCGTCTCGCATTAGCTATATACCGGTCGCCGAGGACATCGCCCTCAAGCTTCCAGCCACCGCCGAGATGGTCTTCTTCACGCTGGTGGTCAGTTTCATCTGGGCCATCCCGCTCGGTGTACGGGCAGGACTCAGACCCGACGGACGACTGGCCAAGCTCGGGGAGGGCATGGCTCAGTTCGGGGTCAGCGTTCCGGCTTTCTGGCTTGGCCTGCTGTTCATCTTCTTTCTCTACTTCTTGCCTCCCAGGATCCCGGAGCCTCTAGGCCCTCTTCCGGCACTGTTCCCGCCTCCTCTGGGCCGCTTGAGCGGCGCCGCCCCTCCCGATATGGTGACCGGTTTCTACACGGTCGACGCCCTGATCGCCGGCGACTTCCGTCTGGCTTGGCAAGCCCTGTGGCATCTGATCCTTCCCGCCGTAACCCTCTCGCTTACCAGCGGGCCCCCGCTTTTCCGGGTGACCCGTTCCGCGGTCAGCGAGGCACTGGCCAGTCCGTTCGTGGAGGCGGCCTACAGCTACGGACTCGGCCGGCGAACGGTTCTGATCAGGGACGTTCTACGCAACGCCTCCCCGCCGGTGCTCAATCTCGCCGCCATGACCTTCGGCTACCTGATCGGCGGCGGGGTACTGGTCGAGGTGGTGTTTTCGTGGCCAGGGATCGGTTCCTACGCGGTGTGGGCTATGAACAACTCCGACTACGACGCGGTGCTGGGTGTGGTCATTGTCGCGGCTGCCATTTATGTGGTCCTTTACTTCATTGTGGATCTGATCCAGTTCGCCATGGATCCTCGGCTCCGTGACTGAGCTATGATCACCATCTCCCTCCGGAGGGAACGCCGGGTTCTAGCCCGCATCTTCGTCGGCCCAACCCCCGGCATAACCATCCGGCGTTCCCTGTTCTTCTTCATGCTGTTCCTGGCCGTGATAGGACCATGGATCGAAACGATCGGCCAATGGATACCCATGCCCGTGTACGACCCTCTCCGACCCGATCCCTTCAATCCGGTGTCCCCGCCCTCGGCGGAGCACTGGTTCGGAACGGACACTCTGGGCCTCGACATCTTCACGAGGGTGATCGTGGCCACCCGGGTCGACTTCACCCTGGCGCTCATCGGTGTTACGTTCGGCGGCGGTTTGGGATGTTTGGCGGGCGCTTGGGCCGCTTTCCGGCGTGGCTGGGCGGACAGTGTGCTCCTGCGGATGGTAGAGGTTCTGCAATCATTTCCGGTGCTGCTTCTGGGCCTGGCGCTATTCGCGGCTTTGGGGCCCCTAGACATCTTCGGTCCCTTGGACCACGGCAAGACAGTTCTCGTCATAGCTATCGCTATGGTCAATCTCCCGCTGTACCTACGCCAGGTGCGCAGCGTTTTGCTGCCGCTTACCGAAGCGGAGTTCGTGCAGGCGGCCAAGTGCGCCGGCCTGGGGGCGTGGGGCATCGTGTGGAACCACTTCATTCCCAACGCCCGCGGCCAGATCGTGGCCTTATTTCCTCTGACGTGCGCCTACGCCATCCAGATCATTGCCGGCCTCAGCTTCATCGGCCTCGGCATCGAGCCGCCGAACCCGGAGTGGGGATCTATGATCAAGACGGGGGCCACGCTGATCGTCCAAGGCCATTGGTGGGTTTCGGTCTTCCCGGGCGCCTTCATCGTCCTGTCCGTGTACTCGTTGACCGGCTTCTCCGCCCGTTCCGAGACGTTGGTGGGCCCGGGCGGAGCGTCCACATGAAATCCGTCCGATGACTTTCCGTAGGGTTATTTCTCGTATTCTGGTTGTTGCGTTGTGTTTGGGTGAGGTCGCCGTCTTGGGTGGCGGTGTTGTGGCGGAGGCTTCTCGGGAGAGTCTCGCGCCGGCTGTTCGGGGGGATGCGGGTTCGGACGGTGGGTGGCCGGTCTCGGGGTTGGTTCCGGATGCCGACGCCGATTCTGTGTCTGAGGCGCGGGTCGCGCCGGCTTGTGATCCGATCTACGACAATGGGACTCCTGGCGATTCGTCTGATGATTATAGTTTGAAGAGTTCGTCGGTGGATTCGAATGGTGACCGGACGTGTGTGTATACGCGTGAGGTGTCTCGTGTTGTCTCTGCGAGTCCAGTGCCGTGCGCGAAGACGCAACCTGGTGATTTCAAGCTGCAAAGTCAGACAGATGAGGAATGTGTCTATAAGAGAACCCCGTATACGGAACGGGATGCGAGAAAATCGACTTCGTATAGTTGCGATCCACGTTCGGGGTGGAAGGTGAAACTGCAGGGTAGCCTTTGCGTTTACTCCAAAGAAACGACTGTACGACTTGCTCCTATTCCTCCTGTGTACAAGTGTGACCCGGTAGCTACTTTCGGTCCGGGTGTTCTTAATGGCAAGACCTGCACCTACACCCGTTCGGGTTCTACTACTTTGCCTGCCAAGGTGGCAAAGAGATACAGGTGCCCGCCGAGCCCACCGACCTTTAAGTTGAGTGATATCGATTACAATAGTGGTCAGTGTGTGTACACTCGTTCAGGTCGAACGACACTGCGGGCCAAGTGGGTGCCTATGTTCGGGTTCTACTGCCCGAGTCCTCCGGCAACGTACACTTATCATAAGCGAGACGGAGATACCTGCTATTACACCCGCACCACGACAACGGGCCGTGCATACGAGACATATGAGGCATATACGTGTCCTTCGGCACCAGCTACCTATTCGCCGGACGGGCGCAGTGGTAAGACTTGCCGGTACAAGCGCTCCACCAGCACCACACATGCTGCGACTGTGAAAGCCCCGTCGAAGTGTCCTCCGGTACCGGCGGGGCATCGGTGGGGTCACCGTTCCGGCGACGACTGCTACTACCACGGGACGGAGACGGAGCGCCGGGCGGCGCGATCGAAGACGACGTATTCGTGTCCGTCCAACGTCCGCCTGGTTGGCACGAAATGCCGGACATCAAGGTCGGGCACCAAGACCATACCCAGGGTATATGAGTGCCCGAACGCCAGGGCCGGCGAAACCCTCACGGAATCAGGATCAGGCAAGTCCAAGACATGCACCTACAAGAAGACGGAAACTCTCAAGAAAATCAAGAAGGCCCCGAAACCACCAATACGCCTCGCCACCCCCACCGGAGTCAAAGCCAACGGCGACAGCGTCGGTGAAGGGGGACGCGGCAAGAGCTTCATCGAATGGGATAGTGTTGTGGATGCTAAGGAGTATACGGTTGTAGTTAAGCCGGTGGACGGTAAAACAGGCAGGACGCATACCTGGACCGGTAGTGCGACCTCGGTAACGATCCGGGACTTATTACTCAACAATCTGTTCAGTATACGAGTCCAGGCTCTAATGGCGGGCTCTCGGAGTAGTTGGTCGCAACCAGCTTATACCTATCCCACGTTGCTACCGGCCCAACCTGGCGACCTAATTGGTATTGTACCTATCGTCCATTACCGTCCTACCAAGAGCTACGACTACATCCTCTGCACGAATCGAGCTCCGGATGCAGTTACACAGTTCGGTACTATACCTCAATGGTCCTCTATCATTACAAAAGCTACTATGACGTGGAGTTCCATTACGAAGGAAGTATCCGTCAAGACAACTAGGGTTGGCAAGTGTCAGGAAGATGAGTTAAACGTGGATAGAAAAGGTAATGTGATCCAAATCGTCGATCCGCTTGGCATGATAAGCTATGGTTGTGATCCTACGGACGTTGGTTGTGCCAAGTCATGGGTGAACCGTGGCGGAAAGGTTGTATACACACGGATCGGTATCTATGCTGAAGTTGCAGTCACGAAAGAGGGGAAGTCATGCTCTCACCTGTTCCGTATAGCCATGCACGAGGTAGGTCATGCGTTTGGGTTATATCATCCAGACGGTAACCCGAACGAATCCGTAATGCACATGCCAGATCAAGAGCTATGTAACCCGACTGGATATGATTTAGTAGCGATAATGGCAGTATATCAGTCACGGTAATCCGGCTCTTGGTAGCGACGGGTAGGAGATGAACCGATGCCAACAATTGATGGCTACACCTTCAGATGCAGCCTGCTGATACTGGTTGTTATGTCGCTGTTAGCAGGCTGCGGTCGTGAATCAATTGACCAGGTTGCTGTCATGGATCGGCCGCGAGTTTCTTATCTTGAGGAGCCTGTTCCTCCATGCGTACCTGTTGAAAGGTCAGGCAGAGATCCGTGCGCCGTAGATCGGCCAGCAAGAGCAGAGTCCGCGACTTCGGATAGTGGATGGCCTATTTGGGTGTCATCAGGTGAAATGCCCTCATACACAGAGGTGTTGCTCGGCTACAATTATCCTTCCATCACTCCACATATTGTTATAAGAGGAGTGCCGCTATCTGGTTCTACGAGGTGTGACCTCTATGCGCTTGAGGACTATAGCTACGAGGTTGATACACTAGGGTGGAGCAACGCCTACCACTATTACTGCTTTTCTGAGGTTGCTGTCAGGGACTATATCGTAGGTTCGGGTCCTTTCACCTTGTCTGTCGTGCTACATCTTGAGTTGCTTGGGATAAGTGAGGAGGGTGCAGCTGATTGGAATCCGATTAGTGGTGAGGGTGCTGAGTATCTTGATGACCCGAAAGGTAAGACCGCGGATGCGTACGAAGGTAAGGAGTTGGTGTTGTTTCTCATTCCGGCGTTAACCATTGAGGTCGAAGCATGGCATGCTTTAGGTGGGTCTACGTCTTTTTGGTTTGTGCAGCGTAGGGGTGGTGAGATAAGGGTGGTGTCTCCGGATATTGGGTGGGCTGATACTGCTGAGGAGCGGGCGGCGTTGGATATGCCGTTGGATGATCTAGTGGCGAAGATCAAGGCGGCGGCTGTTGAGAGGCAGAAGTTGACTGGTGGTCGAGTGGGTATAGCGTCTGTAGATGGAGCATCATCTGGTGATGGTGAGTACTTTCCTGCTGCGCAGGGCGTTCGGGCTGGTGCAGTGTTGCCGATGTTGGTTACGGACGCGAACAAGCTTCAGGATTATTATGTTGCGGCTGGTGCGGTGTATGAGGGAGAAGGTAAGACGACGGTGTTGCCGCCGCCTCCGCCTGATGATTTTGTTCCGCCTTCGACGACAGTGGTATCGTCGACTACTTCTAGTGTTCCGTCCTCCTCGACGACTGCTGGGTCATCCACGACCACTACGTTGGATCCTTCGACTACGACGTCGAGTACAGGGGAGGTAACTACCACGGTGGGCGCCACGACGAGCACAGTGGCGGCGACGACGACATCTGCTCCTACTAATACGACGGCTGCTACAACCACTACGTCGTCTACTACGATTACGGTTGCGGGTGGTGTGGGTATTTCGGTGTCGGATGCGTCGGCCGGCGAGGGTGATGGATGGTTGGTGTTCGAGGTTACGCTTAGTGATGAATCAGAGCGCTTTGTGGGTGTTAATTATGATCCGCGTGATGTCACGGCAGAAGATGGTCTTGATTACCAGGGGATTGGAGGGACGTTGCTGTTCGCGCCGCTTGAGGTGTCGAAGTCGGTGAGGATTCGCTTGCGGGACGATTCGGTGGCGGAGGGGACGGAGACGTTCGAGCTGGTTCTATCACAGAGTTTCGGAGGCGGATCTATAGCTGATGCTGTTGGCACCGGAACGATTATTGACAATGACTAGCTATCGTCGGCGTGATGGCGAGTTACCAATCATAATCACAATGATTCGGAATATTATGGTTTGATTCGGAATATTATGGTTTGGGTAGGACACACGAGAAGGCTATGAATGTGGTTGACCGGCGTGATGGAGGTCTTGGTCTTGTGGTATCGGTTGTGTTGTTCCTGGGTGGTTGTAGCACCGACACTCCTGGAGCGCCAGAGCAGATGCAGCGAGCTGAAGTTTCCTATCTTGACGTAACTGTTCCGGCATGCTCTCCTATTCCTGGATATGAGATTGATCCGTGTACTTCCGAAACTCCCTCGGTTGTAGAGCAATCATCGGTAAACTCGGGTTGGCCGATATGGGTGTCTTCTGGAGTGTTACCATCCTATACGGACGTGTTGTTGGGTTATAATTATCCTAGAACAGCCATTCATTTGGTCGTAAGGGGAGTTGTACTTCCGGACTCAACACGCTGTGATTTACATGCTACTAGACTATATGGTTTTGAGTACAGCGTGTGGTCGTACGATCATGGCTACCACTATAATTGCTTTGTTGAAGTTGCTGTTAGGAGCTACATTCTGGGCAAAGGGCCTAGAATACTGACAGTAAATATGTACCGTGATCCCGTGAGTGGCTATGAGGTTGACGATAGTGACTTGAATGATGTAAAGGTGTTGGTGTCATTAGATGACCCAGCGGGGCGAATTGGTGAATCATATGAAGGTAAAGAGATGGTTCTTTTCCTTACAGCGGCTGTTACGATGTCAGTTGAATCGTGGCGGGCTCGTACTTCTTCTACTTCGTTTTGGTTTGTGCAGCGTAGGGGTGGTGAGATAAGGGTGGTGTCTCCGGATATTGGGTGGGCTGATACTGCTGAGGAGCGGGCGGCGTTGGATATGCCGTTGGATGATCTAGTGGCGAAGATCAAGGCGGCGGCTGTTGAGAGGCAGAAGTTGACTGGTGGTCGAGTGGGTATAGCGTCTGTAGATGGAGCATCATCTGGTGATGGTGAGTACTTTCCTGCTGCGCAGGGCGTTCGGGCTGGTGCAGTGTTGCCGATGTTGGTTACGGACGCGAACAAGCTTCAGGATTATTATGTTGCGGCTGGTGCGGTGTATGAGGGAGAAGGTAAGACGACGGTGTTGCCGCCGCCTCCGCCTGATGATTTTGTTCCGCCTCCGACGACAGTGGTACCTTCAACTACTTCAAGTGTTTCATCCTCATCTAGCGGGACGTCCGTATGAACTTCGATCCGGCCGACGGGGCGCTGTTGACCCTCTCGGGGGTGGAGGTCACGATCAACACCCTGTCGGGTCCGGTTCATCCTCTCCAGGGTGTGGACCTCGAGGTGTTCCCCGGCGAGACGGTGGGGCTGGTGGGGGAGAGTGGTTGCGGGAAGTCGATGACCCTGCGCTCGATACTGCGGCTGATGCCTCCGGGCGGGGCGATCACCGGAGGTGCGGTCGAGTGGCAGGACCGCTCGGTGCTCGATCTGGACACCGATGAACTCCAGACCTATCGGGGCTCGGATGTGGCCATGATCTACCAGAACCCGGTTTCGGCTCTTGATCCAATGCTCAGCGTGGAGCGTCAGATCGTGGACGCGTTCAAGGCCAACCGCGAGGTCCTGGACGGCGCTCCGGAGGAGTTTGCCCGCGAAGCCCTTCGGGACCTCGAGTTCGGCGACCCCGAGGCCATCATGAAGCGCTACCCCCACCAGTTGAGCGGAGGAATGGCGCAGCGAGTGAACATAGCGCTGGCCTTGGCGTGCGGTCCGTCCCTCATACTGGCCGATGAGCCCACCACCGGTTTGGACATGACCACCCAGGTGAGGGTGCTCGATCTCTTGGAACAGCAGGTCAGCGCCCGTAATGCCGCTCTGCTGTTCATCTCCCACGACTTGCGGGCGGTGGCGAGGGTGGCTAGGAATATCGGGATCATGTACGCCGGGCGGGTGGTGGAGTTCGGCCCTCGGGAGCGGATCCTTACCGAGCCCTCCCATCCCTACGCCCGGGCGCTTCTCGATTGCGTGGACCTGCGTACCGGTGAACGCCCCCGCTCGATTCCGGGTCTGGTTCCTCGGATGACGGAGGAGTATTTGCGGTGCGCCTTCCGGGAAAGGTGCGTATCCCGGATGCCCGTATGCGACGAGGAATCCCTGCCCAGGCACGAGTTGGGTGAGCGCGGCCGGTTGCTATGTCACTTGGGTCCCCGACCATGACTGAGCCCACCATCCTCGAGGTCCGCAACCTGTCGAAGACCTATCGGGTCCGTCGTTCCATCGGTCTGGTCGAGTCGATCAAGGCCGCCCGGCGGGTCTCGTTCGCGGTGGAGCGGGGCCGGACCCTGGGGATTGTCGGGGAGAGCGGATCCGGCAAGTCGACCGTCGCCCGCTGCCTGCTGGGACTCACGCCGCTCACGCAAGGGGAGGTCCTGCTTAATGGGATATCGTTGGGTGATCTGGGCGCCCGGAAGATGCGACCGCACCGGCGCATGATGCAGATGGTGTTTCAGATGCCGCAGGCGTCGTTCGATCCGACCCGCACCGTTCGCAGTTCGGTCGCTCAGCCGTTGCGCCGCCTCCGGCCGGACATGGCGAAGCCGCAACAGGAGGAACGCCTACGGCATGTCCTGGGAGCCGTCAGCCTCGGTGAGGAGTTGTGGGACCGGAAACCGGCGGCGTTGAGCGGAG
>CAZEZF010000087.1:1558-14903 GCA_964516495.1 uncultured Acidimicrobiia bacterium | reverse complement strand
AAGGCCGGGACATCCCGTGAAAGTGGGCTTGACGCGGCCTTTTCGGGTTCGGTGTGTCTGGGGCATGAAGAATCAGGGCTAGTTTCGACGCGGGGGCAGTTTTGCGGCTTCGGTTAACCGGAGTCGTGAGCGACGCTCAAAGATCGAAAGGGGTGTCGGTAAAGAAATCGCTGACCTTCGGCGCCGATGCCGAAGGTGTCGGATCAGTGATACCCAGTCGGGAACGCACCGCGGCGTATCCACCGGCTTCCAACTCATCGGCCAGATCCGGACCACCCGAATCAACAATACGACCGCCCATCATTACATGAACCCGGTCGGGCGCCACATATTGCAGGATCCGGCTGTAGTGGGTGATCATGAGTACCGCTATGTCATCGCCGCGCATGTCGGCAACCGCCTCTGACACCTGCCTCACCGTGTCGATGTCGAGACCGGAATCGATCTCGTCCAACACCATCACCCTCGGACGGAAGACCGCCATCTGGAAGATCTCCGAGCGCTTCTTCTCTCCGCCTGACAGGTTCCCGTTGACCGCCCTGACCAGGAACCTCTCCATACCGAAACGCCGGGCCGCCTCTTCCATCCTGGCGAGGCTTTTCGCGGGGGATATGCCGAGAGACAGGGCCGCCTCTTGGATGAAAACCTCCAAGTCCAAGCCAGGGATTTCTATCGGATACTGGAATCCCAGCAGCAGTCCGGCCCTGGCCCGCGCGTCGGTAGGAAGGTCGGAGATTGCTGTGCCGTCAACCTGGATATTCCCGGACACGCGGTAGTCCGGATTCCCGGCCAGGGCATGGCAGAGAGTGGACTTACCCGAACCGTTAGGACCCATAATCGCGTGTACCTCCCCAAAGGGAACCGCCAGATCGACCCCCTTGAGTATTTCAAGATTCCCGATAGAAGCGGTGAGACCTTCAACCCGAAGGGCCGGGGGCGTCATCCCTCCCCCCCGGATTCCACCCTTACCATCACCGCTCCGTTCTCCTCCCGAACCCGGTAGGTCGGGACCGGCCTGGTAGCCGGTAATGTTCTCGGCTCACCTGTCCTCACATCGAACTCGGCGCCGTGGAGCGGACACTCGAGGTCGTAATCGAATAGCTCTCCCTCCGCCAGCGACGCCTCCTCATGACTACAGCGGTCGCCGATGGCGTATAGTTCGTCGCCGATCCGGATAATCGCCAGACGATGGCCTGCTACGTCGACTCGCGAGGGGCCTTCGGGGAAATCGTCGATCACACCGACCTTCACCCATTCCGTCATGAGCTCCTCCTCCTTTGGGCGACGGCGAACTTCTCGGTGACAGCCCGGCGGGATGGAGGGGCCAACTCGGATACCGCCAGATCGGAAAGGATTTCGTCGAAGAACCCTTGAATGACCAGACGCTCGGCGCGGTCACGAGGCAGTCCCCGACTCATCAGGTAGTAGAGCTGCTCCTCGTCCAGCGGCCCGGAGGACGAACCGTGGCCACACTGGAGGTCATCGGTGAGGATCTCGAGATTAGGTACGGAGTGTACCTTGGATCGGTCTGACAGGACCAGGTTCCGGTTGGTTTCGAACGCAGACGTTCCTCTGGCCGGATTCTCGATCCGCATCAATCCCGTCCACACCGCCTGCGCTTCATCGGCCACCGCCCCCTTCAGGAAGATGTCCGACGTGGTGCGCGGTCCTTGGTGGGTCACATAAATCCGGTAATCAAACACTTGGCGCCCATCCCCGAAATAGATCCCTCCCATCTTGACCGATGATCCGAGCCCGGTAAGGTCAACAGCCAACCGCTGACGGGCGTAGCTTCCGCCGAGACCTATCTCATCGATCCGGACGGTTGCATCCCGCTCCGCCGCGAAGTGGTGATGAGCCACCATCCGGGCGGTGTCCGACATTTTCTGGACAACCGACACCGAAAGATGGGCGTTCCGGCCGGCCTGCGCCTCCACAACGGGAATGTTCAGCAGGGTGGCGCCGGGAGCGGATCGGTAGAGCAACACGACGGATCCTTCCGAGCCAGGGCCGCCCACCACCGTGATGTGGGGGAAGCCGGCCGTCCCGTCGGCCACGGATTGGACATCTACCAGCACCGGAGCAGCCACCGCCCGACCGGCAGGGAACAGGACGACCCCTCCGGAATGTCCGAGAGCATGGTTGGCGGCGCTGAATATATCGGCATCCGGCGAGACGTGGGACCGGTAGATCGGAGCGATGACCCCCTCGTCGATATCAGGCAGCGCGCCGACGACGACCTCATCCGCTTCCGCCTCCACAACCGTTCCATCGACAATGGTCAGATGACCGCCGATGTCTCCCAGCACATCGATGTACTCGTCGGCTCCGAGAGTCCGGGAAGGGCGTCCGGCCGGACGGAAATCATCCAGCGTGAAGTCCACGTCGACGTACTTCCACTCCTCTTCCTTGGCATCGGGCATGGACGCTGCCGACAATGCATCCAACCCCCTCCGGCGAGATGACTCCATCCACGAAGGCGCGGTATCAGACTGTCGCGGCATGTCTAAATAGGGTGTTGATCCGGACACGGACCGACTCCTCCGGAAAGCGGATACTCGTTGGTTGCGGGATGGCCATGGTATCCATCCTTACCGTTAACCCCAATTCTTAATGCCGGGGGTTTTGAATGGGTAAACCGGAGAGATGCAAGGAACCCCCTGACCTGGGAGGATAGCTCCTCGGTGACCTCTCCTGGCCGCGGCGTGACCCTCCACCCGTCGGAGTGATCGTCGGAGTGATCGCCGGACACGCCCCCGAAGTGGCCTTGACGCGGTCCTTTCGGGGTCGGCGTGGCGGGCAATAAGAATCCAGATTTGACCTGAAACCGGGTGGCCCCGGTTCTTCGGATTCAACTTGTCTCGCGGGATCTCGATCCGTTGCGCACAAGGCGTGCAGCCCGTTCGAATATCCCGTCCAACATCTCCTCGGTTAACCGCCCCGTAAACGTATTCTGCTGTGATGGGTGATAGCACCCCACCAACCGTGGCGCATCAGGTCCGAGATCCACCTCGATACCGTGCGAGAAACGGGGACGAGGTCGGGGTATTCTCCATCCGCGCGGTATTCCCAACCGGAGGACCTGGTCGAAAGCCATCCCACCCAAAGCCACGATCACCCGAACTCGTTGACACAAGTCCAGCTCGCGACCGATCCATTCCGCGCACGTCTTTCGCTCGGCGGGCGTGGGACGGTTGCCCGGGGGCGCGCACCTGACGATTGACGTAATCGCGGCGTCCTTCATTTGCAGTCCGTTACCGCGGCTATCCGCATCCGGCTGGTTTGCGAAACCGGCTCGGTGAAGAGCGCGGAAAAGCCATTGCCCCGACCGGTCTCCGGTAAACATGCGCCCGGTTCGGTTCGATCCGTGCGCCCCCGGCGCCAGCCCCACCAACAACAGGCGCGCCGTCGGTTCGCCCAACATGGGAACCGGACGAGACCAGTAGTCATGATCCTTGAACCTCGCAGGCTTGGACAACCCCATCTCCTCTCGCCACGACACCAATCGAGGACAGAGACGGCAATCGATAAGGGCTTCCTGGAGCATCTCGAACTCGGAAACGCCCATATCAACCGCTCAGCCCGTTGGTGTCGACACCGCCGGAGTCCACCTCGGTAGCCGGCGTCAATGCGTCCGTCTGGAACCTGCTCACCGCGTTCCAGAGCATCCATCCGAGGGCGCGCTCCTCGGCCGCATCGATCTGTTGACGCACCTGCGCCGGGCTGTAGTAGAAGTCCTGCAGCCAGGGACGGATCACGGCCGAGCCCTCCAGCCGCTCGATCCCGTCGGAAAGGGCTTCCCCCACCACTACGCCGGGATGATCGTTAGGGATGTCAAGACCGAACCAACCCCGCGAATAATGACTCGGGTAGACCATCGGGGAAAGAACGTCCACTGTGCGGGAGAGCGCTCCGAGCTCTTGGCCGATACCTCCATCCCCCCTCGCGGATGTCAGGAAACCGAAAATGTCCGCCGCCACTACACACCCGAGTGGATGGAGCCGCGCTCCCGCGTCCTCGAGAAAACTCGTAATGACCGCCGCGCGCGTCTCCGGAGCGCTGCCGCCGTCGAACCGGATATGTTCGGGAAACCCTTTCGGATAACCGTCCGGGAAGCGAACATAGTCGAATTGAATCTCGTCGAAACCCGCCCGGCAGGCATCCTCGGCCAGATCCAAGGCGTAGGCGCGGGCTTGCTGATCGGTGGGGTCGAGGAAGAACTGATGACCAAGCCGGAAGGGTTGATCGCCGGCGGTATCGTAAATGGCGAGTTCGGGCGCCCGGCGCGCCGCGATGGGATCCTGGAACGTGGTCAAACGGGCAATCTTGTATAGACCGAGACGGTCCATCTCGGCGAGCACCTCATCAAGTTCGTACAGTTGGTCCACCGCCCGTATCTGATGGGCGAACTCCACGTTGGTGTCATAGAAGACCCGACCGGACTCGTCCTTGATATCGATGACCAGAGCGTTGACCACTGTTTGCTCCGCCACCTTGAGTAGGTCCTCCCACATGTCCGGTTCGGTGAAGGCGTTGTACGCTATATGTAGGCCCTTGATCACCATGGGTTCCATCGGGATCTCTTCCACCAAGGCTTCGCCGGTCCATACGAACTCTGTGTCGTGCCAACCCGGCTTGGTAACCTTGATCGTTCCCGCCAAAGCCCTGACGAACTGGAACCGGCCTGACTGATCGGTAATGGCTTCCTCGTTCCCCAGGGTCACGAAGGCGGCCGGAATGCCGCTGTTCGATCCGTCCAAGACGAAGCCCCGCAACACCACGGCCCGGAGCACCAGTTCCAGAGGCTCCTCCTGGAAGGCGTCGATGGCCAGCGCCGCGGGGAAGAAACCTTCCGCCTCGACCGAGACCGGGATTACGTCTCCCCGCCACCGGACCCGAAACAAACCCGATAAGTCGGTAACGAATCGTTCGTCCCCAACCATCCCCGTGGCGCCGGCAATCGGAACCCGGTCCTCGTCGAATACCTTTACCGCCACAGTAGGGACCGACTCCCGAGGCGGGATCGGAGTCTCCCCGACCACAACCACCGACTGGGCCATGCAGGAAGTCAATAGTAAGGCCGAAATGACCATGCCCGAGGCGCTCCCCCAGCCGGTAGCACTGAAGGCGAGCCGAAGTTGATTCACCAACCACTCCTCTCGGAACGGGACCATCGTACAAAACGGCGCCGACCAAGCTTCCGAGAACGATCACGTCAACCACGACTCGTGGAGGCAACCGCCCGATCCGTCCAGGTTCCGCCAACTATTTGGCATGCAGAATAGTTGGCCCGGCGTCCATGCGGACGGAGCTCGCGGCTTCGACAGAACCACCGCTCGAAGGCCTCAAAATCGCCGAATAGCCCCGGTATCGCCGGTCACATTGCGAAATCTTTCTCAGGGTGATACTTTGCCATATCTCAAGTAAGAGGGGATATGGGAGAAGTGCGATCGTAGCGCGGCAAACCTCACCGATTGCCGACACCGTCGGTATGTATCTCGAGGAGGTGTCTGAACACTCGCTCCTCGCGGCCAAAGACGAGGTTGCCTTGGCCCGCGCCATGGAACTCGGAGCGTGGGCGGAACTCGAACTCGAGACCAATCCGGATGTCGTCGAGGAGTGTAGGCTTAACCGCCTTGTCAGGCAGGGCGAGGAAGCCAAAGCCGAGTTCATCAGGTCCAACCTTCGCCTGGTCATCTCCATCGCCAAGCGCTACACCGGCCGGGGCTTGGATCTGATCGACCTGATCCAGGAGGGAAACCTGGGGCTGATAAGGGCTGTCGAGAAGTTCGACTGGCGCAAAGGGTTCAAGTTCTCCACCTACGCCACCTGGTGGATTCGCCAGGCGATCACCCGGGGTCTGGGAAACCAGTCCCGCACCATCCGGATCCCGGTTCACATGGTCGACATAGTCCGCACGGTGAAGGAAACCTCGGTCGTTCTGACGGAGAAGTTCAGACGACGACCCACCCATGAGGAGATCGCCGAAGCAAGCGGGTTGGATATCGAGAAGGTCAATGCCGCCCTGGAGGCCCCCTTCAACACCATCTCCCTGGACCGACCCCTCAACGAGGACAGCAACGCGGCGATAGGCGACCTCGTCGAGGATCAATCCGCAGTGGATCCCTTCGTCTACGCGGCGCGATTGCTTCGCCGACGACATATAGAGGATGCTCTGGAAGTTCTCGAACCCAACGAACGTCTCGTAATAATAAAACGATACGGATTGGGAGAATCAGACCCTCACACTCTCACCGCAATCGGTGAGATGCTCGGCCTGACCCGCGAAAACGTGCGACAGATCGAGAAACGCGCCCTGGCCAAGCTGCGACATCCGTCCTTCTCCTGCGGCCTCGAATACCTGCTGGATTTGTAGGCTTCCCCCACCACTCGCAAGGGACCGCCTGCCCTCCCAAGGAACGCATGGGTAAACCTCGCCGAGACAGATAAACACCGAGGGGAAATATCGGAAGGCCTATCCGCGGATCGAACCGGTGATCAACCCACTGCGCCGGCGGCCGCCATGTTCAATTCGATCAGACGGTTCATTTCCACCGCGTACTCCATAGGAAGCTCCTTCACGATGGGCTCGATGAAGCCGGCCACCACCATGGAGGTGGCTTCGTCCTCGGTCAGACCTCGGCTCATCAGGTAGAAGAGTTGCTCCTCCCCGACCTTCGATACCGTAGCCTCGTGGCCTATTTCGGTGTCCGCCTCCTCGATCTCCATGTAAGGGTAGGTATCGGAGCGGCTGTCATCATCAAGGATGAGGGCGTCGCATCGAACGAAGGACTTGGCTGATTCCGCTCCCGGCTCGACCCTTACGAGTCCCCGGTAACCGGCCCTTCCCCCACCCGTCGCAATGGACTTCGACAGGATCGTAGAAGTCGTGTTGGGCGCCGCATGAACCATCTTGGCGCCTGTGTCCTGGTGTTGTTCCGAACCTGCGAAGGCTATCGACAACACCTCGCCATGCGCCCCGGGCTCCATCAGCCAGACAGCCGGATACTTCATGGTCAGCTTCGATCCGAGGTTTCCGTCCACCCATTCCATCGTGGCGTCGGCGTAGGCGGCGGCCCGCTTGGTTACCAGGTTGTAGACGTTGTTGGACCAGTTCTGGATGGTGGTGTAGCGGCACCGCCCTCCCCGCTTGACAACAATCTCCACCACCGCCGAGTGGAGGGAATCGGTGGTGTAGACCGGAGCGCTGCATCCTTCGACGTAATGGCAGAAAGCCCCCTCATCGACAATAATCAGGGTCCGCTCGAACTGACCCATGTTCTCCGAGTTGATGCGGAAATAGGCCTGCAGCGGCTGATCTACATGCACTCCGGGGGGAACGTAGATGAACGAACCGCCTGACCACACCGCCGAGTTAAGCGCCGCGAACTTGTTGTCGTTAGGGGGAATAATCGTCCCGAAATGCTCCTTGACCAGGTCGGGATGGTCTCGAACCGCCGAGTCCATGTCCATGAACAGGACGCCGAGTCCCTCGAGGTCCTCCCGGTTACGGTGATACACGACCTCCGATTCGTACTGGGCGGTGACCCCGGCCAGGAACTTGCGCTCCGCTTCGGGAATCCCCAGCTTCTCGTACGTGTCTTTGATGGACTCGGGCACCATGTCCCAGTCCTTCGCTTGACCGTCCGAGGGCTTGACGTAGTAGTAGATATCGTCAAAGTCGATCTCGTCGAGGAGACCGCCCCCTCCCCATGTGGGCATGGGCCTCTGGAGAAAGCGGCGGTATGCCTTGAGCCTGAAGTTCAGCATCCACGCGGGCTCATCCTTGATAAACGACATCTCGCGGATGATTTCTTCATTAAGGCCCTTCTCGGGCTTGAAGACGTACTCATCCTCCGGGTCGCTCCACCCGAGTTTGTAGGCGCCCAGATCAATATCAACTGTGGTCATGTGAGGCTCCCAACACCCTGATGCGAATACTTCTGACAGGGACCTCCGGTCACAAACCGGGGGCCGTGCACCTTAGTCTAGCCCCGCTCCGGCGACAATGATGAGGTTATGCCTAACCCCACGGCCCGTCGGTAGGTCGGACCGGGATCGGCATCATGGTTTCTCCCATGAGATATCGGTCCACCTCGGCTGCGCAGGCTCGACCCTCCGCAATCGCCCACACGATCAACGACTGCCCTCGGCCCATATCGCCCGCCACGAACACCCCCTCCACATCGGTGGACCAGGTGTCGTTGCGCGCCACGTTTCCACGACCGGTAAGGGGAACCCCCAGCTGTTCCAGCATCGGCGAACGTTCCGGGCCGGTGAAGCCCATCGCCAGCAGCACCAGGTCGGCGGCGTATTCCTGTTCGGTGCCCGCAACCTTGTCGAACGACAGTCGCCCGTCACGCGCAGACATCTCCACGCGATGGGTATTCAGTGCTACCACACGTCCCTCGTCGCTTCCCACGAACTCCTCCGTGTTGATAGCGAACTCGCGGACGCCACCCTCCTCATGAGCGGAAGAAACACGGTAGAGAAGCGGCCAGGTGGGCCACGGCGTTCTCTCGGCCCGGGTGTCAGGTGGTCGGGGCATTATCTCGAACTGGTGTACCGACACAGCCCCTTGCCGGTGGACTGTCCCCAGGCAGTCGGCGCCGGTATCTCCTCCCCCGATGATGATCACCCGCTTGCCTGCCGCGGTGACCGGAGGTTCCGCCATGTCTCCCTGCACCACCCGATTGACCATGGGGAGGTACTCCATCGCCTGATGGATTCCCTCCAGATGCCGCCCCGGTATGGGCAGGTCCCGCCACTGGGTAGCCCCCGCGGCGAGCACGACCGCGTCGGATTGCTCGACGATACGGTCCGCAGAAACATCGATCCCCACTTCGATCCCGGTCATGAACCGGGTACCTTCCACTTCCATCAGGCCGATACGCCGGTCCAGGAAGCGCTTCTCCATCTTGAACTCGGGAATCCCGTACCTGAGGAGCCCGCCGAGTCGATCATCCCGCTCGTAGACGGTGACCGTATGACCCGCCCTGGTCAACTGCTGCGCGGCAGCCAGACCCGCCGGACCGGACCCGATGACCGCTACCTTCATCCCGGTGCTGACGGTGGGCTTCACCGGCGTAACCCATCCTTCTTTCCAGGCGTGCTCGATGATCTCCAACTCGACCTGTTTGATGGTTACCGGGTCCGAGTTGATTCCGAGCACGCAGGCCGCCTCGCAAGGGGCCGGACATAACCGTCCGGTGAACTCGGGGAAGTTGTTGGTAGCGTGCAAACGATCGATGGCCTCCCGCCAGTTTCCCCGGTAGACCAGATCGTTCCAATCCGGGATGAGGTTTCCCAGAGGGCATCCCCCGTTGCAGAACGGTATGCCGCAATCCATACACCGAGAGGCTTGATCGCGGAGATGGCGGTCGGAAAACTCCTCGTAAACCTCATTCCAGTCGAGAATCCGCACGGGTACGGCCCGGCGAGTGGGGGTCTGCCTTCCGTGCTTCAGGAAACCCTTGACGTCACCCATGAGCCGCGGCCATTATCGCTTCGAGGGCCGGTTCCCCGGTGAGTTCCGCCCGCCGAACCGCTTCGGTGACCCGCTTGTAGTCATCGGGCATCACCTTGACGAAACGCCGTACCTCCACATTCCAGCGGTCGAGCAGCCGAGCGGCCAGGACCGAGTCCGTCTCCGTCTGATGCGCCTTGATCCGGTGATGAAGGAATGCCCGGTCCTCCTCTGAAAGTGGATCCAGTGACACCATCCCGGTGTTGACCCGACCAGGGAAGGATCCGTCCTTGTCGTAGACATAGGCGATCCCGCCGGACATGCCCGCCGCAAAGTTGCGACCGGTAGGCCCCAGTATTACGGCCCGTCCGCCGGTCATATACTCGCAACCGTGGTCTCCCACACCTTCTACGACAGCCACCGCGCCCGAGTTGCGCACGCAGAACCGCTCGCCGACCATGCCGCTCAGGAACATCTCGCCCGAAGTCGCCCCGTAGAGGATCACATTTCCGGCTATCACGTTCTCTTCCGCCGCCAAGGAAGCCTCGGGAGGGGGTTTCACCACGATCCGTCCCCCTGACAAGCCCTTGCCCACATAGTCGTTGGCGCTCCCGGCCAGCCGCAGGGTGACACCCTTGGGAAGAAAGGCGCCGAAACTCATCCCGGCCATACCGGTGAAGTTGACCGTAATCGTGTCGTTCGGCAGACCCTCTGCGCCGTGGCGCTTTGTCACGTGGTAGCCGAGGAGGGTTCCCACCGAACGGTTGACATTCCGAACAGGCAGGTCCAGCGACACAGGCGCTCCACCTTCCAGGGCGCCCTCGGCCAACTGGATCAACATCTGGTCGAGCGCCTTGTCGAGGCCATGATCCTGCCCGGTGGTGTGCCTGCGCGCCTGGCCGGCGGGAAGTCTCGGAACATGGAAGATCGGTGACAGGTCCAGAGACCCGATCTTGCGATGGTCAACAGTTGCGGCAACCTCGAGCAGTTCGGCCTTCCCGATAGCCTCGTCCAGGCTTCTGAAGCCCAATTCAGCCAGGATCTCCCTTACCTGTTCGGCGATGAACTTCATGAAATTGACAATGAATCTCGCCTTGCCGGTGAACCGTTTACGGAGTTCCGGGTTCTGCGTGGCGACACCAACCGGGCATGTGTCGAGATGGCAAACCCGCATCATTATACAGCCTGAAACAACCAACGGCGCGGTCGCAAAACCGTACTCATCGGCGCCGAGCAACGCAGCAATCACGACATCCCTGCCCGTTTTCAACTGACCGTCCACCTGAACCACCACCCGATCCCGCAACCGGTTCAGGAGTAGGGTCTGCTGCGTCTCGGCCAGACCGATCTCCCAGGGACCCCCGGCGTGCTTGATTGACGTGAGAGGCGAGGCGCCCGTACCGCCGTCGTGACCGGAGACAAGCACCACATCGGCCTTGGCCTTCACCACCCCGGCCGCCACCGTGCCCACCCCCATCTGAGCTACCAGCTTCACATGGATGCGGGCTTCGGGATTGGAGTTCTTGAGGTCGTGGATCAGCTGTTTGATGTCCTCGATCGAGTAGATATCGTGGTGTGGGGGAGGAGAGATCAGGCCCACCCCGGGTGTCGACATCCGGGTCTCGGCGATCCACGGATAGACCTTGTAACCGGGCAGCTGCCCGCCTTCACCCGGTTTTGCCCCCTGAGCCATCTTGATCTGCAGGTCTTCGGCGTTGACCAGATACTCGGATGTCACCCCGAACCTGCCCGAAGCCACCTGCTTGATAGCGCTGCGCCGCAAATCTCCGTTGCTGTCCGCGACATTGCGAATCGGGTCTTCCCCACCCTCGCCGGTATTCGACTTACCCCCGATCCGGTTCATAGCGATGGCGAGCAGCTCGTGGGCTTCCTTGGAGATGGACCCGTAGGACATGGCGCCGGTGCTGAACCGTTTCATGATACCGGAAGCAGGCTCAACCTCCTCCAGCGGAATCGGCGTTCTCCCCTCGGTCTTGAACCTGAACAATCCTCGTAAGGTGCCCAGACGTTCGGATTGCTCATCGACGAGCCGGGTGTACTCGTTGAAGATGTCGTAACGGCCCGCCCGGGTCGAGTGCTGGAGTTTGTAGACGGTCTCGGGGTTGAAAAGGTGGTATTCCCCCTCGCGTCGCCACTGGTACTCACCGCCACCGTCGAGATCACGATGAGCGAACTCGTTACGGTTCGCGGCAAAGGCCACCCGGTGGCGACGGAAAACGTCCTCGGCGATGTCCTGGAGACCCACCCCTCCGATCCGGCTGACGGTTCCGGTGAAGTAGCGATCTATTACTTCGTCCCCGATCCCCGCCGCCTCGAAGATCTGGGCGCCTATATAGGACGCTACTGTCGAGATTCCCATCTTCGACATCACTTTCAGGATGCCCTTCTCCGCAGCTTTCATATACAGTCGGTGGGCTTTGGCCGGATCCAGGCCCGCCAAGCCGTACCGTTCCCGCTCGATCATGTAGTCGATGGCCGAGAACGCCATGTAGGGGTTTACGGCGGTAGCCCCGTACCCGAGCAGGAGGCAAAGGTGGTGTACCTCTCGTGCGTCCCCCGACTCCACGATAAGGCCTACCTTGGTGCGGTTCCGGGTTCGAACCAGATGATGATGAACCGCCGCAGTCGCCAGCAGTGACGGGATCGGAACCCGCCCGCGGTCCACATCCCGGTCGGACAGCGCGATGGCCCACACCCCGTCGGCGATCAGGCGATCCACTTCGTCGCAGATCCGGTTGAGAGCCTCCCGCAGGCCTTCGCCTCCCCCATCCGGTGGGAAGTGGCAGGGAACAACCGCAGCCCGTCCCCCTATTGTGGGAGATTCGCCCATCCGCAGCAACGAGGCCAAGTCCCGGTTGTCGATTACCGGACCGTCGAGTTCGATCATGTTGCATGAGCCCGGCCCGGGTTCCAGAAGGTTTGATTCGGGACCGATCGTGGTCCTCATCGAGGTAACCAGCTTCTCCCTGATGGCGTCCAGAGGAGGGTTGGTGACCTGGGCAAACACCTGTTTGAAGTAGTCGAAGAGTAGACGGCTGCGGTCCGACAGGGTAGCCAGCGGAGTGTCGGTGCCCATAGAACCGAGCGGCTCCTCACCGGCAAGGGCCATGGGGGCGATCAGGACCTTCATATCCTCATGGGTATATCCGAAGGCCTGGAGGAGTTGGACAATCGGTAGTTGACATTGCTCGTCCGGTGTCGCCTCCGGGAGGGACCGGAGAGGTACCAAGCCGTCACCGAGCCATGCCTGATAGGGTCGGGCTGTCGCCAGATCCTGTTTGATCTCGACATCCCTCACGATGCGACCCTTGACGGTGTCGACCAGGAACATCCTTCCCGGCCGGAGGCGACCCTTCTCCACGATGCGCGCCTGGGGCATATCGGTGACCCCTACCTCGGATGCCATCACCACCAAGTCGTCATCGCTGACCCAGTAACGGGAGGGGCGCAATCCGTTGCGATCCAGCACCGCGCCGATCTGCCTGCCGTCGGTGAATGCGATCGAAGCCGGACCATCCCAGGGTTCCATCAACGAAGCGTGGTAACGGTAGAAACTTCGCACCGCCGGATCCATGCTTTCATGTTTCTCCCACGGTTCGGGGATCATCATCAGAACCGCCTCCGGGAGGGAGTATCCCCCCATATAGAGGAGTTCCAAGACCTCGTCGAACCCGGCTGTGTCCGACATCCCCGGGGTGCAGATCGGGAAGATCCGGCTCAGGTCTCCGGGGATCAGGTCGGTTTCGAGGAGGCTCTCGCGAGCTCGCATGAAGTTGCGGTTGCCGGCGATGGTATTTATCTCACCGTTGTGGGCGATCATCCGGTACGGGTGGGCCAGGGGCCACATAGGGAAGGTGT
>CAZEZF010000087.1:0-1548 GCA_964516495.1 uncultured Acidimicrobiia bacterium | reverse complement strand
GTTGGTGGAAAACCGGGCGTGGACCAGGGCGATTGCGCTCTCGACCCGATCATCGTGGAGGTCCGGGAAAAAATCCGCCAGTTGTATCCCCGTGAGCATTCCCTTGTAGATGAGGGTTCGGCACGACAGGCTGGCAAAGTAGACACCGTCGTGCATCGTGGGGGCCCCGCCGATCTCCCGGGAGGGACGATCAGGACGGGATATGAGACGCACCTCACGCTCGACACGCTTCCTGACCACAAAGGCGCGTCGCTCCAGCGACATTCCGGATACGTCACTCCCACCGATGAACAGCTGTCGCATTCTCGGCATGGTCCTGCGGGCATCCCGGCCGATCACCGATGGTTCGGTCGGCACATCCCGCCATCCAAGGACCTCCAAACCCTCCTCGGCGACGATCCGCTCGACCTGTCGGATCCCCGCTGCCTCCAGATCGTCGCCGTCCGGGAAGAAGGCTATGCCGGTGGCGTAGCGACCGACCGGCGGAAGGGGGAAGGACACCGCCATCCGCAGAAACCGATCAGGAACCTGTAACAGTATCCCTGCCCCGTCCCCGGTCTCCGGATCAGCGCCTGTCGCTCCCCGGTGTTCCATGTTGAAGGCGGCCCCTATCGCGAGGGAAACCAGATGATGGCTCCGCCTACCTTTAAGGTTCGCAACGAAGTTGACTCCGCAGGCATCCCGTTCGAACTCCCTCCGGTAAAGACCCGACATCTTCAGCCTCTCCCCGGCGCTTGACCCATGAATGAACTTCCCTTCGGATCCGGTATGCCTGTTCCTCCGGATAAAGACACCTACTCTACACGCCGAAGCCTATGCGACCGTATTCGGTCGATTCTGATAAGTTGACCTCTATGCCAGTGATAGTCGTAGGCGCCGATACAGAGGTCGGCGAAGCCGTGGTAAACGCCATTCTTCCAGCCGCCGCCGAAGTCAGAGCCTTCATATCCGACGATGGGTGGTCAACAGACCTCAAGGCCCGGGGGGTGAAGGTAGCCCTCGGAGACCTGTCGGATACTTCTCATGTGGAGGCGGCGGCGCTCTTCTGCTTCTGCGCGGTTCTGATCACGGACGCAGCTCTCGACGGTCGGGAACTGGCGTTCGCGGAGCAGGCCGAGACGGTTTGGGCAGGTTGGGCGGATGCCGTCCGCAACGCCGGCGTTCACCGCACGATATGGGTGAGTGCGGGATCCGGGTTTGCCGGAGGGAGGATCGGCAGACCCACGGCGGAAGTCGCGTCGGTAGTAGATACCGACATGGGTCGAGTCGCCGCGGTGGTGGCCCGCCTCGAGGAGGCGCAGACGATCCCCGATCTCGATTCGGAAACTCAGCCCTGATTCTTCTTCATGCCCCGGACACACCGATGTAGAAAACGCCACGTCAAGTCCCCTTTTGTGGGGCGTCTCGGCGTTCACCTCCAGAGGGATGGGGGCGCCCACCCAGGCGAGGCCGCCAAGCAACTATCTTCCCAGTTCAGCGAGTTCATCGCATCTCTCTCGGTTACCCATCCAAACCCGTACATTAAAAATTGGGGCTAGAATCCTTAAG
>CAZEZF010000086.1:0-15282 GCA_964516495.1 uncultured Acidimicrobiia bacterium | reverse complement strand
CATATTCATTCGAGCGGCAGGCACAGACCTTTCCGGACGTTCGACTGATATCCGAGCACAATACCGAGGCCGACATAGCCCTAGGTATCGAATTGAAGGGCTGGTTGGTACCTGTTGGCTAAAGAAGGAATGCCCAGCCTACGCCTTACAGTGAATCCGGCAGCTTGCGCTCCCCATGATCTGGTTGTGGTGGTTCCCTGGTATCTCTCGAACGTCCTTTCCGGTGTTCCGACCGTCATCAAGCCCTGGATTTATCAAGCTCGCGCCGCGGCCGAGCATCGAAACTACTGGTGGCAGGAGGTTCGAATTACTACTACGGACACGGGGATAACTCACCCGGAGCGCGAGGTGCATCCCTATCCGAACAAGGCGGACGAGGTGTCGGACAAACCGGTCGCCGATCGCGGCGGTAACTTCGGTCGACTGGCGCGGACCGGTATCATGAATGACTTTCTGCGGTTAGCGCTCGAAACGTCCGTCGCCGGGATTGCAGCCGAGCACTGGATCAAGTTCTTCAGAATCTACTCTGAACCGCGAGATCAGGTGAAGATTGATCAGTGGCTACAACGGCGGACGAACAGCATCCGACGCGGGAAAACACCTCAGGATGTGCGAAGAGTGCTTGAATTGCTACGCGAACTCGGACGGATACTCGGAACAGACTGATCAAGTAGTTTACGTACCCAGGTCGTGGTCGATAAAGGCTTGCAGGGTGGCGGCGTTCAATTGACCTTGCACTTGGCGAACGACGACGCCATCGGCGCCGATCAGGTAGGTCACCGGAAGCCCGATGAAGGGATAGCCGTCCTTGACGGTGAGGGCGTGGTCGATTCCCAGGGGGTAGGAGGCTTTCACTTCGGCGGCAAAGGCCTCGGCCGGGCCTCGAGAATCCTCCACCGCTACCCCGACAAAGGCAACCTGCGGGTTGTCGTCGGCAACGTGGGAGAACTCCGGTATCTCCCTTCGGCAAGGAGTACACCAACTGGCCCAGAGGTTCAGAACCACCGGCCTCCCGTCATCCGACAGATGCCGCGACAACACGAACTCGGACCCGTCGAACATTTCGACAACTATCTCGGGCGCCGGTTCACCTGCCAACGCTCCCACCGGGAAGCCTGCTACATCGATTACGGGTGACGCCGTTTCGGGGCCGTCCGCGGTGATTCCGGCAGCAACAGGGTCGGAATCGAGCGGCCTCTCATCGGTCCGCAACAACAACCAGGCCGCAACCACCAGCAACAACGCGCCGACCAAGGTCAGTACGATCCACAACCGCGCCGGAGAAGAAGTCCCTCCCGGCGCGCCGTCTACCTGGTGGTCGGAGCCCGTTTCATCCATCCCCGCCAGGATACCGGGCCGAGGCCGTAAAGGTTCCGGTTCGAGCGGACGGACGTAGGGGCGAACCCTATCTGCGGGCTTTCAGGTACCCACCTGGTCGACGGTCGCCATCTCCTTCAGCACTGTATGGAGAATCCCTCCGTTTCGGTAGTAGTCCACCTCCACCGGGGTATCTATCCGAACCAACGCAGTAAATGATCTTGATGTACCACCGTCGTTCACATCGATCACAACCTCGCTGCGTGGTCGAAGCCCGTCGTCGATATGGATATCGAACTCTTCCGTTCCATCCAGATCCAGCGAGTCGGCGCTTTCACCGTCCAAGAACTGGAGAGGGAGGATTCCCATCCCGATCAGATTCGACCGATGGATTCGCTCGTAGCCTTCTGCGATGACTGCCTTGACCCCGAGGAGAAACGGACCCTTGGCCGCCCAATCCCGGCTGGACCCCATCCCGTAGTCGGCCCCGGCGATCACGATGGTGGGGATGCCGGCCGACCGGTAGTTCATGGCCGCCTCATAGATGCTCTTGACCTGCCCATCCCCGAAGTCGGTCGTCCAACCGCCTTCGGTACCGGGGGCCAGGAGGTTACGGACCCGTAGGTTGGCGAAGGTGCCGCGCGCCATCACCCGGTCGTTGCCCCGCCGTGATCCATAGCTGTTGAACATCAACTCGGACACCCCGGATTCTCTCAGGTAGACGCCGGCCGGGGTGTCGACCGGAATAGCCCCCGCCGGGGAGATGTGGTCGGTTGTCACCGAGTCTCCGACCATCACCAGCACTCGGGCGCTCCTTATAGACTCGATCACATCCTTCTCCACGGTAAGGCCGTCGAAGAAGGGCGGTGCCTGTATGTATGTGCTGGAAGGGTCCCAGCTGTAAAGGTCGGACGCTTCCGTAGTGATCCGTCGCCATTCGGGAGGACCCTCGAACACCGTGGAATACTGCTCGGTGAATTGTTCGGGGGTGATGGAGCGGGAGACGATGGCGGCAACCTCGGTGGGATCGGGCCAGATGTCCCGCAGGTAGACGTCCCGACCGTCGCTACCCTGGCCGAGCGGCTCGGTCACCAGGTTGATGTCAATCCTTCCGGTCAGAGCATACGCCACCACCAAGGGAGGAGACGCCAGGTAGTTGGCTCTGATATGGGGACTTATCCTGCCCTCAAAGTTGCGGTTGCCGGAAAGCACTGACGCCACCACCAGATCATGACTCTCGATGGCGGCGGCTATCGGTTGGGGGAGAGGACCGGAGTTTCCGATACAGGTGGTGCAGCCGTAGCCCACATTGAAGAACCCGATAGCCTCCAGATCCTCCATGAGGCCGGCCCGCTCCAGATACTCGGTCACCACTCTGGAACCGGGAGCAAGCGAGGTCTTGACCCAGGGCTTTCGGGCCAGCCCCAATTCTCTCGCCTTGCGCGCGGCTAGGCCGGCGCCGACCATCACCTCGGGATTGGAGGTGTTGGTGCAGCTGGTTATCGCCGCGATGACTACCGCTCCGTTGGCAAGGTCGAAGGTCTCCCCGTCGGCGGTGACCTCCTCCGCTGCACCCGAACGGCCGTGGCCCGCAAAGGTGGTCTCCCGATCCCTTGACCACTGCTCGCCCATTTCCGATAGGGCGATCCGATCCTGGGGGCGGCGAGGCCCGGCAAGGGAGGGCTCGATACTGCCCATATCCAACTCCAGCACGGACGAGTAGACGATCTTGCGGCTGTCCTCCCGCCACATTCCCTGAATCCTGGCGTACTGTTCCACCGTCTCTATCTGTTCGGGTGATCGCCCGGTCAACTCCAGGTAGGCGATGGTTTGGGAATCCACCGGAAAGAACCCGCACGTCGCCCCGTATTCCGGCGCCATGTTGGCGAGGGTGGCCCGATTGGCTACCGGCATCGAGTCCAGGCCGGGACCGTAGAACTCGACGAACCTTCCCACCACCCCGTGTTCACGCAACATCTCGGTTACCCGCAGGACCAGATCGGTAGCCGTGGAACCTTCCGGGAGCCTGCCGGTGAGCCGCATACCCACAACTTCGGGAACCAGCATGAAGATCGGTCTCCCGACCATCGCCGCCTCGGCTTCGATCCCGCCTACCCCCCAGCCGAGCACACCCAGCCCGTTGATCATCGTGGTATGAGAATCGGTTCCCACTACCGAATCGGGATACAACTCGTTTCCAGCATCCCAAACCACCTTGGCCAGGTATTCGAGGTTCACCTGGTGGACGATTCCGGTGGCGGGCGGGACTACCCGAAAGTTGTCGAAAGCAGACTGGCCCCACTTGAGGAAGGCATACCGTTCCTGATTACGTTCGAACTCGCGTTGCGAATTGATGCTCAATGCCCGGCTTGAGTTAAACGCATCAACCTGGACGGAGTGATCGATGACCAGATCGCAGGGAACCAGCGGGTTGACCTTCCGGGCTTGGGCGACATCACCGGTCATCCTGACTATCGCATCACGCATCGCGGCCAGGTCCACGACGGCGGGTACCCCGGTGAAGTCCTGCAACACCACCCGGCCCGGTGAGAACGGGATCTCCGTTTCGGTCACCTTGGCGCCGTCGTACGAAGCCAGGGCGATGACATCTTCGGGAGCGACTATCCGACCGTCACAATTCCTTAACGCTGCTTCAAGCAACACCTTGATCGAGTAAGGCAGGGTCTCGATATCCCCGTGATCTCGCAAAACGTCCAAACGATGGATCACACGGTTGCCCAAGGGTGTCGAAACGTGAGTGGCCGCCTCAAACGGATTCTGATGTGTCGTACTGGTCATGTTCCTCACTCCGCCTCGTCTACATCACATCAAATGCGGATCACCTCTCCGGTGACCTAACACATTTGCACCCCCGATTGTAAGTGACCCATGCCCTCGAAGTGGGTTACACGGGTTGATCGAAGCCGATAACTTCGTCCGATGCAGGCGCTTACTGAGCATCTTGCGCTTGCTTAACCGCGATTACCGGTGTAAGGGCGAACGGAAGAGATGCACCGGCCCACCAACCCGGCCACATGTATGGCTCGCTTCGTTCGCGAGCGCCGCGCCGCTCCGGCACCGAATGAGAGCCCTTGCAAAAAGGCTTATGATGGAAGGAGACAAGCTAGACAGGGGTCCTAATGGTCGGAATAGAGACGCGTCGCCGACGATTCCCGTATTTCCGATGAGCAGGTCACGAGAAGAGTTGGTGGAGGAAGCCCTCGCCGCCGCCACAGACCCGATTCTTGATCGACCGTTGCGGACCGTCGGCTATGTCCGGTCGGTACGGATAAGGCGCTTTGGGACTGCCGTTATCGACGTCGACATCCCCGTTCCCGGCGCTCCCGGTCACCGTTTGATCGAAGCTGTCACCGATGCGGCTAGATCGGTCGACGGGATTCGCTCCGTGCGGATCGAACACCATCTGATGACAGATGATGACCGGGAGAGCCTGATGGCGAAGGTGCGGGGAGAGAAGCGACCGGTCGGAGGACCGGGTTCCACCACCTACGTCGTGGCCGTTTCCTCGGGCAAGGGGGGAGTCGGCAAGTCATCGGTAACCACCAACCTAGCGGTCAGCCTCGCCTCGCAAGGACACACCGTGGGGGTTATCGACGCGGATGTGTGGGGTTATTCGATACCCAAGATGCTGGGGGCCGACGGCGCCCCGACCGTGATAGCCGATTCGATCCTTCCGCTCCGCGCCCACGGGGTTGCGGTCATCTCCATCGACTACTTCGTGCCCGACGACCAGGCGGTGGTCTGGCGCGGTCCCATGCTCCACAAAGCCCTGGAACAGTTCCTTACCGATGTGTTCTGGGACGATCCCGATTTCCTACTGATCGATATGCCTCCCGGAACAGGGGATGTCGCCATCTCCATCTCGCAGTTCGTTCCGAGAGCCAGGGTCTTGTTGGTGACGACTCCCCAGCCCACCGCCCACCGGGTTGCATCGCGCGCCGCTCGCATGGCGGATCGCGTAGACCAGAAGCTCATCGGAGTCGTGGAGAACATGAGTTGGTTCACCGGCGACGACGGGAAGCGCTATCCGATATTCGGAGAAGGGGGCGGGGCGGCTCTGGCGGAGCAGTCCGGAGTGGAACTCTTGGCGCAGATCCCGATCCTGACCGCCATGCGAGCCGGAGCGGACCGGGGGGAACCGGTCAGTGTCGCCGCCCCGGATAGCGAAGCGAGCACCGCCTTCGATGCGTTGGCCCGTCACCTGGTCAATACCCGACCGCGCATCAGAACGCATCCCGAACTGCGGATCGGCTGAAACCGGTATCCGGCGCCGGGGGGCGGCGATTCGCCGATCCGAGACCGGAGGATGGTCAAAGCCAGACCAAGGCGACGGTTCCGGCCGTCCAGCAGTAGAAAGCGAACGGCCACAGACCTTTTCGAGCGAGAATCCTGGCAAGCACCGAGATAGCCCAGTAACCGGATAGGGCTGCCACCAAGGTACCCATGATCATTTGCGGGATGGATACACCGGCGAGCGAGAGGTTAAGGGCCTCCCGTCCTCCGGCGCCCAGGGTCACCGGGACCGCCATCAGAAACCCGAACCGGGCGGCCTCGGTGGGAGAGAGGCCCTTCAGCATGCCGACGGCTATCACCGCTCCGGATCGTGAGATCCCCGGCAGGAGGGCCAGCGCCTGGAATAGTCCCACACCGAATGCCCTAACCGGCGTAAAACCTTCAACTCTGCCTGTTCGGGGTGGGATAAACCGGGTCAGAAATAGGACCAGCCCCGTCACCAACAAGGCGACTCCTACAGTCTTCGCCGACTCCTGGAATCGCTCGACCGCAGGCCCCAACATCACTCCCGCCAGAGCCGCCGGGATCGTGGCCACCGCCAACGACCCGGCGACCCTTCTGGGAACAGGGTCTCTCCTCAGCCCCCGTACGATCCATAGGAGGTCTGCCCGGTAGTACACCACCACCGCGAGTAACGTTCCCAGGTGTAGCACTGCGGAAATGGCCAGGTCGGGCGCTTGCATATCGATCAGATCGGGAACCAGGCGTAGATGACCGCTCGACGATACCGGCAGGAACTCGGTCAGGCCCTGGATCAGGCCCCAGATAATCGCGTCCAACACAGGCCTAAGCTAGCTGCGAGCGACCGAGTTGCCATGTCAAACGAACATCATGGTCCAAATGTCGCGCCCAATGGGGTGAGCCCTCCCGGATCGGCCGCTATCGGGAATAGTCAGCCATGATCCGCCGGGCTACAAGTCCCGACTCCCCCCTCCGGCCAGTTGATCTATCGAGACATAGTGATGATTGTCGGGGTACACGGTCGTTCTTCACCTGAATCGGCGTCAAGTCATCGGGCGACTCTCCTAGCCCTGATTCTTCATGCCCCAGACACACCGAACTCAAAAAGGCCACGTCAAGCCCATTTTCACGGGATGTCCCGGCGTTCACCTTCGGATGATGGACGCACCCCGCCCCTGGCGAGGCCACCACGCAGCTATCGTCCCAGGTCATGTGGGTAATTTGTATCTCGCTCGGTTACCCATTCAAACCCCTGCATGAAAAATTGGGGCTAGACGCCGGAGGCATCCACCAGAACCGAAACCCGATCCTCGGCAATAGCAACCGCCGCAGCAGCCGCAAGGTCAGGCGGGAACGCCACCGCGCCGATCGGAGGATCTCCTGCGTACTCGCCCGCACGGACCGCGGTGACGATCCCGCCGATAGGCGCCGCCGGTTGCTGCCCGTCATAAGGCCGCACAACGAGACTTATCCGTGTGCCGATCGTCGCGTCGGACGGGACCGCCAGGTCGAGTAGCCACCAACCCGCGGGGACCTCCAAGGCAACCTCTACGGTATCACCCGGAAGGAGCGGCTGGCCTCCCGCCAGCTTGCGACTGGCAAAGCCGGTACCGGGAACGGAGTCCAGGACTCCGCGGGCGATCTCCCGCCATTCCAATGCTTCGGCGACCGGTTCACCACGTACAAGATCACGGGTCAGGTACGGGTGGCTTACGGTTGAAGTGGGGCGGAGCTCCAGCCAGAGACTCACAATCACCAACATCCCAACGAGAATCCACCGAACGTATTGAGGTCGAGACATCCACAGCACTACCGCAAGGTACCCCAAGGCGGCGCCACTGGGAAGAGGGTTGCCGGGCAGGACGACCAGTCAGGAAACAGATCGGGGGTCCTACCCGGTCCTTTGTCTATCAGGCCCTGCCCAGCAGATCGATCCGAAACCTCCGTTCGGCCTGCAACACCGAGTCGGGCGTGTCCATCGAATACCATGAACGCCCGTCTTCTCCCCATGCCGACCAGACTTCGCGGGTCAGCCTCGTCCAAGGCGTCCTGTCGAGCAGTTGTTGAAGAGAGCCACCTACTTCAAGGAGACGGGTCGCCTCCTCTAGGCACCCCGTGGAGTAAGCGGCGCACGTCACCTGTGGTTTCCCGTCGATGCACACCGCCGTTCGGTCGGCTCGGGCAAACTCGGACAATCTCCTTAGTGTGGCCGGTCTGGCCAGAGGTTGGTCGACCGCCACCATTACCAGAGGCGACCGAAAGACCTCCAGAGCCGTCTGAAGGCCGCTCAACGGTCCTCGAGGACCAGACCGGAGATCGGGTATAGCATCCAGGTCCGCCACGCCCCGGCTACGACCCACCATGACGACCTTGCTGAAGTCCTGCATTGCGTCCGCCACCCACTGCGCCATCGGGCGTCCGGACAACTCGAAACCGGCTTTGTCGAATCCCATCCGGGTGGAGCGGCCGCCGGCGAGGATTACACCCACCACCGAGTGCATGATCTACCAGCGGCGCCCGACTCGGGGCACGCACGAAACCGGGCGTAGTCGGGTATGGACGACCGTCGGAAAAGTGCTGAGAATGACGGGCGACGGGGTCTGGCGCGCCGTCCCCCGACCGGGAAGTTTCACATGGGGTGTCGAGGGGTCAGGTGGGTTGGTCGGCACTTTCCCCGTACCTCTGCCGGACCTCAGGATTTATTGCCGGCGGCCGATGCGGCGGGTTCCTTTTTCGGCTTGGACTCATCCGCCGACGCGGAGTCTTTGCCCTTGCCTTCCCTACCCTTGCCTTCCTTCTTGCCCGGATCAGACCCGGATTCCGATTTCTCCCTGGTGGAGGGCCTTGAACTAGAAGCACGTGAGTCGTTTACATAGAATCCGGCGCCTTTGAAGACCACCCCGGCCGGGAACAGCACCTTGCGAAGGGCTATGGCCTCGCACTCCGGACAGGTATCCAGAGGATCAGCCTTGAAGCTCTGGAATATCTCGAATCGGTGCTGGCAGTTCTTACATTCGTACACATAGGTAGGCATTCAAGGTCTCCGGTAGGGGTTTGCCGGGCCTGGGGCGTCCGGCTGGATCACCGTGTCGGAATCATACCAGCGTCCGGATAGAATGATCTCGGTGACATTGCTCGGCGTAGGCGCCCTCCTCGTATTCGCATACCTTATCGGAAGCATCAACACCGCTCTGTTGATAGCCAGGGTCGGAAAGGTCGACATCCGATCAGTCGGGAGCGGCAATCCCGGAGCGTCCAACATCCTGCGCGCCATGGGCAGAGGTCCGGCGGCCGCCGTCTACATAGGTGACCTACTCAAGGGACTGCTGCCGTCCTCTCTGGGACTGATTGCCGGCGACCCGACCATGGCCGCTCTAGCCGGAGTGGGGTCGGTTATCGGCCATTGCTATCCGGTCTTTCACCGATTCCGTGGAGGTAAAGGAGTAGCTACGACCAGTGGAGTGGTACTCGTCCTGTCACCCTTGGTGATGGTTGTAATGATCGGTGTATATGTGGTGGGCGTGGCGGTCACCCGGATATCAGCCGTCGGATCCCTCGCTGCGGTACTGGTGACGGTCCCCGCGCTGCTGCTGGCGGGGATCGGTTATGCCGCCGTCGGGTGGTTTGCCATAATCGTGGCGGTGATCTTCTATCGCCATCGTTCCAACCTGGCAAGACTCCGATCAGGCGCCGAGAACAGGCTCGCCCGGTGATGCAACCAGAACCGGTTCCGGCATAAGTTGGGCGTCTTGGAGTCTCCGATATCCCCCCGGCCTGCCGGCGCCGAAGCCCCGTCTCGGTCGCTTTGCCACATAATCTCTGTTGACAGCGACCTTTCCCGTCCGGAATCAAGGTATAGAGGGTCCCGATGAAAGTGGAGGTAGCGCTGGTACCCGCCGCCGGCCGAGGTACAAGGATGCGCCCGGCGACCAACGCCATACCCAAGGCGCTGCTTACGGTCGTCGACCGTCCAAGCATCCAATGGGTAGTAGAAGAAGCAGTGCAGGCGGGGGTTACCGAGGTAATCGTGGTGGTGGATCCGGACACCGGAGGAATGATCGAGCGCCATTTCGACGACCTGCCGCATCTGGCCGGGGCCACGGTTCGCTCGGTCATCCAGCAACAGGCCGATGGGTTGGGGGATGCGGTCCTAACGGGACGCGAGGCGGTGGGAGATCGACCATTCTTCGTTATGACCGCAGACGATCTGATCCGCCCAGGAGATTCCATCCTCCCCGATCTGGCCACCGTTGCGGAGAGCCGCCGTTCGGTGGTGTGTATTCGCCGACTGCCTACGCATATGCTGCATCACAAGGGCGTGGTCGACCCCCGGGAGTTCCACACCGGAAGTGTGTTGGATATACGCGGCGCGGTGGAGAAGCCCCTCCCCGGCAGGGCGCCGTCTCGGCTTTGCATACAAGGACGGTACCTGTTCATGCCCGAAGTGTTCGACCATCTGGAATCGGTGCAGCCCGGATTCGGAGGGGAACTACAACTTACCGACGCTATCAACGCCTTGGCTCTTCAGGGTCGATGCCGGGCATTCCTGACGAATGTCGAAATACTGGATGTAGGACATCCGCAAGGATTCGTCCACGCCAACCTCGCCTTGGCCGCGGCCAGCCCGGACTACGGTGAGGAACTGAGATCAACTATGAAGAACCTTCTGGAGGAGTAGACAAACATGCGTCCACTGGCCGAAGCCCAGCGAGATGTGTTGGATGCGGTACCTGAGTTGCCGGTCGTGAAAGTATCGCTCGACGATGCTTTCGGCTTGGCTCTGGCTGCTCCGGTCGGCGCCCCTCATGACGTGCCTCCCTTCACCAATTCGGCTATGGATGGTTACGCTGTCCAAGGTGCCGACGTGGGGTCCGCTCCGGTGATCCTGCGCCTGCTCGAGGATGTGCCTGCCGGACATGTCGCACAAGCCGAGGTGACTCCGGGAACGGCCATCAAGATAATGACCGGCGCTCCCATGCCGACCGGCGCAGACACCGTCGTGAAGGTCGAGGACACCGAACCAGGCGACAACTCGGTCAATATCCTGGCTGCCACAGCCCCCGGAACCGCCGTCCGTCCCGCCGGCGGGGATCTGGCGTGTGGCGCGCCGGTGTTCGATAGCGGCGAGATGCTCACGGCTCGCCATGTGGCGGTTCTTGCCTCCCTCGGCATTCAACCCACCGTTCGGAGACGACCGAGGGTGGCCGTCCTGTCCACCGGAGATGAGGTGCTACCGCCCGATACCGAAAGGCTGGGTCCCGGCCAGATCCGGGACACCAACCGGCCGCTGCTCACCGGGATGCTCCGGCAACTCGGCGCCGAGGTGGTTGATCTCGGCATCGTGGGCGACGACGCCGATGAACTGCGACGAAGCCTGGGCAGGGGAGCGGAGAAAGCCGACATGGTCCTCACATCCGGCGGGGTCTCCATGGGAGAATACGACCTGGTCAAGACGATTCTCGCCGAACTCGGCACGGTCGATTTCTGGAAGGTGGCCATGCAACCGGCCAAACCCTTCGCCTTCGGACACATAAGCGGAACGCCGTTGCTCGGCCTACCGGGTAACCCGGTTTCGGTGATGGTGGCCTATGAGCAGTTCGTCCGTCCGGCCCTGCTGCACATGATGGGTTGTAGCATGATCTTCCGACCACAGGTTCCTGCGGTCTCTTCAGAGCGGTGGAGAACCGATCCCGCCAAGGTGGTGTTTACGCGGGTCATTACCGAAATGGTCGACGGGGTCATGTTCGTGAGGAGGAGCGGAGACCAGATGTCCAACGTGCTCTCCTCCCTGGCGAGAGCTGCCGCCTTTGCCGTGATACCCGTCGGAACCGGAAATGTCGGAGAAGGAGATGCGGTCACCGCCGAACTCTTCCGCTCCCCGGCTACCCGAAGCATGGAGGAAGCACTCAATGGCTAGGGTCGCACTCACCCACACCGATGAGGACGGGCAGGTCAGAATGGTGGATGTCGGTGACAAACCGGTGACCTATCGCCGAGCGTCCGCCGAGGCGGTGGTGACCCTGTCCGACCAGACTCTGGAGCTGATCTTCCGGGGTCGTCTCCCTAAGGGTGACGCTATCGGCGCGGCGCGGCTCGCCGGGATAATGGCCGCCAAGAAGACCTCCGACCTTATCCCTCTCTGCCATCCGTTATCGCTCTCGGATGTAACAGTAGATCTGGAAAGAAACGATTCGGGGGTTCTGATCAGAACTTCAGTGCGCACTTCGGACCGGACCGGAGTGGAGATGGAAGCCCTAACCGCCGCGGCGGTGGCATCGCTGACCCTGTATGACATGGTCAAGGGGGTGGAACGGGGTGCCCGGATCGAGAGAATTCGACTGGTTGGCAAGTCAGGTGGGCGTAGCGGATCGTGGTCGATACCCGCGAGTTGAACTCGTCCTTACCCGGGCACGAAGCTGTCAAGCCGCACCGATACGACCCTGCTGTCGACCATGATCGGATCGACGCCATAGTCGGGCGGCGAGAGTGGTGTTTGGACAGCGAGAAGAAAACGGACCGGATAGTTCGCGAAATCCTTGGTAGTGACCTTCCAAAGTCTTAACCTATCGAACGACTGACGGACAGGAGGCACACCAACCGCAATGCTCTGGGCGTTGTTCCTCATGATAGGCGCCATCTGGGCGGTATTCCTGATCCCCCCTATGTGGGCTGACCGGCAGTCCGCTTTTCGAAGCAAGCCCCGAGTAGCAAGTCGGGCCGTTGAAGGAAGCGGGCTGGCGAGCGACGTTCGCACCACGACCCCGTTCACACAGGATGATGTCGTCGCCGGAGCGCGCCACCATGAGATACTCGCCCGGAGGAGGAGATGGTTAACCGGACTGGCGCTAACGGTCCTTGGAACCCTGGCCGTATTCCTGATGTTCCGTGGAACCGGATTGCTGGTACTCCATGTCATGGCAGTCCTAGCCCTTTTCGTCTACGTTGCTACTCTGCGTCGGCTCACCCTGCGAAGGATCAATGATCTCGCCTCCCTGAGCATCTACGACCAGGCCCGACCCGAGTACATGTACAGTCCGCCGGCGAGAGCCGCTTCGTACCGTTAGAATGGCTATCCCTGACCTTTCTTCCATCGAAACGGCTGCGCGGGCAGAACTCGACCCCAAGTTCACTGCGCGTGAGACGGCTATCGCCAACGGCAGGCGGGTAATTCAGTTCGCCGCTCGGGCGATACGCTCGACGCACCGGGGAGAGGTTGAGGATGCCGAGTCACTACTGGTGGAAGCCGGGCTGCTGCTGGCCGAATCCTCCGCGGCCATGTCCGCCCACCCTGATATAAACATCGGCATCCTCCACGACGCCGCCAAGGAATACGCGGAAGCCCATCTGTACATGGCGTTGGCGGACGGTAACGAACTTCCGACCGCAGGCGAACTGGGAACCACCATGATCCCCTACCTCAAAGGTCTCGGCGAGGCGGTGGGGGAGATCAGACGTAAACTGCTCGACCACCTCAGGAACGACGAGTTTGACGAAGCGGTACGGTTGCTGGCCGCGATGGATGCGGTGGTGGACATGCTGGCAGCTCTCGACTACCCGGATGGCATGACGGGAGGCCTTCGCCGGACCACCGATGTCGCACGCAGCCTGACGGAACGTAGCAGGTCCGACCTTACCTCGGCCCTGGTGGCGGAACGGCTCCGTAAGGACATCGCCGGGCTGCGTATCAAGCGGTGACCATAACCGAAGTGGACAAGGTAGGATAGAGCCGAGTCAGGGGCTGTAGCTCAGTTCGGCAGAGCACCTCGTTCGCAACGAGGGGGTCAGGGGTTCAAATCCCCTCAGCTCCACCTAAGATCGATGCCATACCGTTCCGTACTGTGCCACAAACCACTGACTACCAGGGAAAATGGCTCAGCGAGATCACCCACTAACCGCCCCCCTAGACTGCGCAGTATTCAACCGGCTTTGACATCGGGGAGAGCCTGAACCCGGTCACGGATCCGCCCCCTTGGTAGTTGCGTTCAGCCGACCGGTCGCGCATCCACCCCCCAAGGGTCGCGTATCCGCCTTCGGGCGGGTCGGGTTCTTCAGGGATGGGGGCAGGGACCGGCAGACAAGCCTAGCCCCCAGCGTTCGGGGGACACATGTCCCATGAGCCTCAGCGGGCCGGTACTCGTCCCCAGTGGCCGGGGCCCGTTTGTCTCCTCGCGGTTCGCGTTCAATCGCGTATGGTGGCGCATCCGGTCGCGTATCCTTCTGATCTGGGGTTTGTGGATGTTGGGTGGGACGAGACGCTCACTGGCAGCGTTAGGGGTGATGGCTCGCTGGAGCTCACTCCCCATGCGTGGCTGG
This sequence comes from uncultured Acidimicrobiia bacterium, assembly GCA_964516495.1. GTDB lineage: Bacteria > Actinomycetota > Acidimicrobiia > Spongiisociales > Spongiisociaceae > JAPPFW01. Next base: position 1,377 of record CAZEZF010000086.1, on the reverse strand, counting down.
AGGTGGGGGTGTGGCATGATGTCGGCTTGGCGCAGGGAAGGACTTGCATGGCTGTTGAGATGGCGATCTGGCGGATGACGGATGCCGGACCGCTGCAACTGGTGTCATCTCCGCTCGTTTCGGAGCAGCGCCTCGAGGACATGCTCGCTGAAGACCCCGGCATGTGCGGGATCGACCTCCTCGTGATTGGACGGCAAGTAAGGACCAGATATGGCGGATTCATCGATCTTCTCGCCCTCGATGCTGACGGCCGTGCCCATGTCCTGGAACTCAAACGTGATCGGACCCCTCGCGACGTTGTCGCTCAAACACTCGACTACGGCTCCTGGGTGCAGGATCTCGGCATCGAGGACCTCGAGCAGATCTACGCCCACGACCATGATGACGAAACCGATCTCGGCGAGGCGTTCGCCGAGCGATTCGACAGCCCATTACCGGACGTGGTCAACGCTGACCAGCAGTTCACGATCATCGCGTCCGAGCTCGACCCGACGTCAGATCGCATCGTCGAGTTTCTCGCAGACTCCTACGGCGTGCCAATCAACGCCGTGTTCTTCCGCCACTTCAGCGACGGCGATCGTCAATACCTGGCTCGGACTTGGTTGCTCGACCCCCAGATGGCCAGAGACACGACCCAGCGGCCCTCCGGCAACAAGAGCCGGCCGTGGAACGGCCGTGACTTCTACTGCGTGCTCGACCGTGCCGAGCAGCCCGACCGCTGGTCCATAGCCAGGAAGTACGGGCTCCTGAGCGCAGGTGGCGGATCACGCTACTGGAAACCGTTCCGGCATCTCGCAGCGGGAATGCGTGTGTTCGCGTACGTGGGCGGCGCCGGCTACGTCGGGATAGGCCGGGTCACCGGCGAGATGATCCCTGCTCGCGATGCCAGAGTCGAGATCGACGGGCAGCTCCGTGCCCTCGTCGATCAACCTGAACTGAGCGCCGAGCGGTGGAAGGACGCCGCTTCGGAAAACCCGGAACTGGTCGAGATGGTCGTACCGGTCGAGTGGCTCGGCACCCGACCCATCACGGAAGCCATCTGGGAGAAGGGACTCTTCTCCTCACAGCATGTCGCCTGCAAACTCCGCGACGAGAACACGATCAGAACAGTCGAGTCCGCATTCGGGCTCGACGCGACAACGGGGACGAGTAACTAAGAGGGTGCTGAAAAGACGGGGTGGGGTGGCCTTCCGCCCGCTGACCAGGGAGTTTACTATCGGGCGTCGGGCCGGCAGCGGGTTTTTCAGTACCCCTCCTAGGAGGTAGGACCTCGGCAGGCTCAAGGGTGCAAGTGTTAGGTAGACGTGGCTCTTAGCGTATGTTTAACCCCAATTTTTCATGCAGGGGTTTGATTGGGTAGCCGAGAAAGATGCAATA
>CAZEZF010000085.1:0-15287 GCA_964516495.1 uncultured Acidimicrobiia bacterium | reverse complement strand
CCCGGCCAGTAGAGGCCACCAAACAGCTATCGTCCCAGGTCAGAGAGTTCTTTGCATCTCGCTCGGTTACCCATACAAACCCCTGCATGAAAAATCGGGGCTAGCGAATACCGGCCGGTGTCAGGTCGGTAGGTCCCGCCCCGAGAGCAGGTCCTTGGTTCTGATGTGTTGCTTGATTACGGCTACAGTCGCGTTGATTGCGCGGGTGGGAGAATCAGAGCCGAATCGGGTAGCGGTATAGGCCCCTAGGCGGCAGGCTGCGCGAATGACAGGCATGACCGTCAAGGGTGTGGGGTCCGGATTGGTACCCGGCCGGTGGTAGCGTTCCCACCAGTGCCAAGGCGTGATCGCTTCCGGTCCGGGTGGGGTTAGTAAGGACTTGACATGTGATTTCATGGTTCGGGACCCGATTCGTTCGATCAGATATTCGATGTGATGTCCTTTGAGGTCACGCGTTCGTTTCTCGGTCAGGTGGACGAGAGCCTTAACCGATTGTTCCGTTACCGTGTGGCCGGCGCCGCCTAGAGTGAGCATCCGACCGATTCTCGCCAATTCGGCCTCTTCGTCGTCGCCCAAGTCAGTGAAGAGAAGCTCCATCTTGCCTGGTTCCAGGGCGTTTGCGAGTTTCACCAAGCCTTCGTTGACCCGTCCTAAGCGGTAGAGCCCCTGCTCGTAGTCACTTTCCGGCATGACCATCTCCTTGTTCCAGTCGACCCGACCCGCCTCTTTCTCGATTAACACGATCCCCTGCTCGGCGATGCGCGCTTCCATCGATGTGTGTACCCGAGTCGTCCTCATCCGCCACTCCGGTCGGTCTGTCACATACACCGCTACCGGGAGTCCGGTCGCCGACGAGACCATTGCTTCGAGCCGGTCGGTGAGGGAGGCTCGCCTGGCGTAATCGATGTCGTCGTAGATCGCCACCAGGTCTATGTCGCTTCCCTCAGTGGCGGCCCTACGGGCGACGGATCCGAACAGAACGATCTGCCCGGCGCCGGCGCCGGCCAGAATCTCGGCAGCCTGTCGAGCATCTTCGACTGTTGGAACTCTGGGCGGTGCGTGGACCATGGGGTCAGTCCTCCTGGCGCGGCGGAACCTGGTTCCGATTGTGATTATAAGAGGACGAAGAGGCAATCCACCCCGGTCATTTTTTCAACACCCTCCTAAGTGATACGACAGAACAGTTGGCGGACCGGCTTGAGGTTCTTTACGAATATATAGAGGTCGGTTATATAGAGGTCGGTTTCTCTTGAGGCGGAGACTTCCTACCGTCACCCTACGCCGCCTCAACCTTGATTCGACATCCAGGCGTAATCGCAACATGGGAATATCTATTGCGATCAGGTAGTGTGGCGCCGATGTACGGACGAGTTGTCGTGGTAAACCCCAACAGTTCAGAACACGTCTCGAAGCAGATCGACGACGCTGTCCAACCGATAGCCGGTGACCTCCGGGTAGAGGCTCGGGTAGTAACCAGCCGGGGCGGGCCGGCCGCTATCCAAAGCGACGACGAGGTGATGGCCGCCGTTGAACCCATGATCGAAACGGCGCGGGACAACCCGGCGGATGCGTATGTGGTGGCATGTTTCTCCGATCCGGGATTAGACCGGTTGAGGGAGAGTTTCGAAGCGCCCGCATTCGGAATAGCGGAGTCGGCTGTCCTGGCGGCGATGTCGCGGGGACGGCGGGTGGGGATCATCTCCGCGGTTGAGGAAGCCCTGCCCCGTCATGACCGCTACTGGAAGCGGATCGGGGTCGCCGGTCGAGTTGTCAAAGATGTCGCTACCGGACGAGGAGTGTTGGACCTCGAAAGCGAGGAGTCCTACCGGGATGTATTCGAAGCCGGGAAGGTGCTGGCCCGATCGGGCGCCGATGTGGTGGTCCTCGGATGTACCGGCATGACACACCTGCGTGATCGCCTGCAGGCTGATCTGCATCTACCGGTGGTTGAGCCCTGCCGGGCGGCGCTCTGGTTCGCAGCGTCAACCCTACGAGATTCTGTTGACAAGAAAGGACCGGCGTAAATGACCGATTCCATGCCTACCTCGGGTCTAGTTGCCATCGCGGTTACCCCGCTGGACGATGACGGGGATATCGACCTACCAGGCATCGGACCCTTGATGGACTTCTACATCTCCTGTGAGTCCAGCGGTATCGCTCTGCTAGGCGTTATGGGTGAGGCCAACCGGATGACCGAGCAGGAAGCCCGCACGGTGGTCGAAGAGGCGATGGCCGCCATCGACGGTCGGGTTCCGGTCATAGTAGGGGTTTCCGATCCCTCTCTTGCCCGGGCGGGCGAACTGGCCGACTTCTCCATGTCCCTGGGGGCCGCCGGTGTGCTACTCCAACCGCTCCCCGGTCTGGCCGGAGATGAGCGGGTGGCCGGATACTTCGAGGCTGCCGCGCAAGTGCTGGGCGACACGCCCATCTGTGTACAGGACTACCCCAAGGCGAACGGCGTGCATCTGTCCACCACCGCCTGGAGCATGATTGTGGAAAGATGTCCGACGGTGACGATGTTGAAGGCGGAAGACGAACCGGGCCTTGGCAAGATCACCGCGGTTCGTAAAGCGGAAGCGGAAGGGCAGCGGCGGGTGACGATCCTGACCGGTAACAACGGTATCCATTTGCTCCAGGAATTGATGAGGGGCGCCGACGGCGCCATGACCGGCTTCGCCTTCCCCGATGTGCTGGCCAGTGTCATCGCCATGTATGGGTCAGGACATGTGAACGAAGCCGAGGACCTGTTCGATCAGTATCTTCCCATCAACCGGCACGAATACCGGATGGGTATCAGCGTGAGGAAGGAACTCCTGCGCCGCCGCAAGGCCATCACCACCGCCCAGACCCGGTTTCCTGCGCCGAAACTCGGCAAACTCGATCACCTGGAACTCGATCACCTTCTTCGCAGGCTCAAGCGATCCACCGCCCGGCCCATATCGGAGGTGTTCGGCGAAGCAGGGGTCCCGGGGCCGCGTGGGTGGGAGTAGCCGGTGGAGGCCACCATCCAGAGGGGAGATTCCTGAATGAACCAAAGAACTGCTCTTGTAGCGGCCGCAACCGGCGGACTCGGTTTCGCGATCGCCCGGCGCCTCTATAACGAGGGATACACCCTTTCCGTCTGCGGAAGCAACCGTGCTCGGGTTACCGCTGCCGCAGCCAGGATCGCCGCAGGAGAGAGCGGCTTGGTGCACGGCCAGGTCTGCGACCTGAGAAAGGGAGCGGATATCGAGGCCTGGGTGGGAGATTCGGCGGACCGTCTCGGGGGGAGGATCGACGCGTTGGTGGTTAACACCGGCGGACCCAAGCCGGGCTTTTTCGATGACCTGTCCGACGCCGATTGGGCAGACGCCATAGACCTGGTGTTGATGTCCGCCGTTCGCTTGGCGCGCGCCGCCAAGCCCTACCTCGGAGAAGGCTCGGCGGTGGTGTTCATGACCTCCTCGGCTGTTCGGCAGCCTATCGACAACCTTGTCACCTCGACGGTGTTGCGAACCGGGGTGGGCGCCCTGGCGAAGATGCTGGCCAGAGAGTGGGCGCCGGAGGTACGGGTAAACCACGTCTATCCGGGCCGCATCGGCACCGATCGCGTGGCGGCCCTCGACCGGGGCAAGGCGGCCCGGCTCGGGATCACCCCCGAGGAGGTGGCGGCTCGGTCTCGCGCCGCGATCCCGCTGGGAAGGTACGGGGATCCGGAGGAGTTCGCCTCCGTGGTCGCCTTCCTGCTGTCAGATGCGGCGAGCTATGTGACCGGCGCCACTGTCGCCATCGACGGGGGGATGCTCAGAGGGCTATGACCGGTTGTCAGGCCCATGGCGCCCGAATCTCAGTTGACAACCTTCATGACGATGCTACGTCCGGGCGCAGTATGCACACGCCGGTAACCGAGCATCACCGGTTCGGAGGACTCGTCCCCGGTATCAACCCGCAAGACCGGCGGGTCCAAGCTCCGGACCTTGGCTTCTCCTGCCAGGATTATGACGTTCTGCTCGCCCACCCGCCGTATCACGTCGGCGCCGAACTGCTGGTTTCCCCGACCGAGTAGGAATCCCTGGCCGCCGATCACCCCCAGCAGGATGGTCGCCGGGTACCGGCGGGACAATTCAAGGAGTTGGGCGCGGGTGGCGTTGGCTTGGAGGACGCCTCCGTTGCGGACGACATCCACCCCCGCCAGCGTACCTTTAAGACCGAGATGGTCCATGATCCGGTCCACGGTGGTTCCCGGTCCCAGTATGTAGGCTCGGCCTTCAACCATTTCCGAAGCGATAGTTGTGCACAGCCGGTCAATAGAGCTGTCATCGCCGAGCGGCGTAGTGGACTTACCCGGCTGCAACAGGTCGCGGGCGAAAGGTACAGACGCAACCGCGAATCCGGCGACCCGGCCGGGTGAACCCGTCGGAGCGTCCAGCACCTCGCGCTTCACCACCGGGACGTCGTCGGGTGATCGCAGGTATCGGGCCGCCATGGCGCCGCCGGACTCCGGTGTGTTTCCGAAGACGGCCGAGTGCATCTTCACGCCGGTGGGTATCCCCACCATAGGAATGTCTGTTTCCAACACCCCCACGATGTCGCGGGCAGTTCCATCTCCTCCCGCGAACAACACGAGAGAGACGTTCCTTGATTTGAGTACCGCCGCCAACTTCCTGGTGTCCTCGGCGCCGGTCGGGGAAGGAGCATCGGACACCACCTCCGGGCTGAACCCCGCCCGTCGAGCAACCCGTTCTCCCATCGGTCCCGAACCGGTGAGGATCACGACATCGGGTATGTGGTCGCCCAGGTGGTGAAGCGCTCGCAAGGCCCGGTTTTCGGCCACCGGGCCGGCGCCCAGCCGTTCGGCCCGCAGGTAGGTGTCGCCATCGGTTCCACCCAGGCCCACCGAGCCTCCCATCCCGGCTATCGGGTTGACGATCAACCCCAGCCGGAGGGGCGCCGCAACGACTGGTTCGCCGGTGAGCCGGATGTCGTCAGAACTAGGAATCGGGAGTCCGGGCCTTCGGGATGCTCATCCAATTATAGTCATACCCGATAACGGACCGGGATGCCCGCCATGCATGGTTCACCCACCGGCGTTGTCGGACGTTTCCCGGATCCGAGACTGTAAGGACATGAGGCGATCTGAAGGTTGATCGAGTGAAACGAGCACATCCATACATGGCCAACTCCACGGAGGAAGCCAAGAAACGCATGCTGGAAGCGATCGGCGTCGATCATGTCGATCGCCTCTTCGAGCAGATACCCTACGAGCATCTCACCAAACGACAGTTCCAACTACCCCCGGCCCTGTCTTCGGAAGTAGCCTTGAAGCGTCATCTCCTCGATGTATTAGGCCGGAACCAAGACTGCGAGAAGTACCTCAGCTTCCTGGGCGGGGGTACCTGGCAGCACCATGTGCCGGCGATATGCGACGAGATCTGGACGCGAAGCGAGTTCCTCACCTCCGTGTGGGGAACCCCTTCCTCCGACCTGGGTCGCAATCAGGCGTGGTTCGAGTTCGCCAGCCAGCTCGGTGAGTTGGTCGGCATGGACTTTGTGGGCTTGCCGGTCTACAGCTGGGGAGCGGCAGTCGGTCACGCCATCCGGATGGCGGTTCGTATGACCGGGCGCAGCCGGGTTCTCGTCCCCGAGCTCATGGATCCTCAGCGCCTCGACGTCGCCCGCACCTACTGCGGGTTCCCCGAGCAGGCCGGTCACATCGAGCTGATCAAGGTGGGGTTCGAGGCGTCTTCCGGCCGTCTCGATCTCGACGACCTCGGGAGCAAACTCTCCGACGATGTTGCGGCCGTCTACTTCGAGAACCCTTCCTACCTGGGCGTCATAGAAGATGACCCCGCCCGGGTGGCGGGCATGGCCCGCGCCGCGGGGGCCGAGACCATCGTGGGGGTGGATCCCACCTCCCTGGGTGTGATCTCCCCGCCTTCCGACTACGGGGCCGATATTGCGGTGGGAACCACCCAACCTCTCGGCATCCACATGAACGGCGGCGGTGGTGTGGGTGGGTTCATCGCTACCCGAGATGAGGAGCGTTACGCCAGGGAGTACCCGACCCTGCAAGTGAGCTTGACGGACACCACCGTGGAGGGGGAGCGAGCCTTCGGGCTGACCCTCTTCCACCAGAGCTCCTACGGATCGAGGGAGGAGGGTAAGGATTGGACCGGAAACTCCGTCTACCTGTGGGCGATCGCCAATGCCGCCTACATGTCCGTGCTCGGCCCGAGCGGTTTCGAAGAGTTGGGCAAGGCCATACTCCGGCGCAGCCATTACGCGGCTCGCCGGATCGATGAGATCCCCTCGGTAACGGTGGAATGGCCGAGCGGTTTCTTCAAGGAGTTCGTGGTCCGATTCGACGGTACCGGCCAGACGGTCGAACAGATCAACCGGCGCCTCCGGGAAAGAGGCATCTTCGGTGGGCGTGACCTGAGCGACGACTTCCCCGATCTGGGAGAGAGCGCCCTCTACTGCGTTACGGAGGTCCACACCCGCGAAGACATAGACCGGCTGGTCAAAGAACTGGAAGAGGTGATGAGCTGATGGGTAAAGAGTTGAGAAGGTTTCATGCCGCGGTGTGGGACGAGCCGCTGGTCATGGAGATGGGAGCGCCCGGCAGACGTGGGGTCTTATTCCCCGACGACGGATCAGAGTTCGACACGGTTGACGACCCCGCCGAGTTGGTGCCTGCTCGGGTGAGACGGTCGGAATCGGCCGATCTTCCTGAACTGTCGGAGCCGGAGGTGCTTCGCCATTACCTGCACCTCTCGCAGGAGGTTCTCGGGATGATGGGGATCAGCCTGTTCGGTACCTGCACCATGAAGTACAACCCTCGTTTGACCGAGGCGATGACCAGAATGCCCTTCGTGGCGGACACGCATCCAGACCAGGATCTAGAAACCCTCCAAGGCACCCTGTCGGTCATCCATGGTCTGGATTTGATGTTGCGGGAACTGACCGGAATGGACCAGTTCGTCTTCCAACCCGGAGGAGGCGCCGACGCCGCCTTCCTCCACGCCACCGTAACCCGCGCCTATCACGAGGCGACGGGAAACCTGGCGCAACGGCGGGAGATCATCACCACCGCCCAAGCCCATCCCTGCAACCCGGCGACCGCGGCCGCCGCCGGGTTTGACGTGATCACGCTACCTCTGGAGGAGGAGGGTTACGCATCGGTGGAGGCGTTGCGTTCGGTGGCTTCGGAGCGTACCGCGGCGCTGATGGTCAACAATCCTGACGACATCGGCATCTACAACCCTCACATAAAGGAGTGGGTTGAGATCGTCCACTCCGTGGGAGGGCTCTGCTTCTACGACACGGCCAACTTCAACGGGGTGATGGGGAGGATCCGGGCCCGGGAACTCGGCTTCGATGCCTGCATGATGATGTTGCACAAGACCTTCGGCGCGCCCAAGGCGGGCGGCGGTCCCGCAGTGGGCGCCTACGGGTGTTCCAGTGAACTGGCCCCGTACCTGACTACCCCGATCGTGTCCAAGGGCGCGCAAGGCTACACCGTAGATGTTCCTGATCACGCCGGAACCACCCAGGTCAGGGAGTACCTGGGAAACATCCCGGTGATCATCAAGGCATACGCGTGGTTACGAGCCATGGGCGCCGCCGGTGTCAAGGAAGGGGCCGATCTCTCACTCCTGGCCAACAACTACATGGAGACCCGCCTGCTTCAGATACCCGGGGTGACCAAAGGTTTGGACCATCTGGATAAGCACCGTATGGAGATGACCCGCTATAGCCTCGGGGAACTGGCCGAGGAGACCGGCGTGACCACCGTTGACGTCGCCAACCGGATGACCGACTACGGAGTGGATGCGTTCTGGATGAGCCACGAACCATGGTTCATCCCGGAGCCGTTCACGCCCGAGGCGGGGGAGATGTGGTCCATCGAGGACCTGGACTACTGGGTGGATGTCATCGCGGCCATCTGTGAGGAAGCCCGCACCGATCCCGAGTTGGTGAGAACCGCTCCGCACAACCAACCGATACATCGGGTGGTTGGTTCCGGACTCGACGATCCGGATCGCTGGGCCACTACTTGGCGCGCCTACCGTCGCAAGTATGGCGACGGTGCGACGACCGCAGCCCGAGGCTGAACGGTTAGGTGCGGGTCACCGTACCGGGGGTAGATCCACCGGATAGGACCCTCGCATTCACGTTTGAGGGCAAAGCTGTCGAGGCCGGCTCGGGCGACACGATAGCGGCCGCTCTAGCCGCCGAAGGTCATCTCGGTCTTCGCGAGACCTGGGACGGAACCCGGCGCGGTTTGTTCTGCGGGATGGGCGCCTGCCACGAGTGTGAAGTCGTGATCGACGGAAAGCCGGTCCTGGCATGCATGGTGGGCGCCGAGGATGGAATGGTCGTGAGCCGCCAGGTGGCAGCCGCGGCGGCTCCGGCGACCGAGGGGAGGGTTCCGGAGCGGGAAGAGCTTTCGCCTTCGGTGATCGTATTGGGAGGCGGGCCTGCCGGACTCTCAGCGGCGGCGACCATGGCCGAACACGGACTCGATGTGGTGCTGGTCGATGAGCGCTCCAAGCTGGGAGGACAGTTCTACAAGCAGCCGTCGGCGAGCCGCAGGATCCATCCCGACCGTCTGGACAGCCAGTACCGGACCGGCCGTGAGCTTATAGAGAGGGTGCTTCAAGCCGGTGTTCAAGTACTGGGTGGGGCTACGGTGTGGGCTGTGTTCGCCCCGGACCATCTGATGGCGTGCCGCTCCTCGGAGTCGTGGAGTCTCCGGCCCGCCAGGCTGGTCCTTGCGACCGGGGCCTGCGAAAGAGGGGTACCGCTTCCGGGTTGGACTCTTCCCGGAGTGATGACCACCGGAGCCGCGCAGACGTTACTCCGGTCCGGACAGGTTTCTCCAGGCCGCAAAGTTCTGCTTTCGGGAAACGGTCCCCTCAACATGCAGGTCGCCTCCGAGTTGGTCAGGGCCGGGGTCGAGGTTCCCGCCCTGGTCGAGCAGGCTGATCTGCGCTGGTGGAGAAACTTCGGATCCGGGCAGAGGATGCTGCTGTCTGCGCCGGAACTGGTGGCAAAAGGCTTCGGTTATCGAATGACTCTGAGCCGGCGCCGGGTTCCCGTACTGGATCGGAGTTCGGTGATCGAGATCCGAGGCGACGGAAAGGTGGAGGCGGCGATTGTCTCGTCACTCGATCGTTCGGGTGGACCGGTCAAGGGTACCGAGCGGGAGGTTCCCGCCGATGCGGTATGCCTAGGCTACGGTTTCGTACCCGCTAACGAAGTAGCCCGAGCACTGGGCTGCGTTCACCGGATAGATCCGCACACCGGGACCATGGTTACCTCCCGCAGCCCCACCGGTCGAACGTCGATCGACACCGTTTGGGTGGTAGGCGACGCGGGCGGGATAAAGGGCGCCTACGCGGCCAAATCGTTGGGCACCATCGCCGCCGCCGACGTCTTGGCCGACTTTGGCGTGTTGACCGACCGGGAAAGCGCCCTCCTGATCCGGACCGAGCGGAGACGGTTGGCTCGACATCTTCGTTTCCAGAAGGGGTTGGAGGGCCTCTATCGGGCAACGCCGTTGACTACCCAGTTGGCGGACGACGCCACGCTGGTATGCAGGTGCGAGTCGGTGGATCTGGCCGCCTTGCGCCGCTCGTTTGCTGAAGGACCACTCTCGGCCGGGGCGGCCAAACGGCTAACCAGAGCCGGAATGGGAAAGTGTCAGGGGCGATATTGCAGCCCGTCTGTGGTTGCCCTCGCTTCGGAAGCGACAGGGATGCCGGTGGACGAGTTTTCCGGGTTTGCTCCCCAGACCCCGATCCGTCCGGTAACCGTCGCCGATGTGGCCGGCGCCGCTTGGGAGTGACGTGTTCCCGATTTCCGGTCTCCCCGACTCTGGTTCCGGCTGATCCTGCCGACACCATCCGGGCGCCGGTTGGTTAGAGTTTGTAGCAACGCCGCCGGACGACCGGAACCGGCGACCGACATCAACCGGAGGAACAATGGCCAAGGAATTTCGAGGAAGCTACACGGTAACGGTCACCCCCTTCACCCAGGATGGCTCGGCCATCGATATCGGCGCGCTCAAGGACTTCATCGACTGGCAATTGGATTCCGGAGTGCCGGGGTTCATCGCTCTCGGCAGCACGGGCGAGTTCCTGACGGTGAACGACGATGAACGCCGCCTGCTGGTGGATACGTACATAAGCCATGTGAACGGCCGCGTTCCGGTGATCATCGGCACGATGAACGCCCACACCCCCAACGCAGTGCGTTACAGCCGCGAGGCCGAGGCTCAGGGCGCCGACGGGCTGATGATCATCCCTCCCTATTACTACACTCCCACCGACGACGAGATATTCAACTACTACGCGGCCATCGATGCGGCCATCTCCGTCCCGGTAATGCTGTACAACAACCCGGTTACCTCCAACGTTGACATGTCGGCGGCCCTGGTAGCGCGGCTCTGTAAGAACCTGGAGAGCATCCAGTACATCAAGGAGTCCAGCCTGCACCTATCCCGGGTCAGGGAGGTGATCGAAGCCTCCGAGGGGCAGATGAAGGTGTATGCGGGCGAGTGGGTGGTGGACTCCTACCTGCTGGGCGCCATCGGGTATGTAAACCCGTACGGAAACTACCTGCCGGTGGCCTCGGGACGGATTTTCGAACTCCTGGAAGCGAACCGTATCGACGACGCCCGCTCCATCTGGCGGATCATCGACCGGATCGACCACATCATCGCGGCCGGCCATCCCACCTACGGTCATCAGTGCTATTCCAAGGCGCTGGCCGCCCTGGTCGGCCACCCGATGGGTGATGTCAGGGCGCCGCTTACCACCTTCCCCGAGTTGGGCGAGGAAGGTCGGCAGCGGGTCGCCGAGATCAAAGTTCTGATCGACCAACTCAATGATGTGGTCACCTCTGTAGGCCTGGGTTGACAGCGCCGGAGTGAACGCCGGAGACCGGTCGGGGAGGATCGGCGAGCAGAAGATCGCCATCATCGGCGGTGGCCATATCGGAGTGGGATGGGCCGTTGCCTTCTCCCAGGCAGGGTTTCAAGTGTCGGTCTACGAGGTCGACGCCGGACGGTGTGAGGCAATCCACTCCGAACTGCGTGTGCGGCTTACCGAGTTGGACGGACACGGGTTGCTGGATGATGATCCGGCGCAGGTCATAGCCAGGGTAGAGGCGGGGTCGGACCTGGGCCGAGCGGTGCAAGGCGCCGTCCACGTCCAGGAGTGCGTCCCCGAGTCACGGGCTCTCAAGCGGGAGATGTTCAGGTCGCTGGACGATCTCGCCTCCGCTGGAACAACCCTGGCCAGCTCGTCCTCCAGCCTCACGATATCCGACATCGCCTCCGATCTGGAAGGACGCTCCCGTTGCATCCTGGTCCATCCCGGAAACCCTCCCTACCTGATCAAGGTGGTGGAGGTGGCGCCGGCGCCCTTCACCGATCCGGAGGTGGTCACTTCGGTTCGTGAACTCTTGGCCTCGGCGGGGATGGTTCCGGTCACGATCCGTCGGGAGGTCGAGTGCCTGGTGTTCAACCGCTTGCAGGGGGCCTTGCTCCGGGAGGCGTTATGTCTGGTGAGGGATGGGGTCATCAGTCCTGAGGATCTGGAATCGGTGGTTACGGAGGGTCTCGGACTCCGGTGGTCCGTGATCGGTCCGTTTACGACTGTGGATCTCAACACCCGAGGAGGAATCAGAGCTCACGCCCGGGGTGTCGGCGCGGCCTATTCCCGTCTCGGGGTCCAGCGAGGCGCTGACGATCCCTGGGAATCAGACGTTGTGGAACGGGTGGGGAAGGACCTGGATGACCGGCGACCGTTCGATAACCGTGAGGCCCATGTGCTGGCTCGCGACGAGGCGCTGATGAGATTGGTAGCCGACCGCCGCCTACGCAAACGCCGACCATGAACCGGCGACTATGGTCGATCCTGAAATGTGATGGTTCCCTTATACGGTAGGAGGGTGCTGAAAAAGCCGAGGACGGGTGGCCCTCCGCCTGCTGACCAGGGAGTTTATTATCGGACATCCGGGCAGGCAGGGGTTTTTTCAGTACCCTCCCAAGGTCATGTGGTTCTTTTCATCCTCTCTCGGTTAACCATCCAAACCCCTGCATGAGAAATCGGGGCTGGTGTTACTGAGTTACGCGAAGACCGCGAAAATCGCCGCATCAGGCCCCTTCCCGGCGGGCCCTCCCCCACCGCCACCACCTTGGCCGAGACGCGTCCTCCCATACCCCTGGCGGGGCAGTCTCGAACGAACTTTGATCCCTCACACGGTCCAGGTCGACGTCGGAAGCGGACCGCCGGTAATTACGGTTAACAAACAACACAACATACAGCCGGGGTAGGACAGAAACGATCCTGTCCGACCCGTCCGGTGTTCTGATCAGGACAGGTTCGTCATCCTGACCTGAGCTTCGGCGAGGTGCAGCGATGCGATCATCGGGTCGATGCACACCGCGTCGATCTCGTCGGTCACCTCCCGGATCATCCCGCCCCAGATAGTGCATCCGAACAGGATGGCTTCCACCGGACCCCGCTCGAGCATGGACTTGGCGGCAGGTATTCCATGCTGAAGGAGTTGGCGGCGGAACCGATCCTGGATCATCTCCGCGGTTACCTCCAGATTACCGATCAGGGTGTCCTCGCCCTCGACATGCATGGGGACGAACGCTATGTCGCTGACCACATCCGCCAATCCGTATGCCCTCAGGTTGCGCCCTACCCAATTGGCGGTGACCTTCCAAGCGTGTTCGTCGGGGAAGAGCATCCCGAGGTTGAGGCCCCTTCCCGCCGCCAACGCCGCGGCGGCCTGCAGCGGACCTATCACCGGAATACTCGCCGACCGTTGCGCCTCCATCAGGGCCGGGTCTGAACAGCAACCGATGATGGCGGCGTCCACCCCCTCTTCTTCGGCCCGCAGAACCGTGGCGATCAACTCGTTCATGTAGAGCGGCACCGGGGAAAGCATCGGTCCGGCCAGGTCCGGCGGCAGATCGAGATGGACTACCTCTATGAACACCCCGCTCGACGCGTGCTTCTCCAGCACGGAGACGGCGCGCGGGACGTGTATGTCAATCCCGATCGGTTCGATGTAGCGGATTCTCATGGGTCCTCCTCGGCCAAGTCGGCGGCGCTGCCCCCACCGATATACGATGCTTTGGAACCGGAGTGTATCGTCGGATTACCGGAGAGTTCGGACTTGCGGCGCCGGATCCAGGGAATAACGGACATAAGAAGTCGTCGCGTTACCAGGAGGAATGATGGGAAAACCCCTTGACGGGAAGGTGGTGTTGGTTACCGGTGCCTCCCGCGGTATCGGTTTCGAGATAGCCCGCGAGGTGGGTCGGGCGGGCGCCGCGGTGATCGCACACTACTCGAGTACTCGGTCCGGGGCTGAATCGGCCACGAGAGAGTTGCCCGCCGGACGAAAACACCTGGTACAGGCGGACTATTCCCATCCGGGCGCGGGAGTTGAGGTATGGAAGCAAGCTGTCGACCGGTTCGGGCGGATCGACGTGGTGGTCAACAATGCCGCCATCCTGCGAGAAGTCGACTGGGAAGGGCCCGACGAGGAATGGGACCATCTCTGGCGCCACACCATGCAGGTAAATGTCTACGAACCTGCCGCCATCACCCGGCAAGCGGTGCGCCACTTCGTAGCCAACGGCGGAGGAACCCTCATCACGATATCGAGTTGGCTGGCTTACCGGGCCGGGCGGGCCGGGACCGCCGCCTACAGCGCTTCGAAGGCTGCAATTACGGCCCTAACCAAAGCGGTCGCCGGTGACTATGCGCGCCAGGGAGTGATGGCGTTCAATGTCGCTCCCGGAATGGTGCGGACGGATATGTCCGTGGAGGCGGCCCGCGATTTCGGCGGAGAAGAAGCGACGGCTCGAACGTTGGCCATGCGGGAGTGGATTCCCCCGGTCGAGATTGCCCGATTGGTGGTGTTCCTATCCAGGGGCGACTGCCGTCATCTGTCCGGCGCCACGATCGATATCAACGGCGCAAACTACATGCGATAGCATCCTGAAAACGTAAGGTAATGATGGTTACCACCGGACGAAACACCGAATCCCACCCAGAGCCTGATCTTGGATCGGCCGTTGCCGCTCTCGAGACCTTTGCTACCGGATTGGCTGCCGACGGATACGCCTTGGAAGTAAGTCGGGCCGGATCCGGGGGGCTGGAGGTGCATATCGTCCCAGGGCCTGACGCCTGTGAAGACTGCCTTATCCCGAAGGAGCTGTTCATTGAGATGATCTCGCACCGGCTGCGGTCGGGAGGGGTGGAGTTCTCGGGGCTTTCCCTGGTCTATCCCACCGACTGGTAGGGTGATGAAAAGAAGGGGGTGGGTTGGCCTTTCGCCCGCTGACCAGGGAGTTTACCCTGGGACGTCGGGCCGAATCGAGGTCTTTCAGTACCCTCCTAGAAAAAACCGGTCCCCCGTACCGCGACACCGGCCCACCAGACAAGAAGAAACCAAGATTCAGGACACTGCTGTCCTAACACCGGTGTTCCTTGAGTTACGCCCCTATAGGAACAGGTTCCCGTCGGAGAAGACCCTTCGGGAATGGCCTTACCCTGTGCGGGTGAACTGTTCCACCAACAAGTGTTTCTGAACCTTCCCGGTCGCTCCTCTCGGGAGTCTGCCGTACAGGATCAACCGCTTCGGTTTCATGTGGGAACCCAGGTTGGTCTCTACCAAGGTTCCGAGGTCTTCCAACGTCGGTGGGCGCCCGGGTCGGGGGACTACCACCGCGGTTACCACCTCTCCCCATTGAGGGTCGGGGAGGCCGATAACCGCCAACTCATCGATTTGAGGATGGGTTGATAACGCGTTTTCGATCAGGGGAGGGTATATGTTGACTCCTCCGCTGATGATCAGTTCCTTGATCCTTCCCGAAAGGTAGAGGTAGTTATCGGTATCCAGATGGCCCAGATCGCCCGTCCGGAGCCACCCGCTCTCTATAGCTTTCCGAGTAGCTTCCGGCTGCCTCCAGTAGCCGGACATGAGCTTAGGGGTACGGACCCGGATCTCTCCTACCTCTCCCGGCTCAACCCGGCCGCCTTCCCTGCTTCGAATCCTCAACTGCACTCCTACGATGGAGCGACCGCAGGAAAGCGCGGACCCGAGACGTTTGCTTCCGTGATAATGATCCTCCGGGCCGAGAGCGGCGCACACCGCGGTAGCCTCGGTCAACCCGTAACCGTGGTACAAGCCGCACGGGATGGACTCGATAATCCGTTGTACAAGGTCGGATCCGGTCGGCGCCGCGCCGTAGAGCAGCAACCGCATCGATCGGAATC
>CAZEZF010000084.1:0-15312 GCA_964516495.1 uncultured Acidimicrobiia bacterium | reverse complement strand
ATTTCACCTCTCTCGGTTACCCATCCAAACCCCTGCATGAAAAATTGGGGCTAATACATCTGCTGCCAACCGAAGATAGACCCATGGTGAGACACTTTGGAACCCTCGGACAAGGATGGACTGTGGAATCGTTCCAGGCGGCAGGGATCCGGATCGGCCCGGCTTCAACGGTACAGAACGGTCACCTATTTCGACGAGACATGAGCCGGTCGAGCGTTGAACGGTAGGTCATGTCAGCGAGCGCTCGACCGATCTCGGTGAGTCGCGGCGAGCAATCAGCGGCCGCGAAGGTCTGCGACTCGGCCAGGCGCGCCCAACCGGACGACAACCTGTTGGGGCCGGTAACGCCACCTCTACCCGCCGAAGCTACGAACAGCGTGGTGGTTACCCCTGAGTTGATGATGCGGATCGTGCACATCTCGCAGGGTTCCATCGAACTGACCAAGGTGTGATTACTTAGATCCGCATGGTTGCCGAGATCGTTCTCGTAGCGGGTGAGGAGAACCATCTCGGCATGGAAGTCGCTTCTGAACCGGGGGTAGAACATCCGGTTGCGTTCCCGGAGGATTATCCGGCCGTCCGGATCGACCATTACGGACCCGATGGCCGAGTTTCCCTCCAGAGCGCCTTTGATGGCTTGTTCGATGGTGATACGGGCGTAGCCATCGTCTGGCCGCACATCATTGTGGGCGGCCACTTCCTCGGCCAGAGCGAGTACCTTGGCGCGAGTCCGGGGAGTTAATGCCGCTTGCTCTTCCATTCAATACCCGCCTCGAGCCGCTATATCCGCACAACTCGATTGTATCAGGAGCCTCCCACAGAACGGGCGAACGAGAGAACTGGTCAGGTACCTGCCCGTTCGTCGTCAGCCTCCTGAGCTTCTTCACACCCTCCAGGATGATCGCCCGTTCCTCCTCGGCGGCCTAATCGAAGAAACCGCTTGGCCAATCCTCGAATGGTGGCTCACCAGACCCCTCTGGCTGATCGGCCCCGCCCTAGCCACCTGGCCCCTCCTCGCCCTATACCGCGTGACCAGACGACCCAACCTGCCCGCCACCCCAAGGCCGGCCGACTAACCCTTATGATCGTTTGTCGGGGGCTAAAGTGTGAGTAGAGGGAAGGCATCCGATGGAATCAGGTCGTACGTAGATGGAGTTACCGACCTCAACGTCCCGTCGTATCGCCATGCTCGTGGACGGCGACAATGCACAGCCATCCCTGATCGAGCACATCCTTGCCGAGATCGCCAAGTACGGAGTCGTGACCACGAGGCGCATCTACGGCGATTGGACCTTGCGACAGATGAAGGGCTGGAAAGACAGCCTTCATACCTCCGCGATCCAACCTATCCAGCAGTTCCGTTACACCGTCGGTAAGAACGCCACGGACAGCGCTCTGATTATCGATGCGATGGATCTACTACACGCGGGAACTGTGGACGGATTCTGCATAGTTTCCAGTGATAGCGACTACACGCGGCTGGCTACCCGGATCCGCGAGCAGGGTCTATTCGTGATGGGTATCGGCCAGTCCCAGACGCCCGAGTCCTTCGTGAGAGCATGCGAGATCTTTGTTCATACAGAGAATCTTGACCGGTCGGCGAAGCATGAGCCCAAGGTGTCGGTGTCGGATAGACCGGAGTGGACTCCGACAGTGGAACAGGCTATCGAGATGGCTGTACAGGACGATGGCTGGGCTCAGCTCGGAGTGGTTGGCACCAACATACGCAAGCTGGATCCCGCCTTCGACTCTCGTAGCTACGGATACAAGCAACTATCCCTGCTGATCAAATCCCGTCCCCAACTCTTCAAGACACGAGAATCGAAGCGCGGGAGTGGCCATTTCCTTGTGAAGCTGACCTGACGAAGCTGTACATCGGTGGATGAGATGTTCACCGACAATTGGGCTCCGTGTTCGGGTTCGTGGCCGACCATGCGCTGGATCCGGACCACGTTGCCTGACCAGCCGCAGGCGTTGTACCAGGTGTGGAACACGCGGCGGTCGGCCTCCCGGTACTCGACGGAGATTCCTTCGGTTCCGGTCACCCCATTCCCGCAATTGGGGCAGAAGCGGGTGCGGTCGGCCAGATGGCCGGCCCGGTCAGGGTCCCACCAGTGGACACCGGAGACCCGCTCCCGGGTCCGGGTCCTTCGGGCCGCTCAATGGAGGCCCACCTGCTTGGCGCCATCTCGAGTTACAAGTCTCCAGACGCGGGTAGTGGCATTCCCTGGGCAAGGAGGTGTCTTACCTGGGTCGGGGAGTGCAGAACGGGGTCTTTCTCGCGACCCGGACAAATGTCATAGGTGTAGGTTATCCTCACCTCATGGTCAATCAGGTTCCTCCAGCCCCGCCCTCGGACCGCGATCAAGCCCTGTCCGTGCTGTTGGAAGATGGGATCGTGTGGGGCGACTCCGCCCGATGGCTGCGCGGGCTCCCGGCCGGTTCAGTGGACCTGTTCTTCATGTCGCCTCCTTACGCGGATGCTCGTTCCTATTCCCGCATACCGCCGGATCGCTATGTGGAGTGGTTCCTGCCCTTCGCCGAGTCAATGCTTGACGCAGCTTCGGATACCGGCTCGTTCGTGCTCAACATCAAGAACCGGGTAGCGAAGTCCGGACCGTTAAGGGGTCAGCGCCACCCCTACGTCTACCAGTTGGTTATGCCATCCAGAACCTGGGATGGCGATGGAACGAGACGTACATATGGCAGAAGCCGAACGCCATTCCGGGCCGGTTCGGACCACGGACCAAGGACGCTTTCGAGTACGTTTATCACTTCACCAAAGGTCGTCGACCCTATTTCGACCTAGACGCAGTACGGATACCGTACAAGACCAACCCGGAGGAGATTGCCCGGCGCAGGCAGGACAGGAACGGTCGCCGCAACACCGAAGCCGGGTTCGGCCGGGATCGCTCCCGGACCTACGCTCACAGCGGCGCCGACCCCGGCAACGTGATCACCGTAGGTCAGACCTACAACCAACACAAGGGTCCGGCGGGACTCCATACCGCGGTCATGCCCGAGGGCTTAGCCGAGTTCTTTGTGAAAGCGACCTGCCCCCCGAGCGGATTGGTCGTCGACCCGTTTGCCGGGTCCGGTACGACGGTGGTTGTGGCCCGTCGCTATGGACGTAACTCCGGCGGTATTGAACTACACCAGCAATATGTGGCCGTTGCTCGAGACCGCTTGGCTAGCGACCACATTCAAGAGGAATTGGGGCTGCTCATTGCCACTCACTGACTCGGAACACGACCTACTGTCGGTAGCCGGAACCACCCCCAGCCCTATTGCCCGTCGGCGGGCGGTTGCCGTCGCTTTGGCGAAGTCACGCGATAACTATCACTATCATTTGTCCATATGACAGATCAAGGCCGACCAAATGTCCCCATCCTCGACTTGGCAGGTCAGGTTCGTCCACCTACCGTTGCCGACCTACCCGAGGGATACACCTACGGCGTGACCCGATACGCAGACGTGGTCCTCGATCAAGCATTTCCCGATCGGTTCCGAGATCTGCTGTCAGCGCTCGAACTCTTCAAGCCGACGCTCGACGAACTCCGAGTGGGCGGCGGAGGCCGTACAGAGTTCGTCCGACGGTTTGACAACTCCCTTGGTGACATGCTCCAGGATGGTCAACGTGTATGGGGAAGTCAGAACATCACCATCGAAAAGCGAATGGGATTTGATGGAGATGCTCGGCCCGTCTCGAGAGTACGAGGGCACGAGATCGATGTGTTCGGACTGGGCTCTCTGACCGAGCCATTTCCTGGAGTGGCCATCGAGATGGAATGGAACAACAAAGATCCATTTTTCGACCGTGACCTTATCAACTTCCAAGCCCTCCACCATGAGGGCGCTGTTGCGGTTGGGGTGATCGTCACCCGAGGACCCGAACTTCAGAACCTCATCTCGGGTGTGTTCCGAACCGGAACAGGCGGCCACTCGAAGTACGGCTCCTCGACTACCCACTGGGAAAAACTGATTCCGAGAGTAAACCTCGGCGGTGGCGGAGAGTGTCCACTCCTTCTCATCGGCATCGAGCCACAGCGGATCCGGGGAATCGAACTCGCCTACCGAGCCCGATCCAAGCTCGACGAGGCCGAACGTTTCAAGGCAACGTGGCGCTCGGCATACAATAGATGGCGGGAAGCGAAACCCGAATACGACGCCCTCGTCATCGATGCCTACGAACTGATGCTGCCCCTCGAATAAGACACCCTCAACATCACGACCCGTACTCACCTATACGCAGCGTACTGTTTGCCACGCGGAACAACGCTCTCGTCCGCTTCAAGACCCCACGATGTCCAACCGTGTCGGGGGTAGCGGGCAAAGAGTTCAAGGTACGGTCCTGGCGAGCAGGACTCGATGACATCGTACTGTTCGTCGGGTTTCCGTGAGTGTTCGCGCTTTCGAGTCTCGATCATGTTCACCTGGCGACGGCCGGGCGCCAGAGTTCGCATGCTTCCTTTGACACCGAACAGGATCAACTCGGTGACATTCCGGAAGTAGAAACCCACGCCCCTGCCGTCTGGACCGCCGTCTTTGCGGCGTTTCGCCCACACGATGTTGGACTTGTAGGTAAAACCCCACGACTCCATGACGCTTAACGCGTCGGCGATCAGGGCGTTCGGTACCCACAGATACAGATGAGCGTTTTCAGCGGTGACCTCCACAACCGGGAGAGCGCGAATGGCGGCTGTGGTCATCGTGTCATATCTCGATAGCCGACGATGCTCGGGGGCTACCTTGCCGGTACGGTTCATGAATCGCCAGGGCGGGTCAGCCATGATGGTCGAGAACGGTCCCCCGTCCAGTCGGCGCAGGTCTCCGGCGGCCGACTCGGCCCCTGTGGCTCGCTCCACGGCAGCCGACAACTCTTCCTTGGACTTGGGCACAATGCGGAGTTCGTGTCCGAGCACTTCGGCCAACGAAGCAAGCGTCACAACCTGAGGATTGTGTCCGTTCCTGCTGAACAGGCGTCGCACCGAGGCGGGTTGGGTATCGGCCAACCGGGCAAGTTCCGTCTTCGACAAACCGGCCTGTCGCCGGGCGACATCAAGATCTCCGAGGAATCCGTCTATCTCCATAATCCTTCCCCCAGCGTAACATCGACGTTACGTTTCTCGCGTCAATTCCATTCCTGACCCTACAGGTCAGGTGTGACACGAACACCACCGGAAGCCCGAAAATAGGAGACACGGGACAAGCGGCAAACCGGCAAACGGTAGCTGTGCTCAGTGTTCCGGTTCGTGGCCCACCATCCGTTGGATCCGCACGATGTCGCCCGCCCAACCGCAGGAGTTACACCAGGTGTGATATACCCGGCGATCAGCCTCCCAGTACTCCACCGAGATGCCCTCCGAACCGGTCACCGAGCCGCCGCAACCGGGACAGAACCGAGGCCGATCAACCAGATGGGCGGCGCGATCCGGATCCCACCAATGGCTTCCCGATAGGCGCCGCTCGGTCATCGGATCACATGATCCCCGGCTCGGCGTATGGCTGCCTCACCGCGTACTCGTCGGAACTCGGAACCTCACCCCGGGCGCGGGCGGCCTCGAGATGGATCTTCCTCAAAGTGTCCAGCGCCGGTGAATACCTGGTGGATCCCATATCCAACCAGGCCAAGGCGAAGTCGATCCCGGCGCCGAACTTCTTCTTCTCGCACGGAAGCTCGATCCTTTGCCGGGAAACCCTGGTAAACCCGACCGTGGGGTCTTCGCCGGCCTCCACCCGGGCCATCTGCGCCCGGAACATCCGCCTCAGCATGATGACCCCGATATCGGACTTGCCGATATGTTCTGCGGTGCGGTCGGCTATCTTCCCCTGGCTGACCCATGCCATCACATCCTGACCCTCGATGTAGTCGACAATGTGGCGGCCCTGCTGGTCCAGCCACTGGTACTCGTAGTCAACCGGGTAAATCTGTTCGGGATAGGCGTCGAGACCCTCCGGATGGTGGTTGGAGTAGAACATCGCCCAAGTAGTCGTGTCGTCGATCGGCACCCTGATCTGCATCTGGTCGATCCCGGCGCCGCCAACCCTCATCGAGTGGGGGAAGACCAGCGGATGACCGACAGCCCAGTCGTCGTCCTCCTCGGTGTGGCCCTCCAGGACACGGCGTTTCAGGATGCCCCACTCCATCGCGTCGAAGCCCACCTTCAGGTGCTTCTTCTGGAACGATTTGGGCGCCACGAAACCCTGCTGCGCTCCGAGGAACTCGAAATAGCGACCGTGGAGCCATTCAACATGGTGGGGATCGACCGAGTTCTCCATGATCTGAAGCCAGCTGCACGGCAACATCGAGTGCCCCACATCGACGAACCCGGGGTCTACGAACACGTCGAATCGGGGTAGTTCCGGGGCCGGATCGGGACCTATGTAAGCCCAGACCATGCCCCCGAGCGCTTCGGCCTTGCCTGCAAACGCCTTGACGTTTCGCATGAAGACGGTCTTCCCCAACTCGGCCGGTTGCTCTATACAGTTTCCGGAGCAGTCGAACTTCCAACCGTGGTAACCGCAGCGAAGGCCGTCCTCCTCCACCACGCCGTAGACCAGGGAGGCGGCCCGGTGCGGGCAGGCCTCCTGGACGATGCCGTAACCGCCTTGCGGAGTCTTCCAGAGAGCGAAGTCCTCTCCCAGCAGCCTTACCCTTCGGATTGGCCAGTCATCAAGCTGCCTGGTGAAAGCGACCGGATACCAGTAGCGTCGCAGCAACTCGCCCATAGGCGTACCCGGACCGACCCGGGTCAGCCGCTCGTTCTGTTCCTTGGATAGCATTGCCTCGCTCCTTTGTCCTCAGCGGCCCGCCTGCAAGCCGGAGACTCCCGGCCTTGGCCGTAACTGTTCGGCCAAACAACGGCCCTTACGCTTGCAGGCCGACCGCTTCATCGGGAAAACCTATCCCGCCTTCCTTCCTCCGCCGATCTCAGTCGATAACCGTTACGACGCCGGATCCGCCGTCCACCCGCAGCATGGTTCCGGTCTCGATGTCCCTGGTTCCGAAGGCCGTTCCGGTAACCGCGGGAAGGCCGTATTCCCGGCACACGATGGCCGCATGGGACATCATCCCACCGATGTCGGTAACGGCGGCCCCTATTGTTCCGAAGGCCGGGGCCCAACTCGGGGCGGTGATCGGCGCTACCAGGATCTCGCCCTCGCAGAGTTGGTCGATATCGTCCGCCGACATGATCACCCGGGCCGGACCTTCCACAACTCCCGGAGAAGCCGCAAAACCGCGCAGGTCGCCACCGTCGTCGTCCCCGGCGCCCAGCCACATTCCGATACTCTCCGAGGTAATCCCCCAGAGCATGATCGTGAACGGCTCGGTGACCACTTCCGGCGGCTCACCCAAAGCAGGGGAAGGCGTCCATTTCCGTAGGGCGTCCACAATGCCCTTACGTCTGGTCACCTCTCTCGGCCAGTAGACAGGACCCCGGGGGTTGGTCCCCACCGCCCACGCCGAATACATGTCCCACAGAGCCTCGTTCACCTCGTCCCGCTTCATGTAGAAGACATCCTCGCGGGAGGCGAGAAAACCTTCCTTGACGAACACGTCGCCTAATTCCTTCATCTTCCGGAACAGCACCGAATGGCTCCAATGCTCGACGTAGAAGTTGTGGTTCTCGACGTAGGGGAAAACCACCCTGGCGAGACCCAACTTCTGCTGGAAGGCCTCACGGTCCTCATCGGATGACAGCAACGCCGAGTACTCCTCCACGATCCGATCCCGCTCTGCCCGGATCCTCTCGATCGGTCGACTCACGTCCTCGCCCGTCCTGATGCGGTCGGCGTAACCGGCCACGAACCCGAGAGGGATCTCAGGATTCTCGATCCAGACCTTGTCGCTGTGGTAAAAGCCGTTGCCCGCCGAATAGTTGAACCAGGGATCCTTGACCGAGTTCCAATGATCCATGAACGGCGTCCCCGCCAAGGCGTCGAGACCCTCGGCGAGCCGGCCCTCCAAGCCGTGCTCCACCACGATGGCGGCGAGCTTCTTGAGTTCTTCGTCCGGACGGAACAGGTCTACCTCGACACCCGCCACCATCCGGGCGATCGCCAGGTCCGGGATGTTGGGGAAAGCCTGCTTGCAGAACCCGAAATAGTCCAGGTAGGCGGCGTAACCCAGGTTGAGGAACTCGAAGTGGTAGTGCCAGAGCTTCAGGCCCAGGTTGAGCAGGCCCCGATACGCCTCCTGGATGGTAAGGCCCGAACCCGTTCCCCGACCCTCGGTTATTACCTCCAAGTCCTCCTTCTCGGGCAGTGGCGAGAAACTGATAGCCTCCATCTCGGCGATCAGGTCCTTGATCTTGACCAGCCACTTCTCATATAGATCACCCCAGTTCATGAAGTAGAAACCGGCCCGTTCCATGAACTGCGGTACTCGGGCCTCGATCTCGGCGCCGTCCAGTACAGGCACCGGAGTCAGGTAGGCGTAGCCGTTCAGCACGCGGTAGTCGATCCCCAGCGCGGGCGGTATCAGGTAGTGGCGGGTGTTGTACTGCGATAGAGCCGCAATAGCGTACTCATACCAGGTGGCGTCCCAAGGCGTGAGCGGCTCGGCCCAATGGATGCTGTCCTGGAACCAGAACGTGGCTTCTTCGTATTCCCGCCGGTCTTCAGAGAACGGGAGCGAATACGTATACAGATCCTCCCACCCTTCAGCGCCGGGTGGTATCTCAGCCTCAAAAGGGCTCGGAAAGCGGTTGGCCATTACTTCCATCTCCTTGTCGATCGATTACCTCTCTGGCCGTTTCAATGATTGATCGTCGGTCCTCCTCGACCCTCGTAGTCCCCGTTAATCCTCCTTGTCACTATCCGTAGTGGGTTCCCGCGTGTGGATGGGCGACAGCAAGGTCGAAACGATGCTATCCATAAATCCAGTCGGCCCTTGTGAAACCCGGCGGGCAGTCCGTCGGCTCCACACCGTCTCGGGTCTGCTCTGGAGCATCAACACGTTTCGGCCTTCGGGTAGGTGACGATCCACCGCCCATTCGATGTCCTGCGGCGCCCCGAAGTACTTTTCCACCACTTTCGCCATGCGGGTTATCTCCAGTAGTTGGGAATCGGTGACCGACGGCTGCGCCTGCCTGTCAGGAGCGACATCACGCCACTCGACCCCCCGTCCGTCCGGACGCATAACCAACTCCGTATGTTTGGTGGAAACGGTGCGGGAGTGGATTTCCATGATTACCTTGTCAACCAGGTAGTTGTCGGGTGTGACCTCCCCCGACACGACCGCCTCCCCAAGGCCCCAGGACGATTCGATGGCTACCTGGGATCGATCACCGGTAGCCGGATCAAGGGTGAAAGCCACCCCCGCCGCCCGCGGGTCCACCATCTGCTGGACAGCCACCGACATAGACACCACTTCGTGACCGTATCCCATCTCGTTCCGGTAGGACATGGCCCGAGCCGTGAACAGGGATGACCAGCATCGCTTCACATGTTGAATAACCTGGTCCGCCCCTTTGACCCAGAGGAATGTGTCCTGCTGGCCGGCGAAGCTGGCGTCGGGCAGGTCCTCGGCGGTGGCGCTCGATCGAACCGCCACCGGGACGGCATCCTGATTGCAGCGCTCACATAGCTTCTGGTAAGCGACTCGGACGGCCTCCTCGACATCCGAGGCCATGGGGATGGACTCGATCCGGTTCCGGATTTGTTTCGAGATGTCACGAACACCGACCGGAACGCCGAAGTCGACGTTTCCTAGGAGAGATCGGACCTCCTCGACTATCCGCGGATGATCCCTGATAGTTTCGAAGCCGTCGGTGGTTACCGCGAAGCCGGGCGGGACAGGCAGCCCCGCCTTCAACATCTCCCCCAGGCCGGCGTTCTTCCCGCCGATCCGGGGCCGGTGTTCCGCCTGGTAATCGTCGAGCCAGATCACGAATCGGTTGCTCATGAATGGTGGTCCTTCCACGGCGGGATCGGGAAGGGGACGAGGGTCATAGGAGGGAACCGCCGGACAGGCATTACACACGACGGAGACAGTTGGTCGGCGGCAGGCTATTGCCGGCGGGTAGGCCACCCCCGGCGTTTTCGAGGTGGCGGCTGGAATCAGTCACGTTGAGACCCCGGTCGCTCCAGGCGGGGAACCCACTGTTCGCCGAGCGACCAGCCGGGGAGGTCGTCGATCTCGGGAACGTTTACTTCCTGCACCCGGTTCCGGTAGACCACGAGGGCCTCCCGCCCGCCCTCCATCAACTTCACCCTGACGTGCTCTGTGTTGTAGGGCTCGCCCGGGTCGTATCCGAACGCCCAGACGGCGAAGGCGCGGATCGGTCCCGAATGGGTGGCGATAACGATGCGGGCGCCGGGATCCGCCGCGGCCAAGGTCCTGATCCCGGTCCAGAACCGGCGGATACAAAGGGCGGGCGGTTCGAAGTGCAGCATGGGAACGGTCAACCAGTGCTGGATGGGATCGCCACCCCCGTACTGGGTGCGCCAGAAACGATCGATCTCCACCAACCAGGCCGGGCGGTCGCCCGACGCGATGCGTTCGAATCGCTCGAGCACCGAGTAGTAGAGGCGGAAGGCGGCGGTCACATCCATTATCCCGTCGGGGGTGGCGACCATGAAGTTGCGGAACTCGTCGCAGGGCCGGGGTTCGGCGACCTTGACGTCCTTCTCGAATAGTTCCAAACCGTCGTGGACCCCCCTGTGCAAGTGATCGATGGTCTGGCCGGCGCGGTTGGTAGCGGCGTGAGCGAGCACGATCTTCTCCCCGGTCCCTACCCGTCTGGCGAGGGTGTGTCCGACGGTTCGGGCCTGCCATGCGCCGAGCGGGGTTATCCCGGCCTCGGTCGAGTAACCCTGGGTCTCGGCATGCCTAACCAGGTATACGTCGTTGACGACCGGGCGGTTGGCCTCCGGAGGGGCGCCAACCTCCTTGTTACGGTTGTCCTCGCTCAACACCATCTGCATGCCGTGGTCTGATCGCTCCCAGAGAGGGGGCAAGGGGGCGGTAATCACGTTCTCGGAGCGGCGGCGGCGGAATCGGCGCAGGTAGAGGGGGGTACCGTCGTCGGGGTTCTCATCCGCGTCGGCGGAGCGGCCGGTTCGCTCGAGGTAGCGGGCCAGGTAGAGGGGGGCCTCGTCCCGTTCGGTGCGTGGGAGGTCAGGACGCCGGTCGCTCATGAATGCACCGTCATGAAGCGGTGGTCGACCACCCCTTCGTAATAGAAGACCGCCCGCCCCATCTCGGCTTCGGTCCAGGTAACCGGTTCCCGGTCCGGATCGGCCCAGTACCCACCCGTATAGACCTCGTTGCGGTTGCCGGCCGGGTCGAAGAAATACAGGCCGTGACCGCGGGTGGCCCCGTGACGGGTAGGCCCGGCGTCGATGGGTATACCGTGGTAGGAGCAGATATCGGCCGCCTTGCGGACCTCGTTCCAATCGTCGAGCCAGAAAGCCACATGATGGAAGGCGCCGTTGGGCCCGGTAATGAACGCTATGTCATGAGGGGTGTGGGTTCGCTCCAGGAACGTCACCAACCGGTGCCCGTCCTCGGCCAGTATCTGCTCGGTGAGACGGAATCCGAGCAGATCGATGTAGAAGTCGGTGATCCCGTCCACATCCTCGCACATCAGGAAAATGTGGTCGAGCCTGGGAGGATGTATTCCTACCAGTCCCTGCGGTTCCGGAGGAGGGTTGGTCAGCGGAAGCAGGTTACCTACCTGCGCCATCCCCCACACCAGCTCGGTGGTGTGGCCGGACGGGGCTTCGAACTGCACGGTAACCCCCGATCCGGGACCCAGTTCACCGGCCTCGTAGCGTTTGGTCGGGATTCCGGCCCCCTCCACCCGGGTGGCCAGGTCGTCGAGATCCGACCGGTGCTCGACTTTGAACCCGAACCTCTCCAGGCCGTAGGTCGAAGCGTACTGAAGAACCACGCTGTGATGCTGGTGTTCGTCCCAGCCCTTCAGGTAAACCCGTTCCGCCTCCCTGGCCGTCTCGATCAACCCCACCACCTCCACGTAATAGGCGGTGGCCAACTCGATGTCGGGAACCCTTATAACCACATGGGAAAGACGCAGGATGCCCATCAAAGGAGCCTTCGCGGAGCGGAGACCGGACAGATCAAGTGTGAACCTTCATGAAGCGCTCGTTGAGTTCACCCTCGTAGTAGAAGATGGCCTTGCCGATGTTGTCCTCCGTCCATGTGATGGTAGGAAAGTCAGGATCGGGCCGGTAACCGCCGGTGAACACCTCGTTACGGGTGCCCATCGGATCGAAGAAGTAGATGGTGCTACCCCGGGTTATCCCATGGCGGGTCGGGCCAACGTCGATCTGGATGGCGTGGTAAGCGAGAATGTCGGCGGACCGGCGGACATGATCCCAGTCGTCGAGCCAGAAGGCGAAATGGTGTAGACCTCCGTTCGGACCCGACACCACCGCCAGATCGTGGGGGGAGTGGCTTCGCTCCATCCAGGTCCCGATCTGATGACCCTCCCCGTCCAGTAACTGCTCGGTGATCCGGAACCCGAGTGTGTCGGTGTAGAACATGGTGGCCTCACCCACCTCCTCGGCGGTGACCAGCAGGTGATCCATTCTGGGCGGAGCGATCCCGGACAGGTCGGTAGGGGCGGGGGGAGGGTTGACCTTGGGGAGCAGTCCGCCTACCCGCTCCACCTCGCGCACCAACTCCATGGCGTGGCCCGATGGGGTATCGAAACGGATGGACTCGCCTTGGCCGATCTCCTGGCCTCTCGATATGCGTTCAACCCGGAAGCCGAACCTCTCCACCCGTTCCTCGAGTTCGGCTAGGTCATCGTCGTTCTCCACTTTGAAGGAGAACCGGTCGATACCGACCCGGGGGTCGTAACGGACTGCCAGAGAGTGATGATCCTCCTCGTCCCAGCACTTGAAGAAGGCCCGGTCGGTGGTCCGCTCCACCTCGATCATCCCCATCACGTCCGTGTAGTAGGCGGAGGCAAGATCAAGGTCGGGTACTGTGATATCCACATGGCTCAGCCGGAGAATGCCCATCGGAACCTGATCCGTCGCTACTACACGGATAACTTACGACTCCGGCGCCGACTTCGACAGATATGTTCCGCATAGAAGAACGTTTCTCTCTACTTATCCCGCCTCCGGTCCCTTCAGCGCCGGAATGACGGCGTTCGGTAAGGTTGCCGAAGACGCCGACTACGCCGCACTTCCGGCCTTACCAGGGCGGAGAGACTTCGTTATCGAGCGCGGCGACTCGGCCTCCCCGTGTATACAAGAAGGCGCTGGTTATGAATAAGGACGGCGGGTCATGCGTGAACGACGAGATCAAGACGGTGGATGTCCGGACCAAGTGGCCGCATGAAGCGCATGGCTTCACGCCATGGCTGGCCAAGAACCTGGACCTGCTGGGTTCTAACTCGGACTGAGGCTCCAACTTCGCCCAGCCGAGAAACCGGTCGGTTCCCTCTTTCCGGACATCCTGGCAAGGGAAGCCGAGAAGGACCGCACGGTGGCGATCGAGAACGGGGATCATATTCGTTCGAGACTGCCCCGCCAGGGGTATGG
Organism: uncultured Acidimicrobiia bacterium; assembly: GCA_964516495.1. Lineage (GTDB taxonomy): Bacteria > Actinomycetota > Acidimicrobiia > Spongiisociales > Spongiisociaceae > JAPPFW01. The sequence continues at coordinate 1,791 of CAZEZF010000084.1, read as the reverse complement.
GAGGACGCGTCTCAACCAAAGGCGGCGCCGGGGTGGGGGAGGGCCCGCCGGGAAGGGCCTGATGCGGCAATTTTCGCGGTCTCTCCTGACTCAGGACACTAGCGTTCCGCATAGAAGAACGCGCCGCTACAATACCGCCCGTGTCCAGACCCCGCCCTGAAGACATCCGGGCCGCCATGGCCGACTACGTAAGCAACGTACACACCGCCTATGCGCGGGTTGCCCTTACCTACCCACCTGCGGTGCGGGGCGGTCTGCCTCTGCTGGCCTCTCCTTTCACTGTGGTGGCCGCCGGGGCACGCAACCTCCATGTGATAGCTACCGGTGACCGACTAGCCGCCCCCAGGGGACCGGAGGTCTCGGCGGACTACGAGCAGGACGGTATGGTTTGGACGCTCAGATTTCTGGATCCGGTGGTGCTTCCCGCCCTGGGAACGGCCGAGACCGGGGAGCAACCGGCGCCCGGCGCCGTGAGGCGAGTAGTCGGGATCGGGGGTCACCACTATCACCTGGTAGTCCGGCCCGGATCGGACCTCACCCCGCACCACGCCACCCATGCCGGTACCGGTTTGGCGAACGCCCACCTGACCGCGGCCCGTGATTATGAAGGGATCCGCGCCCATTCATCCGATCCGAGCCTGGTGGATGAACTCGCCGCCGCCGACACCGCCGGCCTGACCCGGGCGCATGGGCTACTCGCATGCTCTCTCGTCCCCTGGAGCGAGGAGGTGCAGGCTGCGGCGGCGACCGGCAACCGTAAGGAGGTGCGAAGGGCCCTTCTCGCCGCCCTCCGGGGAGGCAGGTGAGCGGACCAACCCTGTCCTCGGTGCGTAACGCCGCCCGGGTACTCAAGGAGTTCTCATCCGAGAGACCCGAGTTGGGAGTCTCCGAACTATCCCGCCGGCTCGGGCTCGGTAAGTCCACCGTGCATCGACTGTTGACAACCCTCACCGAGGAACAACTCCTGGTAAAGACCATGGACACCGGTCGATACCGGCTGGGCCTCGCCATGTACGACCTGGGAAACACCGCGGTAACAGGCCTCAACCTGCACGCCGCCCTGACCCCGCCGATGAACTGGCTCCAAGACGTGACCGGGGGAACGGTCCACGCCGGGGTGCTGGATCATCGCCGGGTCATCTACATCGAACGGCTCGACTCACCCCACATGCTGCGCCTCTTCATCAAAGTGGGGAAACGTCAACCGGCCCACTCCACCAGCACCGGCAAGTGCCTGCTCGCCCACCTCGACAAGGCCACCCTGAACCGGACCCTCGATGGATGGGTGATGGAACAAAAAACCACGCACACCGTCACCGACCCCGTAAAACTCCGGCGGCGTCTCGCAGACATCCGGCGCCTCGGCTACGCCCACAACCTGGAGGAGTCCGAACTGGGAGTAGTCTCGGTATCCGCCCCTATCCGCGATCGAACCCATTCGGTGGTAGCGGCTGTCTCCGTTGCAGGCGCCAAGTCACGCTTTGAACCAGAACTGCGTCGTCTCGCCCACTCGGTACGGGAAGCCGCCGCGGTGGCCTCACACCAACTCGGATACAGAAGATGAATCCGTCCGAGCAGAATGCAAGACCTTCATGTTATTGCGAATTCCTGGCGCCTTCTCTCCGTGCTGTTTGTGGCCAAAAGGCAGCCTGCAGAATCGTACATGTGTCCAGGCAGTCTTCTCCCACCTGGCGCGGTAAGCCAAGAGGTATCCCAACGGATAGGTTGCCAACCGCCCTGAACCTGAATCCACCGATGGCCTTCCTCTGGGTGGCCGGGTAGTGTGGTTAC
>CAZEZF010000083.1:0-16218 GCA_964516495.1 uncultured Acidimicrobiia bacterium | reverse complement strand
GAAGGGATCAAGTTCGTTCGAGACAGCCCCGCCAGGGGTATGGGAGGACGCGTCTCGGCCAAGGTGGTGGCGGTGGGGGAGGGCCCGTCGGGAGGGGGCAGGACCCCGTCGGGAGGGGGCAGGACCCCGTCGGGAGGGGTCTGATGTGGGGATTTTCGCAATCTTTTCCTGACTCAGGACACTAGGAGGGTGCCGAGAAACCCCAGGCTTGGCCCGAAGTCCGAGGGTAAACTCCCTGGTCAGAGGAACGGAGGGCCAATCTAATCACCCGTTTTTCAGCACCCTCCTAGGAGCCCTGGACCGTCGCCGTTACCACATCGACCCCATGATACTTCTGGTGGCGAACCCTTGAAGCAAAATGGCGGAGTAGCCGAAACGATATTTCTCGGGCCTCAGGTATCTCGGGAGCGTCGCCGACATAGGAAAGCTGGTCCTCGAGGTTCGCCCTACTCGGTGCGGAAACAAACTCGATCTCCATGTCCTCGCCGTCGGGACGGATCGACACCCTCAGATACCGTTTCCCGGCGGTGAGTTCCTCCTCTTCCGACATGAGCCCGGCCAAGGTTTCCTCACCCACCAGGATCAACCGATCGGATGACGCCTCGTCCCAACCGTGCTTGGAGGCGAACTTGCTGAGAAACTCGTTGAGTTCGGGCAAGGCCCGGGTACTCAACTGCGTTTCCATGCGGGCTCGGCGCGCCCCGGTCAATTCCAGGAACATCATCATAACGATGGCGATGATGGCGCCCGACGTCATGCCGTTGCCGAACAAGGTCCCGATCACACCATCTCCTAATAGTTCGGGGAACACCCAACCGTTCTGGAACGCGGCGCCCATCCAGAACGAAATACCGACCACCGTACCCTTGCGGTGGTCCAACCCGTCTCGCACCACAATCTTTGCACCCTGAACGAACAGTAACCCGACCAGAACCGTCAGATAGGCGGCCGCTACCGCGGGTGGAATAGCAATCAGCAGGGCGGACACCTTGGGTACGAAGGCTATCGCCAGGAACGTCGCCCCCAACGCAACACCCACTCGCCGGGAAGCCATGCCGGTTACCTCTGCGAGCGAAACACTCGATGAGTACGTCGTATTGGGTAATGTTCCGGCCAGACCCGAGAGAAGATTTCCCATTCCGTCGGCGTTGAGAGCCCCTTGGACAGCTCGGAAGTCGGTTGCCTTGGGATTGCGACGGGACACACGCTGGATGGCGACTCCGTCGCCCAAGGTCTCTATGGCGCCCACCAGCGTGGCTATGACGAAGGCAGGGAGAAGTCCCCAGAACTCGATGCCGGGGGTGAGGTCGAAACCGGGCCAGCCGGCGGAGGGAAACCCGATCCAAGGGGTAGCCGACACCGCGCCCAGGTCATAAAGACCGAACGGCGCCGCTATCAGGCACCCCACCACCACGCCGATTACCGGCGACCAGAGCCTCAACCGGGCCGGCGCCCGCAGGATCAACCCGACGATGGTCACCAACGTCACGCCGGAAGCCAGGGGAGCGGCCACGGAGGAGGTATCGGGAGGAACGGACGACAGGGAGTCGAATATGAGCGGCATCACCGTGGCTGCGATGAGCATGACCACCGTACCGGAGACGACCGGTGTAAAGAGCCGCCGGAGCCACGACAGGCGAGCCGCCATCAAGAACTGGAACAGCGAGGAAGCTACTACCAGACTTGCCATGGTCGCCGGACCGCCCGCCTCCAACGCCGCCACGCATACTGCGATAAAAGCGCCTGATGTTCCCATCATCAAGACGTATCCGGAGCCGAACCGTCCGATGCTCTTGACCTGCAGAATCGTGGTAAGACCGCTTATGCACAGTGCCGCGAAGACCGCCCAGGTAAGGTAGCTGTCGGATTGACCGGCGATCTGTACGACGATCACCACCGTCAAGACGACCGGCGCAACTATCACCGTAGCCGCCTGAATACCGGCCCCTATGGCTACCGGGTGGGAAGGATTCTCTTCGGGTTCGAAACGGACGCTTCGGTTCTCATATTCAGTGGACATACTGCACTCCACTATAGATCATCATGATCGGCCGGCTGTCTGAACAGCGCAGCGTGACGCCGCATATCATCCATCATCACAGGGGAACCCTGCTACCTGACCACTCTCCTACCTAGCCCTGATTCACTCTTCATGCCCCAGACACACCGAACCCGAAAAAGTCCGCGTCAAGCGCAGCATCGCGACACACCCCGGCTAGGCGCGGCCGCGACGCAGCGATCCTCCCAGGTCAGAGAGTTCTTTGCATCTCGCTCGGTTACCCATTCAAACCCCTGCATAAAAATTGGGGCTAGGAGGGTGTTGAGAACCCCCGGCTTGGCCCGATGTCCGATCGTAAACCCCCTGGTCAGCGGACGGAGGGCCAATCCAATCACCCGTTTAAGCACCGTCCTACTAGCGGCGCGCCGTAGCCGGCGGTCGACTCAAGGGTCCTGATAACTAAGCTGGCGCAGTATGAAGCCACCACCAAGGGTTATGCCCGCCATCATCACCCCGTTCGACGATCTTCAGGAACTCGACCTTGTGGCCCACCGCCACAACTTGGACCTTCTCGGCCGTCTCGGGTATCGGGGTTTCGTGCTGGCCGGATCCACCGGGGAAGGCCCCCTGCTCGAACCGGGAGAACGTATAAGACTGACCGCCGCCTCTCGATCGGCCGCCGGTGAAGCCTCCTTTCTGTTGTGCGGCGTCAACGCTGAATCCAGCCGAATGGCCGCAGGCCAGATCGCGGAAGCGGCCGAGGGCGGGGCCGACGCCGTACTGGTGCTGACCCCTACCACTCTTTCCCGCAATCGAACCAACTTCGTGACCGCATTCTTCCTGGAAATAGCCGATGAATCCCCCCTGCCGGTGTTTCTCTACTCCGTCCCTCCGGTGACGGCGTATTCCATCCCGATAGAGACGGTCTGGGAACTTGCCCAACACCCGAATGTCGTAGGCATGAAAGACTCCGGGGGAGACGCTCTCCGGATCCAGAGGATGCTCGCCGGACTCCCGGACGGCTTCTTCCTATACAACGGCGTCGCCCCGGCGGTGACCCTTACTATTGCCGCAGGAACGTACGGCGCCATCTTGGCTGCCGCCAACTATGTACCGCGGCTTGCCATGAAGGCTGTGGACGACGCGGTGAGTGGTCGACCGGTTGACATGACAACACAACATACACTTACGACGATCAATGACAGGGTAGCCCGATATGGGATACCGGGTGTCAAGGCGGCTGCGGAGATGGCCGGACTGCGCGCCGGTCGTGTCCGCTCACCGCTGATTCCGGCCGGGGGCGAAGCTCGATCCTCCTTCGCCCACCTGATCAAGGATTGATAGGTCAACAGAAACAGATGGTTGACTACACCCCTTCCCAGAACCCCCGAGTCGGCCGGCCGAAAGATTTAGTAGGGTGCTGAGAGACCCCCGGCCGATCCAATCACCTGTCTTTCAGCACCGTCCTAGGCGGTCGGCGTGACGAACTCCGATACCGGAAGTGTAGGTTGGTCCTATGAAGGCGCGACAGGTCCGCAGTACTGGTCGTCTTTATCGGATTCCTTTACCATGTGTGCGACCGGCAACCGTCAGTCCCCGATTGATATAACAGGGTATGAGAAGCGTTCCGGGGACGCGATACGGTGTTCATATGACAGCGATCCTACCGCGGTTCACAACAATGGAAGAACAATAACTGTATGGTACGAATTAGGAAGCTATATGGCTATCGGTACCAATGAATATCAACTAACACAGGCACATTATCATGCTCCTTCGGAGCACCTTATCGATGGTCGGCGGTATTCGGCCGAGGTACACATGGTCCATGAGAACAACCAAGGCGATCTGGCGGTGATCGCCCTGCTGCTTGAGTCAGGGGCGCCGAACGAGTTTGTTGATGAGCTATTACGGAGCGCCGAATCCGCTGACCTCCCATTCGGGCGTTTGACGTCCTTGAACAGTCGCCTTCTGGCAAGAACCGGTACCGGTTACTTCCGTTACGTCGGTTCCACTACCACCCCGCCCTGTCTCGAACCCGTACAGTGGTTTGTCTGGGCGGCGCCGAGAACGGTCTCCTGGAATCAAATCGAGGCTTTGAACGCCGCCACCCGGGGACCCAATAATCGGGCCATCCAGCCGCACTACGGTCGGACCATTACCTGGGTAGCCTGAGCTGGTCTCATTCTCGGATCGGACAGAACCCGGGTCTCCGGGCTAGCGTCCTGATTTTCGGATTTCACCGATCGATGACCGGTGGTTCGCACCCGCGCCTGCCGCCCTCCGGACTGAGAATGTTCAAAAAAACCTACCGGAGCCTCCTGTGGGACCCACCCCCAACCGCCGCCTCCTCAGCGCCGAAACGCGTCCCGCCATACCCCCGACCAGGGATAGTACGTTCAACATGACCCCAGCCTGGCCGGGGTGCGCCCATCACCCTGAGGTGGACGCCGGAACGCGCCGCGATTGCTGCGCTTGACGTGGCATTTTTGGGTTCGGTGTGTGCGGGGCAATGAAGAAGTATCAGGGCCAAACCAGTCACCGGCCCACAACGACAAAAGAAACAAAGAGACGGGACACCGGCTAGAGATGCCCTACCCCGGTGATCCGAGTCGGATGAATGAACACCCCCGCTCGCCGTTCAGCCGCCATCACCCGGTCGTATTCATCCCAGTCCTCATGGACACCTCCCGCGCATGTGAAGATATCCCGTAGCAGCCGGGGTACCCCTGTCGGGTTGAATCCGACGTGGCGATCATCAGGTCCGATGACGGTTACTCCACCTTCGACCCCTACCCAGGACCAACCCGCCCGGAACACGATCGTCGCTCGCGGGGTATGGCGCCAGTGACGGAGCTTGACTGTGTTACCTCGTACGACCAGGGCTACGGTTTCTTGTCCGGTCACCGGGTGTCCCATCACGCCGGCGTTCACGACCGAGGAGTGTACGGACCCGTCGGAGCGACCGAAAGAAACCACCGCCAATCCCTGATCGGCGGTGACGAACCGTCGAACATCGTCCATCATGTAGGCCATTCACAACTCCCGGTAGGTTCACTTTTTCGAGGGTGGTCCAAGGGGGAATAAGGACCGCCCGCTTCTCTCCCCGAGCAGGCATTCGGCCCTCAGGCGATGGTCCGCCGGCATGGGTTCACACCCTCCTCCGACTACTTCCTGACCGGTTTGTCCGATGGTGGAAGCACGTAGCCCTCGTCGGCGTTGAGCAGCAGCAGCAGGTCGCCGGTCCATTCGGCGGCGGCTGAGTTGGGCTGCACCCAGTATCCGTCCGGATCCTGATGGACTAGGAAGGCCTGGTCGGTCTCCTCCCGGAAGCGACGCTCCGACATGTATAGCCGGGGTTTGATCACCGCTGGGTCTCCGACTTCCGGACAGAAGACCATGCAGTTTCCGCACTCGTTGCATAGCTCCGCCAACACCAGATACTGCTGGCGGCCTACCGCATCGAGCTCGGTCGGCGTGGGTATCCGGAAGAAGGCGTCGTTCGGACATACGGTCACACAGAAGTTGCAGGCCACACAGCCCCACATCTGTAGTTCGTGGTCGACGGCTCGGGGAAGCTTCGAGTTGCCCTTCAAGGTGTACCTATGGTTGGTAGCCGGATCGTTGAGGCGCTCCACATAATCCGCCACCGGCCCTAGTCCGTTGGTCTGTTCCGCTCGGCGCCGCCGCCATTCGGCCAGCGATCGGGCGCCGGCGGACACCATCTCCTTCTGCAGCGCTGTGAGCATCGGTTTGATTCGTCCGTACCCGCCCGGCTTCAGCAGGTCCGAGCAAACGGTGAGGGGAGCGAGGCCGAGGGCCGCCGCGTCGGGAAGATTTTCCTTGGTGATCCCGGCCGAGAACGACACCTGTACCGGTCCGTCCTGACCGTCCACCTTAAGGAGCCCCGGCAAGGCCTTATGTAGCTCTCCCAGCAAGGTGGTGGAGATGACGTGCAGGGGTGGACCCGACAGATACATGGTGTCGTCCGGCATGAAGCCTTTGGTGTTCTCGACCACCAGGGTGTTGGTCAGCTTGATCCCGAAGCGTCGCCCATGTTGGTTCGCGAAACCGAGCAGTTCGTTGATCAACTCCAAAGCCCTCGGGAACTGAAGGTCATTGTCGAAGTCGGACTGCCGGATGACCGCTTCATAACCGAGCGAATCCCGGAGTATTTCAGTCACCCGGTCGAAGCCGAGCAGGGTGGGGTTCAGCTTTACTATCACATCAAGACCATGGCGGGTCATCAGGTGCTTGGTGATCGATTCGATCTCGTCGGGGGGACAGCCGTGGAAGGTGGAAAGGGTTACGGTGTCGGCGATGCGGGACGGGAAGTCAAGATCGCGATATTGAGCGAACGGTCCATCGATCTCGGGACGGAGACGTTTGATCTCCTCGGTGGCGTCCATCATAGAGTCGATGAACCACGCCACCTGCGGAGTTGAGATCCCGGCTAGGTCGTATCCCACCGAGAGGTCGAAGATGTGTGGACCGGGATCGGCGCCCACATAGGGCTCCAACTCACCCCATTCCTTCAGTATCTCGAGAATCATCCAGGCCTTGACGTACTCCTCCAGTGACTGCGGGATCTTCAGTTCCTGGCTCCACTCGATGTTGTAGCCGATGGTCTCCATATCGATGCAGGGCCGACCTATTTCGAGTTCGTCCATGATCTGCACCGTCTTGAGTTCCATCAATCGTCCGCCCCCCAGCCAGGAGAGAACGATGTTCTGAGCCATCTGGCTGTGCGGTCCGGCCGCCGGGCCTACCGGAGTAGCCGCCTTCCTCCCTACGAAGTCGATAGACAGATCGGGGCCCTCGGACGGATTGAAAAATCTGGCGATCGGGAGATCGAAGATCCTTCTGCGGGACCGCCACTCATAGTGGATACGGTCCAGCAGATCGGAGAGCCCGAACGGGGTGAGCGGTTCGTGTGTTTCAGCCATGGATCACAGCCGGGCGTGTAGCCGGGCAGCCTGTTCAGCGGCTTTGGCCCGTATCTCGGAGGCGTCCACCCGAGTCGGGGCGCCATCTTTGTAGACCACCTCACCATCAACTTCAACCTCAAGTGGACATATCCCGGCTGTGAAGGCGACGTGCCAGGGATCCATCGGGTTGTAGCTCCAGGTGACCCGGTCCGTTAGGCACTCGGGCATGATATCCCAACCGGCCTCCAGCCACATCCACGCCCTCTCGGGTGTGGCGGTCACGTCAACGGAACGATGGAGTACATATGCGAGTCGGAAGGATTCGATCATGTTGGCGCCGATTCCGTCGGTGCCGAGCGCTACCGGGGCGCCGAAACGAGCCGGATCGGCATATCCGACCGAATTGTTGAGATTGGAACGGGGGTTGTGAAGGACGGTTCCGTGCAAGGAATGGTCGGTGGGTAGATGAACACCATGGGCCAACAGCCATGAGGGGGTGGTCAGACCATCCAACCGTTGCGGGGCGTTACGATCCTCCGGCCCCTCGCACACATGGATATGTACGCCGGAGCGGAGATCCTCGGCCAAGCCGGCGGCCGCGTCCAGCGTTTCCTGTTCGCACGTGAACGCCGCGTGGATCCCGACCATTCCTCGACCATCTTCTGTGAGGAAACGACGGTTCTCCTCGAGACCGCGTCGGGCGCCGTCGGGACCGCGCCGATCGGTAACTCCGTAGCAGGTATTGATTCTCACTCCGACCTCCGCACATGCGTCGGCTATAACCGAGAGGCTTCCCTCGATGGCGTTCGGGGATTCGTGATGGTCGACGATACCCGTGGTTCCGGTCTCCAACGCTTCCAGCGCACCCAACATGGCGGACCAGCGGATCATATCGAGGTCTAGAGCCACATCGAGTCGCCACCATACCTGTTCGAGAATGCCCTGGAAGGTGGTGGGTGTTTCGGGAGGAGCGGGCATCCCTCTGGCCAGCGTCGAATAGAGGTGATGGTGAGCACAGACCAGACCCGGCGTGGTGTTGTTCACCGGGCGACCGGTTGGTGAACAGCCATCGGAAGCCGATTGCGCCATTGACCGTCCACTTCACGCAGTGCGGCCGCCACGGCGCCGGCGGTGGGGACCAAGCCGATTTCCCCGACACCCTTGATGCCGTACGGAGCGCGTGGCTGGGGGACCTCGACCAGGATCACATCGACCGGCGGCATGTCCTTGGGACGGATTATGCCGAGACTTCGCAAGGTCATGTTGGTGGGTCGGCCCTCTTCGTCGGAAGGAAACTCCTCGGTCAGGGCGTAGCCCAAACCCATGTGGACAGAACCCTCGATCTGGCCTTCGCAGAGTACCGGATGCATGGCCCGACCCACATCGTGGGCAGCCACCACCCGCTCGATCCGTCCCGTCTTCGGATCGGCTATAACCAGCTGCGCCGCGTATCCGAACGCCGAATGGATGGTCGGGTTCGCCAGACCTTCCTTGAGTGAGTTGGTCCAGTCGACCCGGTACTGCCCGTGGTAATCCACATCGGGCAACCGGCCTCCCTCATCCGCAGCCCGGCACGCCGCCTGAACCGCTCCCGCGCCCATCAGGGTGCCTCTCGATCCGGTGGTCTGTCCCGCCCCCAACTCGCGGCTGGTGTCGACTATTACCCGGATCGACTCGGGATCGATCCCCAACTCCTCCGCCGCGACCTGCTGGGCGACAGTGTGGATTCCCTGACCCATCTCCGTCCAGCAGTGACGCACTTCAAGGGTTCCGTCACGGGTGAAGCGGACCACGGCCCGGGCCACCTCCTTGAAGCCGTTTCCCAGGCCGCTGTTCTTGAGGCCGAGCCCCACGCCCACCGCCTTTCCGGCGGCCTTGGCGGCGTCATAGTGAGGCTTGACCGCGATAAGAGACTCGCGGGCGCCCCGGCATCCATCGTCCATTACCTGCCCAGGACCCCATACAACGCCCGGTTCGATCACGTTGCGATTGCGCATCTCCCAGCCGGAGACCCCTACGTGTTCGGCGAGCCGGTCGATCACTCCTTCCATGGCGAACTGGGCTTGGTTGGCCCCGAATCCCCTGAAAGCTCCACAAACCGGGTTGTTAGTTCGGGCGGCCACCGACTTCACATCGATATTCGGAACCACATAGGGTCCGCTGGCATGGCCGGCCGCCCGCTCCAGAACCTTCATACCCACCGAGGCGTAGGGACCGGAGTCTCCCAGCATACGGGCCTTGAGGGCGGTCAGCTTCCCATTCTCATCGCAGGCCGCCCACAACTCGATTCTGATCGGGTGACGCTTCGAATGGATGCGGAGTGATTCCTCCCTCGAAAGCGTGCATTTGACCGGGCGACCGAGAAGGTGGGCGGCGAGGGCGGTCTGCGCCTGGTTGGCCATGTCTTCCTTGCCGCCGAAGGCGCCCCCATTCGACACCAACTCCACAGTGATGCGGGATGGATCGATCCCGAGAACCGACGCCACCTGGTCGCGGTCGTCCCATACGCCCTGGCCGCCGGAGTAGAGCATCATCCGTCCGTCGCCCACCGGAACCACCAGGGTCGACTCCGGCTCGAGAAAGGCATGCTCCACCCGCTGGGTTATGAAGGTCTCATGCACCCGGTGAGGCGAAGCGGCGTAAGCGGACTCGAAGTCACCACGGGCGTATTCGGATATCGAAAGCACATTGCCCTCCAGTCCCCAGACGGCGTTCTCGGAAGACGCCACCGCCTCGGCCGGATCGGTAAAGGGCTTTAACACCCGGTAGTCGACACAGACGGCCTCCGCCGCTTCCCGCGCGGTCAGCCGATCATCGGCAACCACCACCGCCAACACGTCCCCGTAGTAGGATGTACGACCCCCTTCAGGAATCAATACCGGCCAATCCTTGTGGATGAGGCCTACCTTGAGTTCACCCGGTACGTCGGCGGCTGTGAACACGGCATGGACACCCGGAATCGCTTCTGCGGCGCTGGTATCGATACTCAACACGTCCGCCCGCGAATGGTCGGTCATGCGAAGAGCGGCATGGAGGATGCCGTCGAAGCGAATGTCGTCGATGTAAGGACGGTCTCCGAGGGCCAACTCGCGCGCCTCGTATTTGATGCCTGACTTGCCGATGCCTCCGGATGTCTCGATAGGGGGGATCTCTCCGGACGACAGCAGATCGATGGCGTCGAATATCTTCGTGTAACCGGTGCAACGGCACAGATGAGCGCCTAACCTACCCGCCGCCACCCGTCTGGTCAGACGGGAACCCTTCTGATCGATCAACGCCTTGGCGCGGACCAGTATGCCCGGAGTGCAGAAGCCGCACTGGAGGGCGCCGGTGACCGCGAACGCCGAGGCGAGCCGATCTCTCTCCACCGGGTCGAACCCTTCCAGGGTGACGACTTCTTTTCCGGCTACCTTCTCCAAGGCGAGGACGCATGCCACGAACGCCCTACCGTTGACCAGCACTGTGCAACAACCACACTGCCCGGACGGTGAGCAACCATCCTTGGCCGATGTGATGTCAAGTTCCTCGCGGAGCGCCGCGAGCAGGTGGGGATGGTCGGATCGAACCGTGACATCTTGTCCGTTTAAACTGAAGTTGATCGTTCTGTCAGCGACCAGTGTCATGAAGCGTCCTCCAACCGCTTAGACTGGTAAACACCCCCGAGGCAACCCGAGCGCCTCGCCGGTGCTTTTACATTCTGTCAAGCATAGTCCATTGAAACGCTTGGTTCCCGTAAATCTATCCTTACGATATATCCTGGGCCTGACTGAAGGAGGAGCGCGGTTGCTGGTCCGAGCCGAATTCACTGTGGAACCGTTCGAGGAGGGTAGACCAGGCCCCCATGTCGAGGCAGCCATCAAGGCTCTGGAACCCATGGAGTCGGACATCGGGCCCTTCGGTACCGCGGTGGAGGGTTCGCTCGATCATGTGTTGGAGGCGGTCTCGGGCGGTGTCCGAGCCGCTATGGAGGCCGGGGCCACCCGGGTGTCTATCAACATGGTCGTAACCCCATGACGGATGAACATCCCCTGATCGAGGCGATCCGCCCGCTGGTTGAAGCGGTCGGGGCCGAGATTGTGGAACCCGACGACCTGAACGGGCACTGCATTCCGTTGAAATGGGAGGGTGAGGTCCTTGCGGTCGTCAAGCTGGTTTCCCTCCACGATGTGCTCGACCGGATGGTGACCCAGGTGGAAACCGAGTTGGGCGGCAATCTGGCTGACCTTGAGAGAATCCAGAAGCAGGTAGCCGTCAGGCTGCTGGACGAGCGTGGGGCTTTCCGTCTGCGGAAGTCTATCAACCAGGTGGCCGACCAGATGGGGGTAAGCCGGATAACCATCTACAACTACCTGAACTCCATCCGGGACGGGTCGGGACATTGAGCCGAAGTCCGGTCGGCTTGTTTCTGATCATCGGCCTCATGACCATTCTGAACGCGTGCGGGGGTCCGGGGGTGGCAGAGGACGCCACCGGCGCGGAGATATATGTGCAGTTGTGCGCCCGTTGCCACGGCCGCCATCTGACCGGAGGTACGGGAGTAGCCCTGGTCGGTGACGACGCCCGCTCCATCGACAAGCCGGAACGCTACTTCGTGCAGTCGATCAATGCCGGGCTGGGTAGGATGCCGTCTTTCAGAGGGACACTTACCGAAGATCAGATCCTGCGCGTAAGCCGCTACATCATCGAACAGCAGGGTAGATGACCGGGTTCGTCGGATCCGGTTGACACACGACGAGACCCGTCGAATCGTGGCTTCCGAGAATCTCGAATCCTCTCGAGTGGATAACAAGTTGACGCTGATCAGGCCTTGAGGGCGTTTCGATCAGATCTCAGCCGGACCCGCCTTCTTACGGGGCGTCCGGCATGTGCTGAACCGGTCTCGGTAGGTCCAAACCGGGGGAGAGCCCGGAGGCCTTCGGCCTGGACGCCTAAAACTAAACCAAGTCGAGTAAGTGGGGCTTTGCGTGCCTGAACTCGTCCTCGGTGCAAGCCAGATATCGGGCCGCCGTATCGGCTGTGATCAAACCGCCGTCGAATGCTTGGGCGACCAGAAGGGCGAACCGACCGCGGCGCATGGGCGGAGTTCCATGGATCGGAAAAAAGTCTTGGGTGAAGTCCTCCGCAGCCCGTTGTTCATCGGTCGGTCTTGCTTGAATAGATGACGCCGGCGGGACCTCGATCTGTCCCCACCAGGCATTACTGATGTGAAACAGGGCGGCTACCCGGCCGATCCCGAACTTGTACATCACCTTCGCTATGTCCTCCGGTTTCACCTGGGCCGTATTCGAGACCAGCTGCCTGACAGCATCTTGGGGAGCGAGGAACTCAACCGCGAAAGCGTTGGCCCGTTGCTCCACATCATCTAGTGAATCGGTATCTCGTGTATTACGTTGCAACTGTTCGTAGCTGTCGACCCGGATGCTTGAAAGGCGCTCTTGCGGATCAAAGAGTATGTGAGCCAGTTCATGAGCCAGAGTGGTACGACGGATCCATACGTTGGTGTTCGCTCCGCCGGTATTCAGGACGATTCCGCGTCGACCGTTCGATGAGAGGGTTGCGCCGGCGATCGAGTCGGGCAATTCGACCTGGATGATCGGAATACCTAGTCGATGCTCCACCAACTCCCGCATCGAGGGGATAGGTTCCTGAGAGACGCCCAATCTTGCCCGCGCCTGCTGAGCAAGTTGATATCCCTTGCGCCAGGCGGGAGGACCGTAGTCATCCGAGGGATCGACACCTGACATCTCGCCGGGCACAGCCAGCCAATCCCGGAGCAGAAACTGCGATTCGATGATCGACGCGCTCTCCGAGAATCGGAGCGTCGTCTGCGGGCTTAGCCGGATATCCGGAGCGTCGTCGCCGGGGTGGGTGAGCACTCGAAGCCTGACGCCCAACTCCGTATCGGCGCCGGCCTTTTCGTCCACCCCCAACTGGGCGGAATCGAGTCCTAGTACGAAGGCCAAGTGTTCAAGGTCACGAATCGCAACTCTGTCCGCATCGGTCTCGGCGTTCTCGACTACCTCGATGTCGAGGTTTGCCGCGGCTGCGATTTGCTCACGCTTGACACCTAATGCTGCGCGTCGGCTGCCGAGAGCTTCTTCGATCGCACGTCGGCTTGTGAGCAACACCGCCGAACGCCGCTCGTCGATCTCGCCGATAATGCCCCGTCCGTATGCCGCCACGACCTCGTGTTCGGTCAGACGACGGCCGGTGGCGTTACTTCCGGGCTCGTACCTTGCCAGTTGGTACTTCCCGCGCACGAACAACTTTCGAGAAGATCTATCCATTACGATGCCGCTGATCCGTTCCCTCGCCAAACGCGCTGAGGTCTGTCAGTTTCGGGATCCCATCCGAAAGACAACACCTCGAAACCTACATCCTCGAAGAGTCGCTCGGCATGCCTCAGATGAGTTGCGTTTCTCGGTGGATACCGTCCGGATGACCCTGATAGGTATATCTTTGGCATCTCGGCGAACCAGACCTCTCCACCGATAGAAGCATCGTTTCCACCTGTGAGATTCGTATGATGAAGCCTGTTATCACCTAATCGATCCACCGGCGCCTCCGAAATGCAAGGACGCCCCCGCTCATCAATAATCCAAAGGTGACAGTTCTCCCCGCTATCCCGGTTGGAAGTCCTAGGAACACCTTTCGTAGCTGCGGCGGGAACCTCGTTCAAGTACCAGAGGCCGTCGAACTCGAAGACCTGCTCCAGTTCGGCCGGTGGATAGTCGTCGTCGCTGCGCAGCCGGTAAGGCCGAGGGGGGTAGCGGGTCAGAAAGTCCTCTAGGGTGTCATCTCCGATGGGCTCTCCCATATCGCCCTTACCATAGCCGAAGACGGATCTTGCGAGATTCGCCGGTTGGTAAGACACCTGGTGAAGCAATGGTGTAACCGACGAACCCCACTCCAGGACGGTGCTGAAGAACAGGTGATTGAATTGGCCCTCCGTACGCTGAACAGGGAGTTTACCGTCGGACGTCGGGCCAAGCCGGGGGTTCTCACCACCCTCCTAGCCCTGATTCTTCATGCCCCAGACACGCCGAACCCGAAAAGGCCACGTCAAGCCCACTTTCACGGGATGTCCCGGCCTTCACCTCTGGGTGATGGGGGCGCCCCGTCCAGACGAGGCCGTCACGCAGCTATCTTCCCAGGTCATGTGGTTAATTTCACCTCTCTCGGTTACCCATCAAAACCCCTGCATGAAAAATTGGGGCTAGGACACGATGCTGTAATCTACACCTTCGCTTTTCGGTACCCTCATGTTTGTCAGCGAATACAAAGTCGAGGAATAGGAGGTTAGAAACGGCCCGGATCAACGAGCACATCCGTTACGAGCCGGACGAGCCGTGTCCACCTCTTATCTCGTTGGGAGTGGCCCTCCAGTCGGTCATTCTGGTGCTGGCGCCCACCGTGGTGATCGTCGCGATCACGGTTCGCTCGGCTGGTCAGGATGCTTCCTACCTGGAATGGGCGGTGTTCGCCGCGCTTGTCATCGGCGGCGCCACAACGGCGATGCAGTCCGGTCGCATCCGGCGTCTCGGCGCCGGACATTTACTGATCACATGCGCCTCCCCGTCATACATCGCCGTCTCCCTCATCGCCCTGGATGCAGGCGGGCCGTCCCTCCTGGCCACGCTTACCATCGCGGCGTCGCTCGGCCAATTCGCGCTGGCCCTTTGGCTACCTTCACTGCGCCGGATCGTTACGCCCGTCGTTTCGGGGACGGTGCTGATGCTTGTCGTGGTGGCGGTCCTGCCCTTGGCTTTCGACAGGTTCCGGGATGTGCCCACGGGCGCATCGTTGTTCTCCGGTCCCCTGGTAGCCACCGTCACGCTTGCGACAACCGGCATCATGACGCTGGTGGCTCGGGGCGGATGGAGGATATGGACGTCACTGATCGGGATCGCGGCGGGCTGCGCGCTGTCGGCGCCTTTCGGCCTGTATGACGGACAGAGCGTCATCGACGCACCCTGGTTCGGACTTCCCGCCGGACGACTCCCGGGCCTCGCCCCCGTTACCGGCGCAGAGTTCTGGGCTTTGGTTCCGGCTTTCATGATTCTGGGCCTCGTCCTCGGAATCAAGATCGTAGGCGATGGCGCCGTCATCCAACAGGTTTCCCGGCGACGACCGGGAAGCACCGACTTCCGGATAGTTCAGGGTGTCCTGAACACCAACGCAGCCGGCGTGCTGCTGTCGGGGATCGCGGGAACCCCCCCGACGACCGTCTACTCGGCCTCGAGCGCGGCGCTCATCAACATTACGGGAGTTGCGGCGCGGAGCGTCGGCTACGTCGTCGGGGCGATCCTGGTGGCTCTCGCATTCCTTCCCAAAGTCGCCGCCGCCCTCGTCGCCATTCCGAGTCCGGTAATGGGCGCCTACCTGCTTTTCCTGATGGGTCTCCTGTTTGTGGAAGGTATGAGGACCGTGCTGAAGGACGGCCTTGACCAGCGACAATCCCTAGTCGTAGCGCTCGCGTTTTCTATCGGCGTGGGGGTGGAGTATCACGGCTTCTTTGTATACCTGATCGAAGGGGGCTGGGCCGCCTCACTGGATACCGGTATGACCGCAGGAGCGGTTATTGCGGTCCTGATGACCTTCACCATGGAGGTGATAGGAAAGCGCACGGTGAAGGCCGACGGGCCGTTGGGACCCGAATCCTTGCCGCAGATCAACCGGATGCTTCGTGACCTGTCGAGAAAGCATGGTTGGGACGATCCGGCTACCGAACGGCTGTGCTCCGCCGGAGAAGAGACCCTCTCGTGCCTACTGCAATTCGTTAGCCCGCAGGCGTCGGACACAACACCGCCGCGGTTGGCCGTCCGGGCGCGCGGCTCGCGAGGCTCGGTGGAGATGGAGTTTCTTGCTGTCTTCGTGGACGAGAATCTCGAGGATCACCTGGACTATCTGGACGAAACGGCCGATTCCTTTGATGAGCGCGAGGTCTCCTTCCGACTACTCCGGCATTACGCATCCTCGGTTCGCCACCAGAAGTTCAACGGTATGGATGTCGTCACGGTACGCGTGGAGAGAACCTAGCTATTAGCCAGGAGGGTACCGAAACACCTTCCGTTGCTCCGACGTCCGATGAGAAACTCCCTGGTCAGCGTGCGGAGGGTCACCCCTTCCCAGTCTTTTCCAGCACCCTCGTAATGGGGGTCCATCACTTCTGCCGGTTGGTCTGGGAGGGTGGTGGTAAGGGTTGGCCGGTCGATGGGTACTCCACCCTCCTGGAAATGCAGGGGTTTGAATGGGTAACCGAGAGAGAGGCAATCAACTCTCTGAACTGGG
>CAZEZF010000082.1:0-16288 GCA_964516495.1 uncultured Acidimicrobiia bacterium | reverse complement strand
CTTTCACCCGAAGGTGAACGCCGGGACGCCCCATGAAAGTGAACTCGACGCGGCCTTTTCAGGTTCGGTGTGTCCGGGGCATGAAGAATCCGGGCTAGGTCGTTGCATTCGGGTCGTGCTTTCTGAGAAACTTGCCCCTGTAATGTCTACATCGCGCAAAACCCTAACCATCCTGACTATCTGGCTTCTCACGGCCGTCGCCTGCGGAAGCGAGGACACCGTCCCTACTTCGACCGACGACCCTAATGGCGAGACGTCGGTCGCCACCACCGACCCTCCCACCACAGGGACGGAAGCCGATCCCGAACCGGAACAGGGGACAACCGTTCCGACCGGGGATGAACCGGCTACAGAAACATCGGAACCCGATCCGAACCAACCCGCGACATCCGACCCCGAAACCACCGACATCGATCCACCGCCGCCACCGGATGACACTCCGACCACTACCGTCTACTCGGGTCCGGTGTCGCCCATAACCGGACTGCCGGTACAGGATGCAGCGCTCCTTGATCGGAGTGTTCTCGCCGTCAAGGTGGACAACCATCCGGTTGCTCGACCGCAGTCCGGGATAGAGCAGGCCGAGGCTGTATACGAGGTGATGGTGGAAGGGGGCCTGACCCGGTTTATCGCCCTGTTCCACCAGTCGGACTCGGACTGGGTCGGACCGATGCGTTCGGCTCGACCCACCGACTGGACGCTCCTGCAACCACTACACGCCGCGATGCTCATAAGCGGCGCCCAGCCGTGGATTACCCGCCGGATAACCAACAACAACGTACCCCTGATCGGGGACGCCGGCCCTCCGCTGACGGCTCGGTGGGGAGAGCGGGCGGCGCCCCACAACCTGTACGTCGACACCTACGAAGGTCGACGGGTGATGGAGGAACGCGGTCTGGATCGGTCGTCTCCTCCTACGCTATTCAAACGAGGTCCTTTGAACGGCGCCGCGAATCCAACTGCAACCAACATCTTCTTCGACTGGTCATCCGTGATAGACGTGACATGGCTGTGGGACGGTGAACAATATGTCCGGTTGGCCGCCGGCGAACCTCACGAATGGCGATCCCGCGGAGGCGAACGAACCGACCAGATATCGGCGGATGTTCTGATAGTCCTGATGGTCGAGCGCTACACCGCCTGCCCGCAGGGAGAAGGTTCCTGCGTCCCCGCATGGGATACGGTGGGCGAGAATCGAGCCATCGTGTTTGCCGACGGACGTTACGTTGAGGGTCGGTGGCATCGGGACCGGGCCGCGGACTGGTTCGTAATAACCGACCACTCCGGTGAACAGATCACCGTTCCGGCCGGCAGGCCTTGGATAATTATCTACCCCGACACCGAGGCTGTGACCTGGTGAGAGGGGGCTGAATGGTGATCGGACCGGTCGAATCGATCGCCGAGGCGGTGCGGTCAGGAGAGCGTACCGCCCGACAAGTCGTCACCGAGCATATCGAGATAGCCCAGGCGCGAAACCCTTACCTGAATGCGCTCATCGAACTCGATGTCGACGACACTCTGCGACAGGCGGAGTCGGTTGACCGGCGCCCTCGAACCGGTCCTTTGGCCGGCGTTCCCATCGCCCTCAAGGACCTCATCGACCACGCCGGCCACACCACCACAGCCGGTTCCGCCTTCTACCGATTCGAGCCCACGGTCTCGGCTACGGTCGTCAATCGGTTGCAGGAAGCCGGATCAATAATCATGGGCCGGGCCGGGCTCCATGAGTTTGCCTTCGGTTTCTCCTCGGAGAATCCGTGGTTCGGGCCGGTGCGCAACCCTTGGAACCATGATCTGTCTCCGGGCGGGTCGTCAGGCGGCTCGGCGGTGGCGGTAGCAGCCGGAATGGCGCCCGCCGCTCTCGGAACGGACACCGGCGGATCGGTCCGCGTGCCGGCTGCCCTGTGTGGCATAGTCGGCCTCAAGGTAACTCACGGACGTATCCCCCTCACCGGGATCTTCCCTCTGGCCGGTTCCCTTGACACGGTAGGACCGCTGGCGACGACGATCAGGGACATCCGCCTGCTCTACGAGGCCATGAAAGGGTTCGACCGCAAGGACCCGTGGTCGGTCCCGGCGGCGCCGTCCGGCCCTCATGCTCCTGCCCTTGAAAACCTGCGGGTCGCTATACCCCTTCCGTGGCTGGAGCAGGTGAACACCTCCCGCTCGACAAGGAATGGATTCGACACGTTTTGCGATCGGCTCAGGGACATAAGTGTCACCGTCGATCCGGTGACACGCCCCGCCCTCGCTCCCGAGCCCATCCTTTTCACCCTGGTCGGAACGGAGGCCGCCGCGGTCCACGAAAGATGGTTATCTGACCACACCAAGCCCTACGGGCCGGATGTTCGTGAACGCCTGACGCAGGCCATGGAAGCCACCACCGCCGATTA
The DNA here is from genome assembly GCA_964516495.1 of uncultured Acidimicrobiia bacterium. Taxonomy (GTDB): domain Bacteria; phylum Actinomycetota; class Acidimicrobiia; order Spongiisociales; family Spongiisociaceae; genus JAPPFW01. Next base: position 13,895 of record CAZEZF010000082.1, on the reverse strand, counting down.
CCTGGAAGCCGTCCGTTGGCAAGCCGCCATGCGCCAAGCTGCGCGAGAGTTGTTCACCCGCTACGACCTCCTCCTGATCCCCACGGTCGGTGACCCGAGAAAGAAGATCGGCGTGGACATGATCGACATAGATGGAACCCCGACCTTCTACCGTCTGGTTCTGAGCGGATACACCGCCCTGGTTAACGTATTGGGCTGCCCCGCCATATCCCTCCCGGTAGCCGCCGACGGGACGCCGCCCCCGGCGGTCCAGCTAGTCGGGCCATGGTGGAGTGAAGAACTCCTACTTCAGGTAGGCGCCGCCCTGGAACGGTCAGGATTGGTAACTTCTAGAAAACCGCCGGTTATATCCGGCTAGATTGGATACCCGAACCGAGGCCGGACAGGGTAGAATAGGGTTGGCGTCTTGCCCTGTTCGGGAAGGCAGATGGATACCTCTACATCTCGGAACATGGTAAGCGCTTGCCCGCGTTGAGAGAGCAGCTATGGAGAGCGACATCAACACCACAGACTCGAATGGGCCACAACCCGTGACCCTGCAAACGAACGGGGACGTTCGGATCATCAACCAGGACCGAATGGTTATCCGCTTCGCCGGCGACTCGGGGGACGGGATGCAGTTGGCCGGTAACCGGTTCACCGACGCAGCCGCCAACTTCGGAAATGACCTGTCCACCCTCCCCACCTTCCCCGCCGAGATACGGGCGCCCGCAGGCACCCTTCCCGGAGTTTCCTCCTTCCAGCTACAGATAGCCGACTGGGACATCCTGACACCGGGAGACCAACCCGGGGTGCTGGTTGCTATGAACCCGGCCGCCCTGAAGGTACACCTGAAGGATCTACGCGAGGGGGGAATTCTGATCATCAATGAGGAAGCCTTCGACGAGCGAAACCTCTACAAGGCCGGATTCGAACAAAACCCGCTCGACGACGACACCCTGCTCCGCTACAACGTCCACAAGGTACCGATGGAGACCCTCACCAAGGAAGCGGTAAAGGGTTCGGGTGTGAGTGGTCGGGCGGTGCTCCGCTCCAAGAACTTCCTGGCGTTGGGCCTGCTCCTATGGATGTTCGGCCGTGACACCGAGGTAACCGCCGCGTGGGTCAAGAAGAAGTTCGGCCGGATCGAACCGGTCATGAACGCCAACCTGGCGGCTCTGAAGGCCGGGTACAACTACGGCATAACCACCGAGAGTTTCGCTCATCAGATCGAGGTAAAGCCGGCCGCGCTTCCTCCCGGAACCTACACCAACGTGAACGGCAACACGGCTCTCTCGTGGGGTCTGATAGCCGCATCGCAGCTGTCGGGTCTCCCCCTCTTCTACGCCTCCTACCCGATCACGCCCGCCTCCGAAATCCTCCACGAACTGGTACGCCACCGGAACTTCGGGGTCAAGACCTTTCAGGCGGAGGATGAGATCGCCGCCGCCGGAGCGGCTCTCGGGGCGGCCTTCGCCGGATGCCTGGCTATCACCGGAACCAGTGGACCGGGCCTCTCCCTCAAGGGGGAGACGATCAGCCTGGCGATGATTACCGAACTGCCGATGATCATCGTCGATGTGCAGCGAGGAGGACCTTCCACCGGCCTTCCCACCAAACCGGAGCAGTCCGACCTCTTCCTGGCAATCTGGGGTCGGCACGGAGAATCGCCTCTCCCGGTTGTGGCGGCCTCATCGGCGTCCGACGCATTCGAGGTAGCTATCGAAGCCGCCCGCATCGCCGTCAAGTACATGACTCCGGTAATCCTGCTATCCGACGGCTATATAGCTACCGGCTCCGAACCCTGGAGGCTGCCGGATGTCGACTCCCTTCCCGGTATCGAGGTTCCTTACGCGACCGGCCTGAACGCAGAGGATCGTTTCCTGCCCTACCTGCGGGATCTGAAGACCATGGCTCGGAGTTGGGCGATACCGGGCATGCCGGGGCTGGAACACCGCATCGGCGGGTTGGAGAAGGAAGAGGCCACCGGCAACGTCTCCTACGACCCGGCCAACCATCAGCTGATGACCGATATCAGGTCATGGAAGGTGGCGAACATCGCGAACGACATCCCCGAGGTGGATGTGGATGACCCTGATGGAGCGGACCTGTTGGTGCTGAGTTGGGGTTCGACCTCCGCCGCGGTGAGGGCCGGAGTAGGGAATGCTCGACAGGACGGCGCCAAGGTCGCCTACGGCCGGATCCGACACCTGAGCCCCTTCCCTCCGAACATGCCTACCTTGCTGAGCAGCTACGAACATGTGCTGGTTCCCGAGATGAACAACGGGCAACTCTCCCGGATGATCAAGGCGGAGTTCGTAAGGCCGGTGGTTTCCTACAATAAGGTGGCGGGAGTCCCCTTCACATCAGGGGAGATACACGAGAAGATCATGGAGATGGCGGCGTCATGAGCTACACCCGGGTCGATTTCCAAACCGATCAGGAAGTCCGGTGGTGCCCCGGATGCGGCGATTACACGATTCTCGCCGCGGTGCAGAACTTCTTCGCGGGGCTGGACATCAAACGGGAAAACGTGGTCTTCGTATCCGGCATCGGTTGCGCGGCCCGGTTCCCCTACTACATGAATACCTACGGTATGCATTCCATCCACGGTCGGGCGCCGGCCATCGCTACCGGCGTAGCGGTCGCCAACCCGGCATTGTCGGTGTGGGTGGTAGGAGGCGACGGGGATCTGCTCTCGATCGGCGGCAATCACCTGATCCACGCCTTGAGACGCAACATCGACATGACCATCCTGTTGTTCAACAACCAGATCTACGGGCTCACCAAGGGTCAGTACTCTCCCACCTCCGAACCCGGGAAGACCACCAAATCATCTCCGGCAGGATCGATCGATTACCCGTTCAACCCGGTCAGCCTCGCACTTGGCGCCGAAGCCTCCTTCGTGGCCCGCACCCTGGATATGGACCGCAAACATACTACCGCCATTCTCCAAGCCGCTCATGCGCATCGCGGGTCGGCGCTTATCGAGATCTACCAGAACTGCAACGTGTTCAACGACAAGGCCTTCATCCAGTTGACCGGCAAGCAGGAACGGCACGCCAACCGGATAGACCTGATGCACGGTCAGCCGATCGTGTTCGGGACGCGGAAGGAGAAAGCTGTGGTATGGAACGGCGGGCAGGCTGTAATAGTCGATCGCAACGCCGTGGATCCCCGGGAGATAATCGTCCACGACGCCCATGCCGAGGACTCCTCCCAGGCATTCGCTCTTTCGAGGCTGGCTCACGGCCCCTACGGTCCTACCCCGTTGGGAATATTCCGCGATGTTTATCGCCCGGTATACGACGATACGCTCCAGGAAGCGGTAGTCCGGTCCCAGACCGCGCGCGGCGCAGGCGACCTCGGAAAGTTGCTTACCAGCCTAGGAACCTGGACCGTCGTTTAACCCTGATTCTTCGAGCCACAGACATACCGACCCCGAAAAGGCCGTGTCAAGCCCACTTTCGCGGGGCGTCCCGGCGTTCACCCTACGGTAAAGGATCACCCTCCGCGAGGCCGTCAAGCAACTATCTTCCCAGGTCATGCGGTTCATTTCATCTTCTCTCGGATACCCGATCAAACCCCTGTATGAAAAATTGGGGTTAAGGCTTCGCCCGATCAGTACAAACGTTCACGGTTGGCTTCTTCCTCCTCGGCGTCGATGGCCCGAGCATTTGCCCCGGCGATCTGATCAGCGAGCACCTGGCCGTAGGTGGGATATGTAGACCGGTCGATCTGAGCCTCCGGATCCCATACGCGACTACGGATCAGGGCTCGACCGCAATGCAGGAACACCTCCTCCACCGAGATCTTCAAGGCCGAGCGGGGAGGGCGCCTCGCGACGGTTAAAGGCTGTAACAACTCCGGGTCGGTGGTGATTTCGGCCTTTCCCTTCACCCGCAGCGTCTCATTCATACCTGGAACCAGAAAGAGCAGACCAACCCCGGGATTATCCACGATGTTCTGCAGCGAATCGACCTGGTTGTTGCCGGGACGGTCCGGCAACAGCAGAGTTTGATCGTCGAGGACATGCACGAACCCCGGTGGGTCACCTCTCGGGGAGGCGTCGGCCTGGCCTTCGTCATTACTCGAACTCAATATGCATAACGGCGACAGCGCAATAAAGTTTCGGGAATGTGCGTCCAGATGGTCAAGCACCTTCTGGGCCGCGCGGGGCGCGGGTGGACGGTAAACCGAACGTAGGTCCGTCATCTCGCCGATAGTCATGGTGTGCAGCCTCCCTCCCAAGAGGTCCTCCATTTGTGGTAGCCCCTACGATAGCCTCGATCTTCGTCGACCCACCTCCCGATCGGAGGGTACATGTAACCCGTCCTCCGAATTTCCGCCGGTTGGCGAAGTACATGGCCCGACGTTGAAACGTAACGGACAAACCCCTCGCCACGGGCTCTTCGTCGTTACCCTCCCCAGGCGCAGTACCACGATCCCGACTTCATTGGTAATCTCGCGGGGTCAGGACGAGAGGAGTACAAGTGGATGTGTTCGACCTGATGCGTACCCAGCGGAGCGTCAAACGCTTCAAACCCGACCCGGTATCCGACGATGACATCCGCTCCATCCTTACTGCCGCTACCTGGGCGCCGAACGGTACCAACGCCCAGCCTTGGGAGTTCATCGTCATCAAGAACCCGGACCTCAAGAAGACGATCGCCGACATCTACCGGGAAGGCCTCCAGTTCCTGCTGGATCACCCGCGGCGGCAGGGCTACCGGGAACCTGACCCGCGCACCTTCTTCAACACGATGCTGCGTAAGTCGCAGTACCTGCGCGATCACCTCGAGGACAGTCCGGTTCTCATCGTGGTAGCCATGAACAAAGAGAAGGACAACCTGCCGCGGTTCGGGGCTCTCAAATCGATCCGGGCGGAGGCGACCTACACCTCGATCATGCCCTGCGTCCAGAACCTGATGCTGGCGGCTCGTAGCCTCGGCCTCGGTACCTGCCTCACCACCGCTATCACCATCCTTGAGGAGGATGCCAAGATCGCGCTGGACATGCCGGAGGAAACCCAGATCATCGCTCTGATCCCCTTGGGCTACCCCACCGACGACTTCAAACCGGTCACCAGGATTCCCGCCGAGGAGTTCACCCATTGGGATGGATGGAACAGGAGTTGAGGATCAAGACTGATCGGGCCGTCGTCAACTGACGGCGGCGCTCCGGGATACCGGCCCCAACAGGCTCGGTTACGGGCTGCCTATCTGCGGCGCGGAGTCGGCGTCCTCATTCCGGAACCAACCGAGAACCGAGACCAACCACACCAGGGACAGGACCACCACCAGGATAAGGGCAAACAACCAAGGCGTCGGCGCCCACACCGCTACGACAACCGCCACCACCGACGCCGACAACATCAAAGGCGCCACGGGTCGATAGATAGCCGGGAATCGGTCGTAGTCGATCAGGGTCCTGATCTTGAAAATCAAGGCCCAGAGCCCGACGGCCACCGCCCCGGAGAGGAGCCATGCAGTCGCCGCGGGGGTACGGGCGTCGGACGAATGCTCGATCAGGCTCACCATGGCTGCCCCGGCCGCAGCGATCGACAACGTAACCGGAAGGTGAAGAAAACTCCACCTGGTGCTCATACGGGCTGTATCGACCGGCAGCCGCCGGCCCACAAAGTCGAAGTATGTCCACCAATAGGCGAATCCGACACACAACCCGATAACCCCGGTCACGATGGAGCGAACGTTGTCCTCAGCCTCGGACAGTCCGTCAACAACCCCGACCACGACCTCGCCGAGAACGATGATGACGAACAGACCGAACCGCTCCACCATGGAATGGGTTATGGTAATTCCCGACTCCATAGCTTCGAAACGGGAAAAGCTAAGGCCGAAACCTACCGAGGTCAGGATAAGCAGCGCCCACACCGCCACTCGGAACTCGTTGGGGACGGCGATGCTGATCGCCATCAACCCGATGGATACCAGCAGCCCGATCAGGTAATGACGGGTTACCTCCATGAACTCCTCGGAGTCCTGGCGACGCACCGAGTACCAGAGCCATGACACAACAGCCAGCTGCAGGATGTAGACGACGGCGAACTGCGCTCCCGAGTCTCCCGCCGCATCGCCGGTCAACACCGCCAGCAGAGTGAGGAAGATCATCTGGATGAACACGAACACCCTGGTGCGTCCGTCCTCCCGCCCGTGAAGTTCGTAGTAGAGGGTCCCGTTGACCCACGCTATCCAGATGAGCGCAAAGATCACGACGAACTCCCCGACACTTCGCCAGGTGATCTCCTTGGCCAGGGTGTGGGCAGCCCTGGCGATCACCACCACATAGACCAGGTCATAGAACAATTCGAGGAAGGACACCGAACGATCCTCGATGATGTCTCCGTGAGCGCGCGGCGGCATCCAGAACCGACGACGGAACTGGGCGAACATCGAATCAGCCAAAACTCTCACTCCCATTTCAAACGCAAAGGCGGGGCCGGATCAGGATCGGTTCACGACCAACCCCTATCGGAGAGGCCCAACCCATGGGACTTTACCAAGGGTAGTTCTCCATAAGGACACAGAACAGACCGGAGAACGGGATTGCCCATTACTACTACTTGGAAGGAACCCTGTTGCGGAAAGGTAGCAAGCAGCGCAGTACTGTCGGCCGGCCTTCACCACGAGCATCCCGCCTCCTCCAATCTCGTGCGAGATCCGGCGTCGGCGATGGATGAGGAAACCATCCGACACGCCGCTTTGGCGCTGGTCGACCGAGCCCGGAGCTAGCTGCTCGGTGGACCCGGACGGCGGGCACAGGCTTGGAGCAGCCGGTCGAGAATTATGGCCAAACAGCATCCCGACCCAGGCCCTACACACCCACACCCAAACACGCATAACCGCGGATCCGGGCAATGGGAGTGCAAGAGACCATCCGGACCGGTGTCCCGATTCCTGGATTCGCGGGCGATAAAACGTGCTTCCCGCCGGGACTGACGCCCCGGCCTCTGGTCTGATTGGGAATCCCCCTAGCGAGCCCCACCCCCACCGCCGTCTCCGGCCCACAATGACAAAAAGAACAAGGATCAGCGCACTTGGCCCATGAATTAGGATGCTGTACACGACGGATGGAAGGCGAATCGGTTGTGACCCCCAAGCTGTGGTTGATCGGGATGATGAGTTCGGGCAAGACCAAGGTAGGCAGAAAGGTCGCCGTACTCAGCGGTCATCCCCTGGTAGATACGGACGACAAGATCGTAGAACGGGCGGGAATGGGCATTCCCGATATCTTCGCAACCGAAGGCGAGGCGGCTTTCCGGATCATGGAGTCCGAGGAAGTGGAACGGATCGCCGCCAATCAACGGCAAATGGTGGTCGCCACCGGCGGAGGTGTGATACTCGATGAGGCGAACCGCCGCCTGATGCGTGAAACCGGAATGGTGGTTTGGCTGAAACCGTCCATCGGCGCCCTGATCGCCAGGGGCAAGACCCGTAACCGTCCACTCCTCCAGGGCCACACCGACCTAGGAGCGCGCTACACGGAAATCTGGGAAGCTCGCAAGCACCTCTATCAGGAAGCCGCCCACTTCAGCATTCCAACGGATGGGAAGAAGCGGGCAAATGTGGCAAAGGAAGTCTGGGGTCTCTGGCAGTCGTCCTGAACCTCCCGAATCCGCTTCCACCGAGGGTTCTTTCCCTAACTACCCCAGAGCCCCGGACAGAACATCTCCGACCGATCCTTGGTGGATAAGTCAGTCTAGAACAGACACCTGTTGTTAGTACTGGTTACCTGTAGTTAGTACATCAGCAACGCGCCGCTGACGTTGATGGTGGCGCCGCTGATGAAGCTAGCGTGTTCCGACGACAGGAACGCCGCCAACCGGGCCACTTCGTCCGGGCGACCCATCCTCCCCAACGGGCATCGAGCCGTTGCCTCCGCCACCATTTCGGGGCTGATGTCGAGGTGTTGCATAGGGGTGTCGATCTGGCCCGGCGAAACGCAGTTCACCAGAATGTTGTGGGGACCGTAGGTCCGGGCGAACCCTCGCGTCATGGTGACCACTCCACCCTTACCGGCCACATATACATGACTCCCGTATGACGGTCCGGTCAACCAGGCGCCTGAGGTGAAGTTGATGATGCGCCCTCCCCGCCCGGTAGCGATCATGGCCTCCCCCACCGCCTTGTTGAGGAAGAAGGAGGCTTTGAGATTCACATCGGTTTGCGAATCCCAATCCGCTTCGGTCACTTCATGCAGGTCCTTCCTCCGCAGATAGGCCGCCGCGTGGACCAAGGCCCAAAGCGGGGACAGCCGATCCTCCACCCCAGCCACCATGGCAGGTATGGCGGCGGTATCGGACAGGTCGAACACCAACGACATGTGCGGTCCGGGGCCGCCCAGATCCTCCACCACCTCCCGGACGCCTGCCTGAACGTCCAACGCCGCCACCCGGGCGCCCAGAGCGGCCAAGGTCATCGCGGTCGCCTTGCCGATCCCGCTCGCCGCGCCGGTTATCAGCACCGCCCTGCCCTCCAAGCCCGCCCCCAGACTCCAATCAAGGCTCATCTACGGCTACCGTGCGAAGGACGGTGCTGAAAAACAGGTGATTGAATTGGCCCTCCGTCCGCTGACCAGGGAGTTTACCATCGGACGTCGGGCCAAGCCGGGGGTTTCTCAGCACCCTCCTAGCCCGACCCAGGCGCCCGGACCGGAGGGTGACCCCGACCTCGATCACCGTCGCTCTCCTCACTCACCGTCGGGAGGACATGACTGAGTGAGGATCCTCAGGCCGTTCGGAGTCGCCTCCTGAACAGGCTTTCGCATGCTCGATTCGCGCTCCTGTCGCGGTTGCGTATCCGTCTGCATCCACCTTTACCCCGTAAACAAGCTCCGCCTGCTCCACCGAGACATAGCCGTCCAAGACGTCTTCCCGAACCAACTCGATCGGACGATCCAGAGGGTCACCCCATCCGCCTCCCCCGGCCGAGAAGTTCCGGAACCGGTCGCCGGGTTGCATGGTGAACCGCTCCATCCGCGCCGAGTGGGCCCGTTCCGTGTCGGGCCAGACGATCATGCCGTTGGTTTTCGGTTCGCAGCCGCCCCGCAAACCCCAAGGCTTGGTCTTGGTCTTCTTCTTCATAGACAGCATCTCGCCGGTCGCCAGAAACCTGACTTCGCGCCGGATTCCCAACCCGCCCCGCCACTTGCCGGCGCCGCCGGAGTCCTGACGCAGTTCAAGGCGTTCGTGAAAGATGGGAGACTTGTGTTCGAGGACCTCCATCGATGTGTTGCGGACCGCTGTAGTAGAAGGATGTTGTAGGGCGGTGGCGCCGTCGTGCGTGGGGGTGGCGCCCCAACCGATGCCTTCGTTGTTGCTCACCGCATAGATCTCCCCGGTCCGGGGATGCTCCCCCACCGCCATGAAGCCCGGCTCGTCGGAACCGGACGAAGCGTTGATCTGGTCCATCCCCTGCGCCAGAGCCTTGTTGATCAACTCGAACACCGCCATGCCTGTCCAGAGCGTGAAGGTCGCCGCCGGGTAGACAGCATGAAACAGATTTCCCGGCGGGCACGATACGGTGAGCGGCTGGAAGTGACCGTGGTTGGCGGGAGTGTCGGGGGTCGTCAAGGACTTGAATACGGACTTGGCCAGGCTCGCGGTCTTGCCGAACGGCATGTTCACCGGTCCGGGCACGGCGTCGTCGGAATCTCCGTAGTCGACCATGAAGCGATCTCCTTCGATGGTGACCGTCACCGCCATCCTGATCAGGTCATGGGAGATGCCGTCATCATCAAGCCAGTCGTGGGCCGACCATGTCCCGTCGGGCATGGCGCGAACCGCTTCGGCGGCCGTCCGGGCGCCGTGCTCGATTATCCGGTCGATCGCCTCTTCTACCCTGGCGAGTCCGAACTTGTCCCAGATCTGGCGCAGGCGCCGCTCCCCCACCTTGAGGGCGGATAGTTGGGCATGGAAATCCCCCATGATGGTCTCGGGCATCCTCGAGTTGTAGCGCAGGATGGCCATGATCTGCTGGTCGATCTCGCCCCGGCGCACCAGCTTGATCCCCGGCATTATCAGGCCTTCCTGATGCATGGAGGTGGAATCGAGTACGTAACCGGGGTCCTTGGCCCCCAAGTCCATCCAATGGGCCCGCACCGCCAGGTAGGCGTCAGGTAGTTCGCTTCCCGCACAGAAAACCGGCGCGAACAGCATGGCGTCGTAGACGTGGGCGCCGCTCCAGTAGGGATAGTTGATCATGACCACATCCCCAGGGTGGAGGTTCTCCACTCCCACTTTTTCGACCCCTTTGTGAATGGCGTAGTCGTTGGCGCCCAGAAAGGTGAGTATCCCGGTAGACTCCGAGATAAGTCGTCGATCCCGGTCGTACATCGAGATGCCGAAGTCGAGCACCTCGTAGATAACCGGGTTGAAAGCCGTCCTTACGAGGGTGCGCCGCATCTGCTCGGAGGTGGAGTTCAGATAGTGACGGATGACCTCCACGCTCGCTCCGTCGAGGGTCGGCGCTCCGCTCATCCGATCACCTGTGGAAGTGCGAAGGGCGAGAACCGGAGGGCGACGATATCGGGCGGCATGTTAGACAACCACCCCGTCCCGCATCCGAACCATCAGGTTGCCGAGATGATCGGGAACGACCTTCTGGTCACCATGGATGACCGTCACCGAGGTGGGTTCACGAATAATGGCGGGGCCGTTGATCTCCACGCCCGCCTCCAGCAGGCTTCGTTCGTGAATTAGAAAACGGCGCCGTTCCCTGGTTGCAAAATCGAAGGCATGACGTTCACCGACCCGGCTTCCGCGCCGGGCGCCCGCCCCGGATCCGGTTCCTGTTACGTATGTGGGCGGCTTCTCCAGACGCCCGATTGCCCTAACTCGCACGGTGAGTATCTCCACCTGCTCGGTCAATCGGTGTCCGTAGCGTTCCACATGCCGACGGTGAAACCGGTCGATCACCGCGTTGCCGCTATCACCCTCCTCCAGTTCGACCGACAGGGTGTGCTCCTGACCGCGGTAACGCAGATCCAGACGCCTCAGCAATACCCGGTTCTCCGAGGGTACGGATTGAGCGGCGAGCACCTGATCGGCCTCACCTTCAAGTTGAGCGAAAACCCCTTCGATCCGGGCCAGGGATGTGCTGTCCAGCATGGTCAAGACAGTCTGTCCTAGATCGTATTCCAGGTCCGACATGAGCATTCCCCATGCCGAGAACACTGCGGGGGCTGCCGGTACCACCACCTCGGGCACCTCCATCTCCCTGGCCAGAAGCGGCGCCAACATCGGTCCCGCCCCACCGAAAGCCACCAACGAGAACTCTCTCGGATCAAGCCCTCGCTCCACCGTAATCTCCCGGATGGCGCCGACGGTGCGGGCCAGGAGCACGTCGAACACCGAAGCGGATGCCCGCCGGATGGACATACCGAGCGGCGCCGCCAGTTTCTCCCTGATGCCTCGAATGGCGGCTTCCTCGTCCAAACGCATATCTCCGCCCAGAAACTCGTCCGCCGCCAGGTATCCCAGGCAGAGGGAAGCGTCGGTCACGGTCGGTTCGGTGGCGCCCCGCCCGTAACAGATCGGTCCGGGAACGGCCCCGGCGCTCTGCGGGCCTACTCGCAGCAGCCCCTTATCCATCCAGGCGATCGACCCTCCCCCGGCGCCTATGGTACGGATATCGAATACCGGGATACGGATCGGCAGGCTTTCGATCTCGGCTTCGTATACCTCGGTGGGAACGCCGTCGACGATCACACAGGCGTCGAGGCTGGTACCGCCTACGTCGAAGGAGATGAGAGAAGACCGACCGGTAGCCTCACCCAGGCTGATCGTCCCGGCAATCCCGCCCGCCGGGCCGGAAAAGACGGTGAGAAGCGGCGACATCCGGGCGATGGCGGAAGTCATTGCACCCCCTGCCGACCGCATAACCAGGAAGGAACCGTCAAAGCCTCCCTTACGAAGACGCTCCTCCAGATCGGCCAGGTACCTACCGAGTATGGGACGTATGTAGGCATCGGCGACTGCGGTCGAGGTCCGCTCGTATTCGCGATACTCCCTTACCAGGTCGACGGATACCGAAACCGAAAGCTCGGGAACAGTATCGGTGAGTATGTCCTTGGCCGTCTCCTCATGCCCGCTGTTGGCATAGGAATGAAGAAAACAAACCGCCACCGACTCCACGCCCCGCTCCGAGAGGTAACGTCCGGCTTCGATCACCGCCTCCCGGTCCAGTTCCTCCACCTCCTTGCCCCGATGATCGATGCGTCCGGGGACCCCTACCGTGTGGCGACGTTTAACCAACGCGGGTGGCCGCTGGTATTGGAAGTCATACATCGAACCCCTTGGGAGATCCCCGCGGGCTATCTCGAAGATGTCCATGAACCCAGCGTTGGTGATGATGCCGGTCACCGAACCTTTACGTTCCAGGATCGCGTTAAGGCCCAACGTGGTGCCGTGGGTGTATACCGAAACCCGGTCCATTGGAACATCGGTGGCGTGGGTGGCGGCCACCACCCCGTCAGCGGGAACCGCCGGGGTGGTAGGTGACTTGCGTACAACAACCTCTCCACTCCGCTCGTCGAAGGCGACGGCATCTACAAAGGTTCCACCGATGTCTACTGCCAGGCGGTATCTGCGTTCGGTCATGCTCTCTTTGCCGGCGTTGCTTCGCGGTCAGGCGGCCGGGCGGTCGTCCCGCACCAGCCGACCTGATTGCATGACAAAGGAGATTTCTCTCATGGCAGCCACGTCGGAAAGCGGGTTTTCCTCCACTGCGACCAGGTCGGCGACCTTACCGGGGGTAATCGTACCGATCTCGGACTCCATTCCCAAGAGCCGCGCCGCGTTTGAAGTGGCGCCCGCCAGCGCCAGCTGCGGACGGAGACCGGCGCCCTGCATGAGACCCATCTCGTGTACCGCTACCGAAGTCCCGTCGATAGGATCGCCCGGTGGATAGTCGGTTCCGTTCACCATCGTTACCCCGGCCGCGACGGCGCGGCGGATGCTGGCCAGATGCATCGGACCCACCTCCAATGAAGTCTCTATCTGAAACTCTTCGAAGCCCTTCCATCGCATCCATTCCTGAGAACTGGTGACGCACAGGGTTGGGGTTAGAAACACACCCTCGGCCGCCATTCGGCCTGCTGTGTCTTCATCCAGGTCGTAGGCGTGCTCGAATGAACGGATACCAGCGTCGAGCGCCCAGTTGATCGCCAGCGAGGAAGCGGCGTGGGCCACCACATAGGTGTCCCGTTCGGAAGCGGCGTCGACGGTGGCCTGCATCTCGGCCTTGTTCATCTCAGGATGGTCGAAGGTCTCGCCTAGGTTGGCGATACCGCCCGTTATGAATACCTTGATGTGTGAACAACCCGCGTCCAGCTCGGCGAGAGCCGCCTCCCGGAAAGCCTCCGGTCCTTCCGCTATCACGCTCCCGTGCCCTTCACCGTGACCGCCGGGAGAGCCGAGCGCCCTACCCGCCCCTACGATCCTCGGCACATCGGCCCATCCGGCCCGGGCGGCTTCGGCGAGCAGCAGATCGGCCCGGTTCAACTCGTGGACACAGCGGATGGTGGTGACACCCGCCCGGAGCGCGTCCTGCGCCCGTCCGTAGGCCCGCATCACCGTCAGCCCGGGATTCTCATTCTCGTCGGTGGCCGAGAAGGGGTAAACCACCGAAAGGTGGGTATGGACGGAAATCAGCCCCGGAACCAGGTAACGGCCACCGAGACTCATCCGCTCCCCGGCGCCCGGATGTTTGCTGACGGCGCCGATCCTGCCGCCGGTGATCTCCACGCTCACCCCGTCCCGGATCTCTCCGGTTACGACATCTACCACCCTGGCGTCGGTCAACCACATCTTCTTCCTCCATTTCTAACCAACTCGGTTAATCCTGATTCTTCATGCCCCAGACACACCGAACTCAAAAAGGCCACGTCAAGCCCAC
>CAZEZF010000081.1:0-16457 GCA_964516495.1 uncultured Acidimicrobiia bacterium | reverse complement strand
CCCAGATGGTCAAGGAAGCAGCCGGGATAGCCCGACCGGATCCTCCCGAATCGACTTTGCCGTAACCCGACGCCCTGCGCTAGAAGTAGTGGACCCCCATCAGTAGGGGTACTGGGAACCCTCGGCCTGGCCCGATGTCTGATGGTAAACTCCCTGGTCAGCGGACGGAGGGCCAATCCAATCACCCTTTCTTGAGCGCCGTCCTAGTGTCCTGAGTCAAGAAAAGACCGCGAAAAACGCCTGGGTAGACCCCTCCCGGCGGGCCCTCCCCCACCGCCGCCACCTTTGCCGGGACGCGTCCTCCCATACCCCTGGCGGGGCAGTCTCGAACGAATATGATCCCTCACGCGGTCTAGGTCGACGTCGGATGCGGACCGCCGGTAATTATGGTTAATTATCAACATACACCGGGAGTAGGACAGAAACGGTCCTCGAATCCCGCCGGCCGGGCGCCGTAGACTGATCCCGGTCGCCTAATCCGGCTTTTGCGGGATCTATAAACCAAGCGAACCAAAGATTCAGGACACTAGCGACCCGGAGCGAAAGCCTTTCGTTATTCCCGGCCGTCGGATAGTCGGCGTCCTGATTCCTGGATTCCCCCACCTCGAGAGCAGTCGGCGCCGGATTGCCGCCCCGAGAGACCCTTGAGGCCGCGAAAACAACGCTCCGGGTTCGGTTGACTCCATAAATGGGTCCCACCCCCAACCGCCGCCGCCTCAGCGCCGAAACGCGTCCCGCCATACCCCCGACCAGGGGGGTGAGCACGTTCAGATATGATCCCGGCCCGGCCCGTCGGGTACCCAAACCGGCCGCTTGGTGTTTTGCAGTCACCTACCAGTATGCAACATGGGTAGGACACAAACGGTTACCCCGACACGACACCCGGTCCTCGAAAACCCCAGGAACACCGACGGCGCTCCTGGCCCCGATTTTTCATGCAGGGTTTTGAATGGGTAGCCGAGAGAGATGGAACGAACCACATGACCTGGGAAGATGGCTACTTGACGTCCTCGCGGAACGCACCGTGAAAGTGGGCTTGACATGGCCCTTTTCGGGTTCGGTATGTCCGGGGCATGAAGAATCCGGGCCAGGTTGGGCGAGGCGCCGGGAAGGAATTAGACCTTCTCCTCCTTCGGCGCCTACAGCGTTTCGGATCCGACCGGATCGTTCTGAAGCTCGCCGTATTCCGCAACCAGATCGTCATCGAGACCGGGCATCTGTAGGGAAGCAAGCCAGTCCGCCCCCAGGTTGGCGGGAAGGGAGTCGGCGCCGGGAAGGTCCGGCTCTATTCCCTGGTAGCGCGCAGCTCCCGTTCCGGCGGGGATCAGTTTGCCGATAATCACGTTCTCCTTGAGGCCGCGCAGATAGTCGGAGCGCCCGTTGATGGCGGCCTCCGTCAGCACCCTGGTCGTTTCCTGGAACGAGGCGGCCGACAACCATGAATCGGTGGCCAGCGAAGCCTTCGTTATCCCCATCAACTCGGGGCGACCCTCCGCAGGTCGCCCGCCTTCGACTACCAGGCTGCGGTTGGCCTCCCGGAACTCTCCCTGATCAACAAGCTGGTGAGGGAGGAACTCGGAATCGTTGGCGCTCACCACCCGGACCTTCCTGAGCATCTGGCGTACGATCAACTCGATGTGCTTGTCATGGATGTCCACTCCCTGGGATCTATAGACATCCTGTACCTCTTTCACCAGGTAGGTCTGGCAGGCCTTGACACCTTTGATCTCGCAGACTTCCTTGGGATCGAGAGGACCCTCGGTCAGAGGAGTGCCCGCCTTGATGATCTGGCGGTTGCGTACCGTGAGCCGGGCTCGACGTGACACGTCGTAGGAGTGTTCTCCATCGGAAGACTCGACCACTACCACCCTACCGCTGTCACCGTCTTCGATTCGGACCCGGCCACCCACCTCCGACAGTACGGCCTTGCCCTTGGGAGAGCGGGCCTCGAACAGCTCGACCACCCGCGGAAGTCCGTGGGTGATGTCCTGACCGGCGACTCCTCCGGTATGGAACGTACGCATCGTCAACTGGGTGCCGGGCTCCCCGATCGACTGGGCGGCCATGATGCCGACCGCCTCACCGGGTTCAACCATCTTTCCGGTAGCCATGCTCAGCCCGTAGGACTTCTGGCTGATCCCATGGATTATCTCATCCGAGAGCGGGGATCGCACCCGCACCTCGTTGACTTCATGCGAGGTAGCGAGCGCCACCATCCCGTAGCGATCGATAACCTCACCGGCCACGAGGCTACGCCCGTCCCTGGTTCGTACCGGCTCGCCATTCACCCGAACGTCTTCAGCCAGCACTCTTCCGAACACCCTGTTCCAAAGGTTGCGGATCGGCTCACCGTTCTCCCGTATCTCGATCACGATCCCACGATCCTCCGAGTCTTCATCCTGAACGATGATCTCTTGGGCCACATCCACCAGACGGCGGGTCAGGTAGCCTGAATCAGCCGTTCTGAGGGCGGTGTCCGCCAAGCCCTTGCGGGCCCCGTGCGTCGAGATGAAGTACTCGAGTACGGACAAACCTTCCCGGAAGTTCGAGGTGATGGGACGGGGAATGATGTCCCCTCTGGGGTTGGCGACCAGACCGCGCATCCCCGCGATCTGGCGTACCTGCATCATGTTGCCGCGAGCGCCGGAGGTAACCATCATGTCGATCGGATTGAACATGCCGCTCGACAGGGACCTCTTCATCGAGTCGGTCACCGATTCGGTGGCTTCCGTCCATATTTCTATGAGTTCTTGGCGCCGCTCGTCCGCGGTGATGATTCCCCTCTGATACTGGACATCGATCTTGTCGGCTCGTTTCTGGAAACGGTTCAGGATGGTCCGCTTGTTCGACGGGGTAAGCACATCCCCCAAACCGATCGTGAGACCCGCCTTGGTGGAGAACTCGAACCCGAGTTCCTTGATCCCGTCCAGCGTGCGCTGAACAATATTCTTGTCGTAACGTTCGATGATTTCCCGAATCAGATCGCGTACGTCGCTCTTGAGTATCTTGGCGTCAAGAAGAGGGAAGCCGTCCGGAAGGGCGCGGCTCAGCAGGGCGCGACCGAGGGTGGTCTCCACCAACTCATCCCCGCTCACCGGTTCATCGGTGATCAGGTCGGGTATGAAGTGCTTGAGTTCGGCATGTAGATCAGGATCACCGGCGAGATCGCCCAGGCGCATCCTGATCGGAGCATGCACGTCCAGCTCACCGAGATCATAAGCCATCAACGCTTCGTCCAAGTCGGCGAACATCCTGCCGGACCCCTTGGCGCCGGGAACCTTCTCCGAGAGGTAGTAGATGCCGATAACCATATCCTGGGACGGGGTGACGATCGGCCTACCGCTCGCCGGTGACAGAACGTTGTTGGTTGACATCATGAGTATTCGGGCTTCGGCTTGGGCCTCGGCGGACAGGGGCAGGTGCACCGCCATCTGGTCGCCGTCGAAATCGGCGTTGAAAGCCTCGCAAACCAGTGGATGTATCTGGATCGCCTTCCCCTCCACCAGGATGGGTTCAAAGGCCTGGATCCCGAGCCTGTGCAGGGTGGGCGCCCGGTTCAGAAGCACCGGATGCTCCTGGATGACCTCCTTCAACACATCCCAGACGTGGGGACGTTGGCGCTCCACCATCCGCTTGGCGGACTTTATGTTCTGGGCGAGGTCCCGATCCACCAAACGCTTCATTACGAAGGGTTTGAACAGTTCCAACGCCATAACTTTGGGTAGTCCGCATTGGTTCAACTTGAGTTGCGGACCGACCACGATCACCGAACGAGCCGAATAGTCGACCCGCTTTCCCAGCAGGTTCTGGCGGAAACGACCCTGCTTCCCCTTGAGCATGTCCGAAAGTGACTTCAACGCCCGATTTCCCTGACCGGTAACCGCCTTTCCGCGGCGACCGTTGTCGAACAGGGCGTCGACCGCTTCCTGGAGCATGCGCTTCTCGTTGTTGACGATGATCTCAGGAGCGTTGAGATCGAGCAGCCTCTTGAGCCGGTTGTTCCGGTTGATAACCCGCCTGTAGAGGTCGTTGAGATCCGAGGTGGCAAACCGGCCGCCGTCAAGCTGGACCATCGGACGGAGATCCGGGGGAATAACCGGAACCGCCTCGATGATCATGCTCGTGGGCGAGTGCCTACCCTCCCAGAACGGCTTCACCACCTTGATCCGCTGGGTGGCCCGGTGGCGTCGCTGCGCGGACTTCGCCACCAGGTTCTCCTTCAGCAGCTCCATTTCGGCGTCCAGGTCTATACGGGAGAGGAGGTCTCGAACCGCCTCGGCCCCCATACCACCGTTGAAATACGCCTCATAGCCGGCGTTGAGTTCCCGCCATAGCTGCTCTGACTCCACCAGCATCTTCGTCTTCAGCTTGCGGAAGGCGTCGAAGGCTTCCCGGATCAACTCACACTCCTGGTCGGCGCGATCCTTCCGTTCCTTGATCTCACGATCGACCTCTCGGCGGCGGGCGGCGATCTCCTGTGGTTTGGCGCCTCCCTCCTCCATCCGGGCCACCTCCTGTTCGAACCGCTCCAGCCTGGATGCCTGCCACTCGACAAACTCCTCGGTGACTATCTCGACCTTGACTTCCGTCTTGCGTTCGAGATCAGGCAGGTCGGCAAGGCGTTTCTTCTCGTCGAGATCGGTTATCACATAGGCGGCGAAGTAGATGACCTTCTCGAGTTCCTTCGGAGACATGTCCAGCAGGTAACCGAGACGAGAAGGAACCCCTTTGAAGAACCAGATGTGGGTCACCGGCGCAGCCAGTTCGATATGGCCCATGCGTTCCCGACGAACCTTGCTGCGCGTGACCTCGACGTTGCATTTCTCGCACTTTATGCCCCGGTAGCGGACCCGCTTGTACTTGCCGCAGGCGCATTCCCAATCCTTCTGGGGACCGAAGATCCGTTCGTCGAACAAACCCTGCTTCTCGGGTTTGAGCGTCCGGTAGTTGATAGTCTCCGGCTTCTTGACTTCGCCGAATGACCAGGAAAGCACCTGGTCGGATGAGGCCAGCCCTATTTTGAGTTCATCGAATATATCCCGGGTGGGGGTACCTGCATACGTCCGATCTCTCGAGTATTGATCGAACCGCTCGGATTTGGATGCCCAATCAACCATATCAACCCTCTTCCCTGCGCTCCGGGCGCGAAAGATCGATGCCAAGTGATTCAGTAGCGCGATAAAGATCCTCATCCAGGTCCCTGAACTGGATCTCCTCGCCGGCCGACAACAACTCCACGTTCAGGCACAGGCTCTGCATCTCTTTGATGAGCACCTTGAACGACTCGGGAACGCCGGGCTCCGGAATGTTGTCGCCTTTTACAATCGATTCGTATACCTTGACCCTTCCCAACACGTCGTCTGATTTGATGGTCAACAGTTCCTGAAGCGCGTAGGCCGCCCCGTAGGCTTCCAAAGCCCATACCTCCATCTCACCGAACCGTTGACCCCCGAACTGGGCCTTACCGCCCAAGGGTTGCTGGGTGATCATGGAATACGGACCGGTTGACCGGGCGTGCAGCTTGTCATCGACCAGGTGAACCAACTTCAGGATGTAGAGATAGCCGACCGTGATCCGGGTATCGAACGGCAATCCGGTACGGCCGTCGTAGAGAATCGCCTTCCCGTCGTCGTTCACCAGACGCTCGCCGTCCCGATTAGGGAGGCTGTTGGCCAGAACGTCGGCGATCTCCTGCTCGCGCGCCCCGTCGAAAACCGGGGTGGCGACCCGGGACCACGCCTTCAAGCCACCGGCGACCGGACCGTCGTTGTCGAGGGGCGCCCATCCCTGGGCCGCAGCCCAGCCGAGATGGGTCTCCAGCACCTGGCCCAGATTCATCCGGGACGGGACACCGAGGGGGGAGAGAACGATATCGATGGGCGTACCGTCGGCGAGGAACGGCATGTCTTCTACAGGCAGGATCCTCGCAATCACACCCTTGTTGCCGTGACGACCGGCCAGTTTGTCACCCTCGGCGACCTTGCGTTGGCTGGCCACATACACCCTGACCAGGTCGTTCACTCCGGTCTGGAGATCGTCATAGCCTTCCGTACGGCGGAAGACCTTGACATCGATCACCTTGCCGGACTCGCCATGAGGAACCTTGAGCGACGAATCCCGCACCTCGCGCGCCTTCTCGCCGAAGATCGCCCGCAACAAACGCTCTTCGGGAGTCATCTCGGTTTCACCCTTGGGGGTCACCTTCCCCACCAGGTAGTCGCCCGGCCCTACTTCGGCGCCGACCCGGATGATTCCCTCATCATCGAGGTCCTTGAGGACCTCCTCGGCGACGTTGGGAATATCCCGGGTGATCTCCTCGGCGCCCAACTTGGTGTCGCGAGCGTCGATCTCATGTTCCTCGATGTGGATAGAGGTGAGCACATCCTCCTTGACCAGGCGCTCGCTCAACACGATGGCGTCCTCGAAGTTGTGGCCTTTCCAAGGCATGAACGCCGCCAACAGGTTCTTGCCCAACGCCAACTCGCCGGCCTCCGTGGAGGAGCCGTCCGCGATGACCGTTCCCTTCCTGACCTCCTCGCCTACGGAGACCAGCGGCTTCTGATTGATCGAGGTACCTTGATTGGACCGCTCGAACTTGCGCAAGTTGTAACGTTGCTGGTCGCCGTTTTCCATTCCGTTGACAATGATCTCATCGCCGGTGACCTTGGCAACCACACCGTCCGCGGCAGCCATGATGAGATCCCCGGAATCCCGGGCAGCCCTGGCTTCCACGCCGGTTCCCACCAGAGGCGCCTCGGCATGGAGGAGGGGAACGGCCTGGCGCTGCATGTTGGAACCCATCAACGCCCGGTTGGCGTCGTCATGTTCGAGGAAGGGAATCAGGGACGTGGCAACCGAAACGATCTGTTTGGGCGACACGTCCATGTAGTCAACCCGGTCGGCAGGTATCCAGTCGATATCCCCGCCCGCCCTTCTTACCAGGACCCTTTCGGCCCGGAATCGACCGTCCGGATCCAAGGGTGAGTTGGCCTGCGCGATGACGTGGCGTTCCTCCTCGGAAGCGGTGAGGTAGACGATGGTGTCGGTAACCCTTCCCTCCTCTACCTTGCGATAGGGAGTCTCGATGAAACCGAAACGGTTCACCCTGGCGTAGCTGGCCAGGGATCCGATTAGTCCGATATTCGGCCCTTCCGGGGTCTCGATAGGACACATGCGGCCGTAGTGGGATGGATGCACATCCCGCACCTCGAACCCCGCTCTTTCCCTGGAGACGCCTCCCGGACCCAGGGCCGAGAGCCGTCGGCGGTGGGTAAGGCCCGCCAGCGGGTTGGGTTGATCCATGAACTGACTCAACTGGCTCGATCCGAAGAACTCCTTGATGGAGCCGACCACCGGTCGGATATTTACCAGGCTGGTAGGGGTAATGGCATCCGGATCCTGAGTGGTCATCCGCTCTCTGACCTGACGCTCCATCCGGCTGAGACCAACCCTGATCTGGTTCTGCACCAACTCCCCCACGGTGCGAACCCGCCGGTTGCCGAAGTGGTCGGTGTCGTCGGTGCGTACCGGGACCTCATTGCCCAGAGAACTGGTCATGACGCGGTCGCCGGTGTGGAGATGGACCATGTAGCGGATCGTGTCGATGAGGTCGTCGTCGGTCAGCAGGCCGTTCTCCGAAGCATGGTCTTCGGGATTCCGAAACTTCTGATTCACCTTGTAGCGACCGACCGCGGTCAGGTCGTAGCGCTTCGGGTTGCGGAATATCGCTTGGATGAGCCCGCGCGCCGACTCCGGAGACGCCGGTTCACCCGGACGCTGCTTGCGGTAGAGGTCGAGTTGGGCTTCTTCGACATCCTTATCCGGATTCCCCACCACCTGAACCGTGTCCGCATTAAGGGTGTTCCGGATGACTTCCGCCCCATCGAACAAGTCGAGAATCTTCTGATCCGTGTCGGCGATACCCAGAGCCCGGACGAAGGATGTGATGTATTGACGCCTCTTGCGGTCGACCCGAACTCCGATCGTCCCGCGTTTGTCGATGTCGAACTGCATCCAAGCCCCTTGACCGGGGATGATCTTGGCCCCGAAGAGGTCCTTGTCCGACGTGTTGTCGATAGAGGAATCGAAGTAGACTCCGGGCGATCGAACCAACTGGCTGACCACCACCCGTTCGGTCCCGTTGATGATGAAGGTCCCGTTCTCTGTCATTATAGGAAAGTCGCCCAGGAACACCCTTTGTTCCTTGATCTCGCCCGTATTGCGGTTCATGAAGCGCGCTATCACATGTAATGGTCGCGAGTAGCTCTGATCTCGTTCCTTGGCTTCCTCCATGGTCATCAGGGGCTCGCCGAAGTAGTGGTCGCTCAGATCAAGAGCGAGCGAACCGGAGAAGTCCTCGATCGGGGACAAACGACGGAGAATGATGCTCAGCCCCTCCTCCAGGAACCATGCAAACGACTCACGCTGCACGGCGACAAGATCGGGGAGAGGTAATACCTCGGCGATCTTGGAAAAAGAAACGCGTTCCATGGTTTGGGCAATGACCAAAGTTCCTCCTTGAAACTCCTGACCGGAATCGATCCGGCTATGCGATACCTTTACCCCGGAGTCGGCTTTCGCTTCCGGAGATCCGGGCTCAGAACTGCTCCGCTCCGCCTTGGTGAGAGCGGACCCACATCGATGTCCGGCGCCGTCGACCCCTAAATGCAGGTGGACGAGTCCGCACACCCGAACAGGTGGGACAGCACGCGACTACCCCACCCTCCCGGGAATCTTGCAACGCTTTAACTTCGATTGACGGACTCCCGTCGCATTTCCCTCCGGGCAAAACCGTCCACTACGGCTCTCAATGGTAGCCGCCCCGGTGGGGTAACGTCAAGGTACTCCCCCGTCGACGACAGCCGCCCCCGGTCTGCCGGCGGGTTTCCTTATCAGCGTATCTCCACCGAGCCCCCGACTGCCTCGATCTTGGCCTTGGCGGCCTCTACATCCTCTTTCGACGCCGCCTCGAGCACGGGGTTGGGCAAGCCGTCGACCAGAGCCTTGGCTTCCTTGAGGCCCAACTGGGTGAGCGCCCGGACTTCCTTGATCACCTGGATCTTCTTGGCGCCCGAGGATGTGAGGATCAGGTCGAACTCCGTCTGCTCCTCCTCGGCCGGCGCCCCGGCGTCATCACCGCCGGCCATCGTCATACCCATCGCCATCGGCGCCGCCGCCGTCACGTCGAAATGGTCTTCGAATGCGTCAAGGAACTCCTTGAGTTCGAGAACCGTCATCTCCTCGAAAACGCCGAGCAGGTCCTTGGTGCTCATACTTGCCATGGTGCATCCTCCTGGTTCATTTCCTCCAAGCCGTACGGCCCCGAGGAACGGATTCGTAGTGTGGTCTGGTCCGGGCTACCCATCAGGAAGCCGCGGCGGTTTCTTCCTTCTGTTCGAGCAATTGCGAGAATACCGAGGCGGCATCCCTGGTCATCGAACCGAAAAGGAAGGCCGCTTTGGAGATGGGGCTCTGGATAACCCCGGCGAGCTTCCCGAGTAGGGCCGCCGTGCTCTCGATCGCGGCGACCTCCGCTACCTGTTCGGGTTCGATCACCTGGTCTTTCAGTAGTCCGGCCTTGATGACCAGACCTTCATGTTCTTTGCTGAACTGTAGGAGAGCTTTGGCGGCGGGTATCGGATCACCTGCTGCGAAGGCGACGGCGGTGGGGCCCTTGAGCCACTCGTCGAGACCTGTGTGCCCCAGCTCGTTCAACGCCCTCCGGGTGAGGGTCATCTTCAAGACCTTGTAACGTGCGTCCGCCTCACGAAGGACCCTCCGGAGCTCTTGCTGGTGCTCCACCTTGATTCCCTGTAACTCCGTCAGGAAGGCGGCGGGTGATTCCTCGAAATAGTTCTTGATCTTGGCAACTGCTTGGACCTTTTCCGGTCTTGGCATGGTCTCGTCCTCCGCTGTCTTCCGGCTCGGGCTCCTGGTAGCCCGCGCTTCGGGGCAGGGGCCGATCACATGGCATGCCGCGAGGGGAAAGAGGCAGGCGCCTCGAATCGACCTCGGCAGGCGGATCCTCAAGAATCTCTTCAACCGAGGGTGCGGACTTCCTTCCGTACCCTCCGGTAACCGGCTGTCTGCGGCCCGTCGCTCCGGTCATCACCGGAACCGACGCCAGCATATACGGACAAATCGCGAACGCCAAGCCGGGCTGCATTCCGGGGCAGCAAGAACACTCGGCTAGCCGTATTACTTCATGTGAGTTATATGTATACGCCACAGTGAAGCCTGTCCATGAAAGAAGCTGACTATTACGGTTGACACGGATCCGATCCCTTTGGCCAAGCGGTACGCTCGCTCCCGCGGTGTGTCCCTCTCGTCGGTAATCGAATGCTCCCTCCGGGAGGTCACCCAAGACAACCCGCCATCATTCTCCGCAAAGCGGCGAGGCGCCTTTCACCCGGCCGAGATCGACGATCCGCGTTACGAGGCGCCGGCCCGCAAGTATCTCGACTGATGCTCCTGGACACGGATGTCCTCATTGCGGATGAGGCGCTAGTCGAATTGTTCTGGGCTTCTACACACACCCTCGTCGTATTCCCAGAGCTGCTTACGGTTAGCGTCGGTGGATAACCGTTTCGTACCGAACATCGTCGAGATCGTTGACTACCGCTACCAGGGAGGAACACCCATGACAATGACCCACATATCAGCAGAAGCCTTCGCCCCCGGAGAGTACCTGCGCGACGAGTTGGAAGAGCGGGGATGGTCCGTCACCGAGTTTGCGGAGATCATCGGCCGCCCCATACAGGCGGTATCGGAGATACTGAACGCCAAGAAGTCGATCACGCCCGACACGGCGCTGTCGTTCTCAAAAGCCCTCGGCACCAGCCCGGAGCTATGGCTCAACCTCCAGACCGCATACCAGTTGCACCAGCGCCGCTCGGCAGCCATACCGCAGTGGTGACTGTCCCTCTATCGCTCGTAGGGCCTAGGAAGGAGATGGACTGGACTGGACGGAGCTTCTGGTGGGCTTGGGTCCCTCGGTTGTTGCGCTTGCCGCCATCTTCGCAAACCGCCGTGACAAACTGGTGGACAAGGTAAATGACCTTGCCGAGCGGGTATCACGGATCGAGGGTATCCTGCTTGAACAGAACAAGAAATAGCGACCGACCCCGGGGTCGGGCAGGTCCGGCCGTCACCCCAAGCGCAGCGAGCCTCCACGAAAGGCGCCCACCAAGCGTCCGCGTCTTCGACATCAGAGAAACAGGAACCGGACCCGCCAGACAAAAGAGCCATCACCCAGGCGCAGTAGCGCGTCGCCGGGACAGAATTGGAGCGGGCTTGAAAATCGCCCTTTGCAGGTCGGTGTGTTCCGGGACTGAAGAAGAACCGGGCTCAGCCGGCTAACGGGCCGCCGCTATCAGCCGATCCGTCCTGGAAACATCGATCCGGATACCCGGACCCATCGTCGAAGCAAGGGAAAGGCCTCTAAGGTAGACGCCTTTGGAGGCGGCCGGCTTGACCCTTACTATTTCTGCGACCAAAGTCGAGAAGTTTTCAAGCAGGGGCTGCTCGGCAAAGGACGCCTTACCGATGGGCGCCGCAATGTTGCCGTAGCGGTCATTGCGGTACTCGATCTTGCCTGCCTTGAACTCACGAACGGTGGTGGCGACATCCGTTGTGATCGTACCCGCCTTCGGATTCGGCATCAGACCGCGGGGACCGAGCAGCCTGCCCAGTCGCCCTACTCTGGGCATCATGTCAGGGGTGGCGATCGCCACATCGAAGTTGATTTCTCCCCCCGAAGCGAGCAGATCGACCAACTCTTGGCCTCCCACCACCTCGGCGCCTGCCCTTTCAGCCTCGATTTGCTTGTCTCCTCCGGTGAAGACGGCCACCCGCACCTCTTTCCCGGTTCCGTGCGGCAGAGTGACGGTTCCCCTGACCAACTGATCCGCTCGGCGGGGATCTATCCCCAGCTTCATCACGGTTTCCACTGTCTCGTCGAAGCGGGCCGACGCCATGGCTTTCACCATTCGGATCGCCTCCGGCGCCGGATACACCTGATACTTATCGAATGTTGCGGCCATCTGGTTGTACCGCTTGCCTCTACGGACCATGGTTCCTCCTTGTGGTTCAAGCAAACCGCCTCGGGGCGGTTCTCCCAACTTTCTGTGTTTATCCGGTCGCGGGCGCCGAGTTACCTCGACTCAATCGGAGACGGCGATTCCCATCGACCGAGCCGTCCCCGCGACGATGTTCATCGCCGCCTCTATATCCGAAGTGTTGAGATCCGGTAGTTTCGTTTCCGCTATCCGTCTCAGTTCTTCCCTGGGAAGGGTCGCCACCGTCTCGTGGCTAGGTTCCGAGGCGCCCTTCTCCACCCGGGCCGCTTGGCGGAGCAGGACTGCGGTCGGAGGGGTCTTGGTTATGAAGGTGAAGGACCGATCACTGTATACGGTGACCTCCACCGGGATGATCGTCCCTACCTGGGATCTGGTCGTGTCGTTGTATGATTTGACAAACTCCATGATGTTGATCCCGTGCTGGCCGAGTGCGGGACCTACCGGAGGCGCCGGGCTGGCTTCACCTGCTGGAATCTGCAGTTTCAAGATGGCTGCAATCCGCTTCCTACCCATAATGTTGGCTGTCCTTTGGTTCTTGCTTGGTCGATGAGAAGGCGCCGCCTACCGCGGCGGCCTCTCGGATTACTGCTTCTGGATTTGCTCGAAGCCCAACTCCATAGGAGTGTCCCTGCCGAAGATCTCCACGAGTACGGTTACCTTCTGCTGGTCTACGTTGATATCCTCGACCACCCCGTTGAAATCGGCGAACGGTCCGGCCGACACCCGAACGGTCTCGCCGATCGCCCACGCCGGTCGGAACCGGGGCGGCTTCTTCGTCGCTTCCTTCTTGAGACCGAGGAACCGCTCGACTTCACGCTTCGACAAGGAGGTGGGCTTGTTCCCGGTGCCCATACCCACGAACGACGTGACCCCGGGCGTGTTACGAACAGCGTGCCAGGAATCATCGTCAAGGTACATCCGGATGAGCAGGTAGCCGGGAAACATGCGTTTTTCCACCTCCACCTTGCGCCCTGCCTTTATCTCCACCACCTTCTCGGTCGGAATCACCACCTCGAATATCCGATCCTGCATGTGCATCGAGGAGGTACGGGTGGCCAGGTTGGCCTTGACCTTCTTTTCGTGACCCGAATATGCATGTATTACATACCATGCCCCGGGCTTGTCGTAAGGACTGATCAGGTCTTCTTCGTACGTCTCTATGGAAGCGGTCGTGGTTTCCCGAACAGTCCCGGTGACATCCGAAGCCTTCTTGCGCTCTCCCTTTTGGGTCTGCGTCGGTGGGTCGGGCTCGGGTTTCGAAGTGGTGGTGGACTCCGGTTCGGCCTGCAAACCTTCGTCGACCGTCCTACCCGCATCCTCTTCGGGCAGAGAACCGTCGCTACCGAAACCGGCGGACAGCAGGGCGGCGCCCAGTGAGCCCACGGATCCCTCTTCCTCATTGTCGGCTTCAGGATTCCTGGTAGCTACTTCTGTACTGCGGTCCATCGGCTTCACCCCGCCAATGCCCGGATGAAGACCAGAATCGATCGGCTGAAACCGAGGTCAACCAGAAACACGTAACCGGTCAATGCTCCGGCGGTGATCACCGTGACCGCGGTGAATGCGACCATCTGTTCACGGCTGGGCCAACCCACCCGGCTTAGCTCGACTTGCACTTCCCTGAGAAACTGCACCAGGCGAGACCATCGGCTCCCCGATGGTGCGGCAGGTCCCTTGGAGCCTCCTATCGGAGACCGGCGCCCGCGACTGTCCTTTTGCTTGGTGCGCCGTTCCTCACGTTCGGCCATCCGGCGCATTTCGCGATTCATCGTTTATCCTGTCGTCCTTCTGTGGTTCCTTGAAGTAGGTACTCGGCCAACGAGCCTTTGCAGGGGCGGAGGGACTCGAACCCCCAACCTCCGGTTTTGGAGACCGGCGCTCTAACCAAATTCGAGCTACGCCCCTCTGCTTGGGAAAGGGAGTATATGAACAGGTATGCCACAGTGTAAACCGCTGATCGGAACTATCCCTCCGATGTCAGAGCCCGAGACTCGAAAAGCTCGGAAAATCAAGTGCGACGCCATATTAGCGGCCGCATTAACCGCCGCCGACCAGAGACCGAATACGGCGACCGGCAATGACCACCGCGCCGATTGCCGCAATCGAGACGATCGACTTTGCCGTCATCCCCGCCCGATTGCTCCACCTGCGACGTTCGGCGGCGCCGGAGATAGCCAGCCCCCTCAGTTCATCCGGTCCGACCGCCAGATCATAAGGTAGTGGTTCCAAGCGATTGCGCATCGAGGCCAGTTCCCGCAGTATCCTCCGTTGGCGAGCTGCGGTCGCCTGGCAGACCAGACAACCTCCCCGGTGACGGCCCAACACGGTCGGCGCGCTCAACTCACCCGACTCGACGCCATACGCCAGATGACGTGTGATTCCACAGGCTGCACTCCGGGGAGTGCGAGGAAACCCGATCCTGGCGATAACCCCGGTCATTTCACCTTCTCCAAGAAACCGCGTAGCTTCAGATGAGCCCGGTGCAGCCGCACCTTGGATGCGGTAACCGTGATCGACAAGGACTCTGCTATCTCCTTGTGCGACCAGCCGTACACATCTTTCAGGATCACGATCGATCGCTGGTGATACGGCAGTCGCGCCAGAGCCCCCGTCAGGCTGGCCCGCAATTCCGCCCTTTCACCCGCAATCTCGGGGTCCCCGCTGCTGTCGGCGGTCGGCTGGCGGATGAGTTGGTCGAGGTCGTAGGTCGCCTGGCGCGCCGCCCGGCCTTTCAAGGTCCAGGCGACGTTGGCCGTTATCCGGTAGAGCCATGTGCTGAACCTCGAATCACCACGGAAACTACCGATCCCTCTCCAGGCGCGCACCAACGCTTCCTGGGCGACATCCGCCGCGAGAGTCCGATCCCCTACCAGGCGCACAGCCAATGTGTAAACCTCATGCTGGTGAAGTCGCGCCAACTCTCCGAAGGCGTTGGTATCGCCTTGACGCGAGCGTTCCACCAGTTCGCTTATATCGGCTTCGACCATCTCACTCGACATACGGTTACAACCTCCCGGCGCCCGCGGTGGAGCAGCCTATCCCTCCTACACAAGCCTCGGTCAGTGAAGTGACCGATCCGAACACGGAGTCTCTCCCCGTGGTCCACTCCCGTAGTGAGGTTGTCTCGCCCGGCATCCTCCCGCGCAATCAGCGCGGCCCGGTTCTGACGGAAAGGTTAGCAACCACGTGACTGCCGGCCTCCGAAACCACCTCGGCCGACATGGAGGAAGCTCCACCTGACTCACCTGCCACCCTCGTGTTGACCTTTGTCCGGGTATTCGGAAACAGGGGCAGCCGGAAACGGAAACGCCCCGTCGCCAACGGATCATTCCTCTGCACCGTGGAGGCCGCCGGCTGCATTGCCCAAGCTGCCAGCAGCAGCCCATGACAGATAACCCCGCCAACCCCGGAGGAGACTCCTCGATCATGGTCCCAATGCACCGGGTTGTAATCTTCACTGGCCGCCGCGTACCGGATCAAGTCGACGCGAGAAGCGGATTTGGGAAGCGGCGGTAACGACGAACCCGCATCCGGGAGGGTGACTGGTCCGGCTCGTTCAACCGCATGACGGGCGTCCGGCGCAGGTTCCTCCCTTTCCGGTTCGCCGCCTGCAGGCGGTTCGTTCGACGACATCAAGAAGAGGGACCGGGACTTCACAACTGTCGAGCCTCGATCGTCGGTGACATCCGCCAGGAAGGTAACGAAGCTGACCCCGCCCCGCTCGCGCAGACGACCAATCCTCGCCTCGATGGTGTGTCGGGATCCGATCCGCCAAGGGGCATTCCAGGTGAAGACCTGTTCACCGTGAATGAGCAACCTGGTATGAGATGAAATATGCGGATCGGCGAAGAAAGCCGGGGCCACCTTGAAAAGGGCCGCCCCGGCGAAAGAAGGCGGGGCGTACTCGGCCCATCGATCAGGGTCGTCTCCGGTGGCCTCGACATAGGAGGCTACCTGCCAGGCGCTGACGCGGAACGGGAACGGTCCGTACGATCTACCGACAAGTTCACGGGATGGCCTCATCCCGCAGGTCCGGCCCTATGCGACGACCGGCATGCTCGTCCGGACGTGGTCGATTTACCGTCGCCGGTAATCCTATTCAGGACGTATCCGTCAGATTTTTTCCACACCCTTCCTACCGCGTCTCGCGATGTAGGGTGTGTCGGCGCAGAAACGGGTTGTACTTCTTGAGTTGGAGCCTTCCACGGGTGTTGTTACGGTTCTTGGTGGTTATATATCGGGAGGGCGGCTTTCCCTCCGCCCGCGCCTCGGTACACTCGAGAGTGATCTTTATACGGTTGCCTTTTTTCTTAGCCATAGCACCTTTCCCGCTTGTTTTGGTGGGGGATCACAGAACCCGGACGGGGTTCACCTGATAAT
>CAZEZF010000080.1:0-16689 GCA_964516495.1 uncultured Acidimicrobiia bacterium | reverse complement strand
CGAGGAGGTCTACCAGGTGCTGACGTTGCCCGCCGTCGTTGAACAGTAGAACACCACGAACCCTTCTTGAGGTATTGGCTGAGGAACATACTCGCAAAAGCCCTGGACAGCTACCGTTTCTGGTGCTTTAAGAGTAATTATGGGGCTACGGTGGGCGTTGAGCGGATTCAAACAGTTGGATACCCCTAATCATCCAGGGTCAGAGGCCTTTTGGCTTTTTGACGATGTTACTTCTGGTGTTATAGCCGCTTCGAGTGAAATCGCCTAGCCTGCTGTCCGGCCGCCGCTGCTCGGCCCTGTTAGCACCCATCATCCCGAGTCCTCTCACGTCTAAAGCCTGGAGCCACCGTTGTGGTTGGGGGTGGATCCAGGCTTAGTATTGAGTGGAGGTAGCCATTGAAGCCGGTAATCAGTCGCGGCTTCTACTTCCCGTGTCGAGTTAGACGAGGGTCTAGAGCGTAAGGGCCGACCGAAACGACCTCGCCGCAAGGGGTTGAACGCCGACTATCGGGGGTCGACACCGGAGCAGGCGGCCAGGGCGTTACACGCCTACCGACCCACCAAGTCAAGTCAAGTCAAGTCAAGTCAAGTCAAGTCTATAATTCCCAAAGGATGCGGTGTTCGCCGCAGCCTGGTCCCGCCTGGATGAGGTAATGACCGGAGGCCGCCCGGTGATGGAACCCTGGCGATCACAGCTCGAGACGAACCCGGCGCAGGCCCGAGCCTTCCTTGAAGCGCTCGATGTCCTCGCCAGGATCGGGGGCCCCGCCGCTCCACGAGCTTGACGAACTCGCCCCGGGGAAGCGGGTGCTGGACGTGGGCGGTGGCCTGGGAACCTACGCCCGCCTGCTCTCCGATGCGGGCTCCCACATCACCCTGGTCGACTACCCGATCGTGGCCGGTTGGGCGAGCGAGGAATTGGAGGGCACGGGAGTGGAGGTGGTGGGGGTGGGGGTGGACCTCTTCGAACACCCATCGTGCGGGGTACCGCCCGGATTGATGGACGCCGCCCTGGTGTCCCATCTCATCCACGACCTGACCGAGGAGCGGGCGGTGGGACTGCTACGCAGGGTGCGGTCGGCGATCACGCCGGGCGGCCTTGTGGTGGTCAACGACTTCGCCGGTGACAGCGGTCCGGGAGCGTTCGGCCCTCTCTTCGATGTCATGATGAGGGTCGAGACCGACGGAGCGGCTCATTCGAGAGCGACCCTGGAATCCATGCCGGCCGGGGCCGGGTTCGAAGGATAAGGCGGTCACCTTACGACGGTCCCCTCACGGTTCTACACGGGCGTCAGACCATGAGGTCCCCTACTGGCGACTCGAGGGGACGGTTCGCGCTATAGGCCCGCCGGTCCTCCAGGGGACGACTAGCCCGGATCTCCTCAACGGTCGGCTGGTTTGTGGGTGTGAGGAAGGTCGGGTGAGGGCTCGATTAGGCGTCATGACCCTTGGAGTCGGTCCCTTCCCGATATGCTGGGCTGTTGATCACGAGGTAGGTGAAGTTCCCAGCGCATTCGTACGGGACCCCTCTCGGGATGAGGATGAAATCGCCGGGCCCGAATCCGCGAGGCGGTTCGTCGCCGACTTGGGCAACTCCGTCGCCGTCCACGATGAACATGGCACGGTCGGTCTCTTCGTTGGAGGACCGACGGAGGAGCCCCCAGATCCTGACATGCGTGAT
This sequence comes from uncultured Acidimicrobiia bacterium, assembly GCA_964516495.1. GTDB lineage: Bacteria > Actinomycetota > Acidimicrobiia > Spongiisociales > Spongiisociaceae > JAPPFW01. Next base: position 15,008 of record CAZEZF010000080.1, on the reverse strand, counting down.
GCTCAGCGAAGGCGTATCGTCCGGCATCTCGAAGGCGGGATCACGTTCTCGGGATCCGATCACCTTCTTCATCACTATGGTGTCCCGGTCCGGCCCGATCTGGGCGATCGCTGGTACCTCGGCGAGACTTATGATCGGCATCGGTGCTTCCTTCAACTCGATTCCGTACCCGGAGAATCCTACATCCAGACTCTCTTCCATATACCAAGAACGCATTGGAATCAGAGAATCAGAGCTCCCTCGGAGGGTCGCTGGGGCGATAAGGGTCCGCCAACCGGCAGACTCGTCGGTCTTGGTGTCGGGAGGGAGTCCTAAGTCGTCCTCACCGGCGGGCCGTCGTATGCATGGTCTCTGAGGTCGGATCCCTCCCGGTAGGCGGGGCTGTTGATCACCAGGTAGGTGATGTTCCCCTTGAACTCGTAGGGAACCCCTCTGGGTATGAGGATGAAATCGCCGGGCCCGAATCGCTGTGGTGGGTCGTCGCCCACCCGGGCGATGCCTTCCCCGTCCACGATGAACATGGCGCGATCTGTCTCATCGCAGGTGATCTGTTGCAGCCTGCCCCATATCTTGATGTGGGTGATGCTGAGCGAAGGCGTCTCGTCGGGCATGGCGAACGCGGGATCGCGCTCCTTCGATCCGATCGCCTTTTTCATAACCAGTGTGTCGCAGTCAGGTCCTATCTCGGCGATCTCCGGCACGTCTTCGAGTCTTATGACGGGCATCGGGCCTCCTTTACGGTCGGGACTCATAAGGAAAACCGTACAACCCGGAACGGCTCACCGGGGTTGGGTTGTCGGGAGAATCGTTAGTCAGAAACCGGCCCAATCCGGCACGCACGCGGCTTGTTACCCCGATGTCTTGCATCCGCTCCATTCGGATCTCGAAACGCCAGACCCGGCCGGGCTCATGCAGTGCTCGAGTGGTAGCCTGAAAGCGCCGACACATAAGGACAGCCATGAATATCGAGGATGGATCGACTCTGGACGAGATACTGGACCGGGGTTCCCTCCGCATGCCGATCGAGTTCCTCGGCCACCCCGATACGGGCGATCCGCCCGAGATGTATCGCAACCCCGACACCGGTGAGCCCGAAGGTGTGGCCCCTCGGGTGGGCGCGATGATTGCGGAGGATCTTGGCGTGGCCCTGGAGATCATCGAGACTCCGTGGCCGGACCAGATTCCCGCCCTGCTGGACGGGGTGGTGGACCTGCTACCCAAACACACCCTTCTCCCACAAAGGGCGCTGCGGCTGGAGTTCGTGTCGGGCCGCCTGATGCAGATACGGATTACCTGCCAGGTGCCGGCCGAGCGGGCCTCTGATGGGATCGGGTCGCTGTACCAGGATGAGGATGATCTGAGAATCGGCGTGTGGCACGGTTCCAGCAACAGGGACGTGGCGGAGCGCTTCTTCCCCGCCGCGACCATTGTCGAAGCGTCGGAGCCGCGCCGGTTGCTGCTGGACGGAACGGTGCATGTGATAGTCGGCGACGCGATCACCCGGCGCTACCTGGATCTCAACCCGGAGGTGGCGTTGTTGCGGGAGCCGGACGGCAAGCTGGTGATCCTGTCGACCGAGTACAACAAGGTGTCCATCCGCCCAGGAGATCCGAGGTTCCTGAACTGGTTGAACAGCTGGTACGACTACCGGGACGCGCAGGGCGACATCCAGGAACTGTGCGAAACCTGGTGGGAGAGCTTCATGGCGGACCGCGATTAGCCGGCGGTTCCTCCCAATGCTGGCTGCCTAGGGCTGGAGCCTTGGTCGGCCACGACCGCCACGCTACCGCAACGTCTTGGGCGCGCTGAACGGCTTGCGTAGGACCCGTTCCCGGAACGCCTCGCGGAACGACCGCTGGGGTGCTTGCGGGTCCTCGTAGCGCAACGCCCTCTCCAACCAGGCCGATAGCGCGCTGACGACCAGCACCACCACGACGTAGATCACACCCATCACTGTGTAGAACTCGAAGGGGCGGAAGGTCTCGCTCGACCCGATGCGCGCCACACGGATCAGTTCCAAGGCTCCGATGGCCGACACCAGCGAGGTGTCCATGAACAGCATGGCGAACATATTCGTGGTCGGCGGAATGGCGATGCGCACCGCTTGCGGCAGCACGATGTCTCGGAACGACTGCCAAGCCGTCAGGCCGAGCGCCGCCGCAGCTTCCCGCTGCTCCTTGTGGATCGACTGCAGCGCACCGCGGTCGATCTCGGCGAGGTACGCGCCGTACAGGGTCGCGAGGCAGAAGACACCGGCTTGGAAGGGGGTGAGGAGGATGCCCGTCGCGCTGCCGAGGCTGTAGTAAACCCAAAAGATGTATACGTAGAGGGGCGTCCCGCGGGCGAGCTGCACGTAACCGGTGGCCAGTTTCCGCGCCACCCGTACGGACGACATCTGCCCCACGGCGATGACAAGCCCGAGAACGATGGCACATGCCATGGCCACTATGGCAAGGACAAAGGTCATCGCCAGCCCTTCGAGCAACAAATCCGCCCGCTGCCAGACAGGTCCGAAATCCGGTGTATATCCCACGCATCGGCTCCTATTCAGTAGCGGATGCGCTTTTCGAGGATCCGGAAGAGTCGTCCCAACCCGACTCCGACCGCGACGTACAGCACCGCGGCCGTGGTGAAGAACTCGAAGGGCAACTGGTAGAACTGCACGAGTTGCTGGCTGGTGCGCATCAGTTCAGCGACGCCGAGGACTGAGACCAGAGCCGACCCCTTCACAAGGCCGATGTACTCGTTACCTATCGCCGGCAGCACGATCCTGACGGCCTGCGGGAATTGCACATCCGTGAAGACCCGCACCGGACTGAGGCCGAGAGCAACCGCCGCCTGGCGCTGTGTGTTCGGGATTGCCTCCATGCCGGAGCGATAGATCTCCGCCAGGTAGGCGGACGACTGGATGGTCAGCACCACGATGCCGGCTGTGATCGGCGACAGCTGGATGTTGAATGCCACGGTGACACCGAAGTACAGCCAGATCAGGAAGGCGATAAGCGGCAGTCCGCGAAAGATGCTGATGTAAGTGACGGCCAGCAACCGGAACGGCTGGAACGCCGAGCCGCGGAGCAGCGATACAACGAGTCCCACTGCGAGGCCGAACAACATCGACACTGTGGAGATGTAGATGGTCAGCCCCAGCGCCGTCATGATGCGCGGACCGCTGGCCACCACCGTCTCTAGTTGGAAATCCAGCATGAACATGTGCCTTGGGGGACTCCTGCTTGCGTTGCCTTAGCTAAGTAGGTGGGCCAGAAACTCCTGTGTGCGAGGCTCCTTGGGATTGTTGAAGAGTGCGTCCGGCTCGCCCTCCTCTACGACATCCCCGTCGTCGACGAAGAGGATGCGGTCGCTGGAGTGCCGGGCGAAGCTCATGTGGTGCGTCACGACGACCATCGTCATGCCGCCTTCCGCCAGCCGCTGCATCTCTTCCACGACCTCACCGACGAGTTCAGGGTCGAGAGCCGCCGTGATCTCGTCGAACAGCATCAGTCGAGGCTCCATCACGAGCGCCCTTGCGATCGCCACTCGCTGCTGCTGGCCGCCCGACAGCGTCTGGGGGTGGTTGTCGACCTTGTCCTTGAGCCCCACGTGCGCGAGTTGCTCGAGGCTGCGCTCCCGCGCTTCGTCCTTCGACATCCCATGGACCCGCATCGGCGCGAGCATCACGTTCTCGACTGCGGTCTTGTGCGGGAAGAGGTTGAACTGCTGGAACACGATCCCGATATGCGTGCGCAGTTGCCGCAGTTGGGGGTTGCCCCGCAGGGACAGGCCACGACGCCGCGCGATGGGGACGTAGTCCGTTCCCTCGAAGATTACCTGCCCCTCATCAGGTTGCTCGAGCAAGTTGATGCACCGCAGGAGCGTGCTCTTCCCCTTCCCGCTCGGACCGATCACGGCCACGGCCTCACCGCGCCGGACCGTGAGGTTGAGTCCCCGGAGCACATGCAAGCTCCCGAAAGACTTATGGAGGTTATTCACCTCCAGAACGACATCGTTCTTCATCGTCCTTCGATCGCGTGACGCCCCTACTAGCTACCGGCCGGCGCCTGCGGGCGGCAACCCTGCGAGGTCCGCGGGGATGCCGCGCTCCTGGTTCCAGGCCAGCTTGAGGTTGCGAAGAGTGCCGTTGGCGGTGTAATAGGCGACCCAGTTGTTCAGCCAGGTGAGGAACTCGAGGTCGCCGTAGGAGATGACGAACGAACCCTGGTGGGTACTGATCGCTCGCATCTGCCAAATAGTCGCCCGCGGATTGTTCTGCATATAGTCCCACGCGTCGCCCGTATCGGCGATCATGGCGTCGGCGCGGCCGGTCGCCACCTCCTCGAACGCCTGCGCTGACTCGAGCCCGCGGTGCTGTGCCCGGGGGAAGCTGTTCTCCACGATGATCTGGTGGGCGCCTCCCAGAAGGAACGTGATGGTCCTGTCGGGCTGGTTGAGCGCCACTATGACTTCGTCGAGGTTCTCTAGGTCAAGCAGCTCGCTCTCGGAGTTAAGGACCAGGGCCTGGGGGTAGTATTCCATGGGATCCGTGAAGGTGACCGCAAACGCGCGTTCGGGCGTCCGAGTCATACCCTGGGTGATCATGTCGACCTGCCCGGTCTGGATTGCCGGTATGAGGGCGGTCCATTCCATGTCAACCCACTCAACGTCAACCCCGAGGTCTGCAGCGAGGATGTTGGAGACGTCTACGCCGTAGCCCAGTCGCTCCCCGGTGTCGGGGTCAAGGAAGCATGTTCCCTTGTAGAGGCACTCGGCGCCGACGCGCAGGGTGCCGCGTTCCCTGATCCGTTCGACCGTACCTTGCTGCTCGGCGGTGTCACCCTCGTCGGTCGCCTGGGAAGAAGTATCTTCATCCGCGCAGGCGGCGAGGATGACGGTCATAGCCACGAACAGCGCAATCACCCGAACAGTTCGAAACCAATCATTATACACCATCGTGAACCTCCAATACTCATCCTAGGTCACTTGACAAGCCAGTTGAGCCTATCACTTTTGACCACTCCGGGTCTGCCGGAGAGTGTTTTATTTTGAGTTGGTAGCGCCCCTCACCAGGCCTTTAAGCCTGATTCTTCATGCCCCGGGACACACCGAACTCGAAAAGGCCACGTCAAGCCCACTTTCACGGGATGTCCCGACCTTAGGGTGATGGGGGCGCCCCGTCCAGACGAGGCCGTCACGCAGCTATCTTCCCAGGTCATGTGGGTAATTTCACCTCTCTCGGTTACCCATCCAAACCCCTGCATGAAAAATTGGGTCAAGAGCTTCCATCAGATCGTAGATTTCCTCCGGCGTGAGCCCGTCTGCGGGGATCAGTCCCAAGGCAGCCACCAGTGGGGGGTACCTTTATCGATCAGGCGAGGGTGGAAGTGAATCCGGTGGTAGGCAGACACCGAATGCGATCGTTGGCGAACCCATTGGGCGTACTTGCCATCCTGTTGGAACACGAACGGAACAGTGTCGCGGGGTGCTTGATGCTCATAAACCCAATCGGGAATGGCAACGTCGGCCCGCTCAGCAAGGGCCTGAACAACCGCCTTCGACTATTCGACCGAGCGATCGACACACCCGATCTGTATGGTTGTCCGAGGTGGGTTGAAAGACGGCTAACGGGAGGACGGGATGTCAAAGCGACCCGAGACGTTCCTAATCGACCGGGACCCGGTGCGATGGTCTGCGCCCGACGGCTTCCCTACGCTTCTGAAACCGGCGGGTTTGTTCCACCAGGAAACGCCGGGGGGTTTGGAGGTGGTCCTCGCGACCGCATCTCGCCGACCGAAAACTTCCGATCTCAGGCGGGCCTGGCTGAAGAGGAGGGCAGGGCGAGCCGCTCCGGTCCTATTGCTGGTGTTCTATCCCGACGCCGACGGTGATCGGATAGCCCTGTGCGGGCCATCCGGTGAAAAACCGGTAGCCCACCATGATCTCGATCCCTCCCACATGGAACGCTTGGCGGCGGTTGCCCTGGCGGAGCCCAACCATCACGCCGCCAACCGCTTCCTGCTCGCCGCCTTGGCCGAATTGGGCTCGAAGATTCCGGGTTTGCGTAACGTCGGGCTGCTCGCCACCCACGAATTGTCGACAGGGGTCCAAGACATGGCGGCGTGGCCGGAGGCCGCCACGAAGGCCGCTCCGTTGCTGCGCGAGAGAGGTCGTCGCCTAGTCGAGCGGCTGGGCTATCAGGTACAGACACTGGGGACCAACACCTCCATGCTGTCCATCGGAGGGCGCAACCGAGCCGTCGCGGTGTTCTGCAACGACGGGGAGACGTTCGACGCTCCGGCGCCCCGGTTCGAGGGGGCCTCTCCGGTGTCGCGCGGGCTGGCGGTGGCCGATCAGCACAATGTCGATTGGTTGATCCTCACCCGAGCAGCGGAGATCCGCCTGTACGCGGCACGGTCCGACACCGGGGTGGGTCGTAAGGGTCGCTCCGAGACGTTCGTAGAAGTGAACCTGTCGTTGCTGCCCTCCCGCTTCGCCGGGTACCTGCATCTCCTATTCTCAGCCGATGCTCTGGTCGACGGCGGGACTCTGGACAGTATTCTGAGCGCCTCCGAACGGTTCGCCGCCGCTCTGGCTACCCGTCTACGGGAACGGGTCTACTTCGATACGGTCCCTGCGCTGGCGCGGGCGGTGGCCCGACGACTCGATCCCGAACCTAGCGACCGGCGCCTCGACGAGGCCTACGAGCAGGTGATGCTGATCCTGTTCCGTCTGCTGTTCGTCGCCTACGCCGAGGACAAGGACCTCCTCCCCTACCACACCAACAACAACTACCACCACCACTCCCTCAAGCTGATCGCGCAACGCCTTCTTGACGACCGTCGCTCGGGTAAGGACCGCTACGACAAGCAAGCCACCTCGATCTGGGACGACGTTCGCCAACTCTGGGACGCGGTGGATCAGGGCAACATCGGCTGGGGGGTGCCCGCCTACGACGGCGGTCTGTTCTCGGACGATCCGGCTCTCAGCCCGGCGGGCGCCCGGCTGCGGGAACTACGCCTCTCGGATGCCGAGTTCGCTCCGGCGCTCGGTCGGCTCCTTATCGACGAGACACCGGAGGGCGAAGGACCGGTGGACTTCCGGGAGTTGTCGGTGCGGGAGTTCGGAACCATCTACGAAGGGCTGCTGGAGTCCCGCTTGGCGATCGCCGGACAAGATCTGACGGCCCGTAAGGTCAAGGGCAGGGCGACCTACGTTCCGGCCCGTCCGGGCGAGATGGTCGAGGTCCCCGCCGGATCGGTGTATCTCCACAACCGGCTGGGCGTTCGTAAAGCCACCGGCAGCTACTTCACCAAGCCGTTCGCGGTGAAGCACCTGCTGGGCGCCGCCCTCGACAAGGCTCTCGACCACCACATCGGGCGGCTCGACCGCCTACGGGAGGCGGACGATGAGGCGGCGCTGGCGGCGGCCTTCTTCGACTTTCGCTGCGCGGATATCGCAATGGGTTCCGGCCACTTCCTGGTGGCGGCGCTCGACCGGATCGAAGCGCGGCTGTCGGCCTGGCTGGCGCTGCATCCGGTTCCGGCGGTGGTCGACGAGTTGAACCGCCTTCGCAACACTGCTCTGCGTCGCTTGGGCGATCTGGGCGCCGGGGTGGACATAGAGTCGGGTTCGCTCATCCGCCGCCAGGTGGCCCGCCACTGCGTGTACGGGGTGGACCGCAACCGGGTGGCGGTGGAACTGGCCCGCCTCGCCATCTGGGTTCATACCTTCGTTCCCGGCCTGCCGCTGTCGTTCCTGGATCACAACCTCATATGTGGCGACAGCTTGACCGGCGTGGGAACCCTTGACGAGGTGGTGGCGGAGTTCCAACCCGGCTCCGACCCTGCCGCCCCCAGCCTGTTCCGCAGCCAACTCGAAGACCTGCTGGCTCGCTCCACCGACGCATTGACACGCCTGGCGCGCACCTCCGACGCCACCAAACGGGAAATCGACCAAGCCCGCCAAGCCCATCGGGAAGCCGGGGAGGCGGTAGCCGGGGCGAACGCCCTGTTCCATGTGGTGGCGGCGCATCGGGCCGGGGTGGGTCGGCTGCCGGAGAACTACGACGAGAACACGATCGTAAGGTTGAGCCGAGGGCAGGAGGTGAAGGACATGGTCGCCCGGTTGAAGCCGGTTCATTTCCCGGCCCGCTTTCCCGAGGTTTTCCTGAGGGAACGGCCCGGTTTCGACTGCATCCTCGGCAACCCCCCGTGGGAGAAGGCCAAGGTCGAGAAACAGCAGTGGTGGGGTAGGCGCCAACCCGGGATCCGGGCTCTGTCGGTGGGGAAGATGAACGCAGTTATCAAACAGATGCGGCGTTCCCGCCCCGACCTCGACCGCGCCTACAAGAAGGACATGGCCGAGGCCAAGAAGATGGCGGCTCTCCTCCGGCGAACCTTCGATCTCGGGGCCGGGGACACCGACCTGTACCAGGCGTTCGGGTGGCGATTCTGGCAGCTTGTGGCGGATGGTGGCGCCATCGGAGTGGTGCTGCCCCGGCAGGCGCTGGCCGCTCCCGGCTACCGGAAGTGGCGGAGGAAGGTGCTGGCCGAGGGAACGTTCAATGACATCACGGTGCTCCTGAACACAGGGGGATGGGTGTTCGACGACGCCGAACATCGATACACCATCGCCCTATGCACCATATGCCGCGGAGCCGACTACTCAGGAGTACTCGGGATGCGAGGTCCGTACTCGAGCCGCCCCGACTACCGACAACGATCAGCGCCCACCCAGGTGGAGGTTGAGGAGTTTCTAACCTGGACGACCACGGCGGCCTTCCCCCTGCTGCCGTCGGAGGCATCCCTGGATACCTTCCGCAAGATGCGCCGGCGCCCGCGACTTGACGGCCAAACCCCGGATTCTAGCATCCGGGCATCCGGGCATCCGGGCATCCGGGCATCCGGGCATCCGGGCATCCGGGGCGGTGGCGGGCGCGGCCGTATGCGGAGTTGCACTCGACCGCCGATCGCCATCGGTTCATCCTCGACGGTGGCGAGTCCGCCCGTATCGCGAACTCGACTCCGCCAACGACAAGCACCGCTTCATCCTTGACGCCGGACGAAGGGCAATTAGAGAGAGAGAGAGAGAGAGAGAGAGCAGATTCTGGCCGGTTTATTCGGGGAAGGCGTTCGACCTCTGGAATCCCGACACCGGGAAGTACTACGCCTCGGTAGACCACGACCCCATCACCGCCCACCTCCAGGAGAAACGCCTCCGCGCCAGTAACAACAAGCGATCCGTCTTCTCGGAGTTCGACCGCGCCTACCTGCAAGACCCCTCCACTCTGGCCTGCCTGCGGCCCCGGATCATGTTCCGTGACGTAACCAACCGCACCAACACCCGCACCGTGATCGCCGCCCTGGTACCTGGCAAAGTGGTTTCAACCGACAAGGCGCCATCGCTCCGATGGCCTACCGGGAGGGCCATAGACCAGGCCTACCTACTCGGAATCCTCTCATCGATGATCCTCGACTGGTACGCCCGAAGATATGTGGAGCTCAAGCTGAGCTTCACTCTTCTCAACTCCTTCCCCATTCCCGACGCCGATCCTGAAAACGACCCTCTGGCGGCGCGGGTAACCGAAATCGCCGGGCGGCTGGCGGCGGTTGACAACCGATTCGCAGACTGGGCCGCCGAGGTGGGCGTCCCGGTCGGTTCGGTCACCGACGAGACCACCAAGACCGACCTCATCTGCGAGTTGGACGCCTGCGTGGCCCACCTCTACGGTCTCGACGAGGGCGACCTGGCCGTCATCTACGACACCTTCCACGAGAACCGCTCCTACTCCGAGCGTCACGCCGCAGTGTCGGCTCACTTTCGGAGCTGGGCCGACCGATGATCGACGCGCCACAGCCCAAACCCGGAATCGCCCTCAACCGGCCGGGCCGCACGGTGGCCGCCGCACTCAACGGCTTCATCAGCCACGCGGCTGTCGGCTTCGTGGGAGGCGCCGGTCTCGACATCGCCACCGCCTACTTCAACCTGGGCGGCTACCTCCAGTTAGCCGAAACTCTCGACCGGGTGCGGGAGACCCGCCTGCTGCTCGGCGCCGAACCGGAAGTGACCGACCATCGTCGTCGACGCCTGGGAACCGAATCGGTTCAGCCCGCCCGGGCCGCCCGCAAACGTCTGGCCGGCGCCCTCGCCGATCATCAAGGCGACCTGATCACCGATCGGGACCTGACGGGTTTCTCCGAAAAGACCGACGACGCCACCCGGCGGCTGGTCGGCTGGCTGCGGTCGGGCCGGGTGGAGGTGCGCCGCCTGGAAACCCGCTTCCTGCACGGCAAGGCGTTCCTGGTAGGCGACAACTACCACGGAGTGGTGGCGGGCTCGTCCAACCTCACCCGCGCCGGGTTGACGTCCAACGCCGAGCTCAACCTGGGCAGCTACTCCCCCCATGTGGTCGCCCAGGTCCAGGAGTGGTTCGACGAGCTCTGGGACGAGGCCACCGACTACGACCTGGCCGCTCTGTTCGAAGCCCGCTTCGAGCCGCATCCCCCCTACTTGATCTACCTGCGCATGCTGTGGGAACGCTACGGGGCCGAGTTGGTGTCGGAAGCCGAGGCCGAAGGAGCGCCCCGGATCCAGCTAACCCGTTTCCAGACCGACGGACTGTGGCGGGCTCGCCGACTCCTGGCGGAACGCCACGGCGTGCTCATAGCTGACGAGGTGGGCTTGGGGAAGACCTATCTGGCGGGCGAGCTGATCCGCGAGGCGGCGCTCGACCGTCGCCAACGGGTGCTGGTGGTGACCCCGGCGGCGTTACGGGACGGTCCGTGGCGGGCTTTCAAAGCACAGTTCATGCTGCCGATGGAACTCGTCTCCTACGAGGGGCTGATGTCCGACCGCCGCCTCAATCCCGACCACGCCGACGGTTACAAGCTGGAGGCCGAGATCAACGATTACGCGCTGGTGGTGGTCGACGAGGCCCACAACCTGCGCAATCCGAGCACCCGAAGGGCCGAGGCTCTGCGCCGCCTGTTACGCGGCTCACCGCCCAAGCAGTTGGTGCTGTTGACAGCTACCCCGGTGAACAACAGCCTCTGGGATCTGTATCACCAACTGGGCTATTTCATCCGCGACGATTCCGCCTTCGCCGACGCGGGGATACGCTCGCTGCGAGACCACTTCTCCCGCGCCATGGCTCTCGACCCTGACGATCTCACCCCCAAGCACCTGTTCGATGTGCTGGACGCGGTGGCGGTGCGGCGCACCCGGTCGTTCATCAAGACCTACTACCCCAACGACACCGTGAACATCGGCGGCCACGAGCGGCCCATCACGTTTCCCACCCCTCGGGTCAGGAAGGTGAGTTACAGCCTTGATGCGGTGCTGCCCGGATTCTTCGACCGGTTCGAGAAGGCGCTCGACCCGGAAACCGATCCGGAGGAGGGGGATTCGCTCACCCTGGCCCGCTACGCCCCCTCCCGGTATCGGCTCGATAACGAGGTGGAGACCCACGAGGTCCAGTTGGCCGGGCTGCTGCGCTCCGGCTTGCTGAAACGGTTCGAGTCGTCCCCTTACGCCTTCGCCCGGACCTGTCTGCGCATGGCCGAAAGCCACGACGGGTTCCTGGCGTTGCTGGATCAAGGTAGGGTGGCAAGCGGCCAGGCGCTGGCCGACTGGGTGGCCACCGACTCCGACGACTTGGAGGACTTCCTGGCAGGCAACAAGCATCTGGTGGATGACACCGCCGCCTACCGGGTGGAGCAACTACGCCGCCACGCCGTTCAAGACCGCGATTTGCTCCGCAGCTTCGCTCGCACCGCCGGGGCGGTAACCCGTTCAGAGGACCCCGGCCTGGCCGCAGTGGTCGACCAACTGGCCGCCATCGCCCGCTCGGCGCGGGAGCAAGGCATCGGCGAGAACGACACCCGCAACCGGCGAAAGGTTCTGATCTTCACTTACTACGCCGACACGGTGGACTGGATCTTCGAACACCTCCTGAGCGTCGTGAAGGCTGATCCGCGCCTGGCCGACTACCGGCGCCGGATCGCATCACTCTCCGGCTCGACCGCGACGGCCGGTCAGCAACGGGTGGTGTGGGGTTTCGCACCCTTGACCACCGACGCTCCGGAAGACGCCGAGGAAGACCTCTACGACATCTTGGTTACCACCGATGTGCTGGCCGAAGGGGTCAACCTCCAGCAGGCGGGCCAGATCATCAACTACGACCTTCCCTGGAATCCGATGCGCCTCGTCCAACGGCACGGCCGTATCGACCGCATCGGCGCCCTACACGACGAGGTGACTATCCGCTGCGTGTTTCCCGATGATCGCCTCGACGAGTTGCTCAGCCTGGAAGAACGGCTCCGGCGCAAGATCAAGCAGGCATCCGCCGCGGTCGGGGTGGGCGAGATCCTTCCCGGCCAGCACCGTCGGGACATCGACTTCACGGAGTCCCGCGCCGAGATCGAGCGGATCCGCCACGAGGACGCAACCCTGTTCGAACGGGGCGGGACCAGCCGGGGCGCCCTCTCCGGGGAGGAATACCGCCAGGAACTGCGCCGAGCCACTTCCCAAGGTCTCCAGGAGCGGATCGAACGCCTGCCCTGGGGTTCCGGATCGGGGATGGCTATCCCCTCGGCCCGGGCCGAGGCGCCCGGATACGTGTTCTGCGTGCGGGTCGCCGACTGGGAGAGACCTCTGTTCCGATATGTGGGACCGGGCGACGGGGGAACGCCGACGGCGGAAACCCTCGCCTGCCTCGACCGGGCCCGCCCGTCCGACGGGTTCGACACCGCCCGAGTCCTCGACGACAACGTTTATCGCCTGGCCTTCCCCGCCTGGGAGACGGCTAGGGCCGATGTGGTGGAACGCTGGAACCACCTGGCCGACAAAGCCAACCTCGAACCGTCGATCCCGCCCACCCTCAGCCGGGCCGCAGAGGTGGTGAGAACCCACCCTCCCCCGGCCATGACCCAGGACCAGGTGGAGCAGGCGATAGATACGATCCGCGCCCCGTATCCACCCCGCACCATCCGAACCTTCCGGGCGGCCATGAAGACCGCCGAAGACCCGGTTGCGCAGGCCGAACGCATCCTTGAAGTGATCGCCGACCTCGGTCTGGCCCCCTACACCCCGCCCAAGCCCCTGCCGGAGATCACCGCAGACGACGTCTATCTGGTTTGCTGGCTGGCGCTGGTCCCGGAGTGATGCGCCGGCGCGGACGACTACATGGTGAGCAGAGCAGCAGGGATGACCCCGATCCCGTCACGGCGGCGGTAGGCCCAGCGACCGGTGGTGATGACGGCGGCGTCTAGCAGATCGGGTCCGATGCGGCCGGCAAGCCAGTGCAGATGCCGGACATCGCGGTCTGAGACGGTGGTGGAGAGTTTGACTTCCAGGGCCACCACCCGCCCGCCCGCCCGCTCCACTATCAGATCGACCTCATGCTCGCCGCCGTGGGTTCGCAGGTGGTAGACCCGAGCCTCGTTCTGCTGGGCGTAGGTGCGGACCGAAAGGGTTACGAGCGACTGGAAGAGCGCGCCCAGAAGCGGACCGTCCCTCGGGACATCCGGTCCGGGTGACTGCCCGTCCAAGAGAGCCTGTTCATCACAACCTAGGAGGCGCGCCGACAGAGCGGGATCGGCCAGTTGGTGTACCGGCGCCGCCGCCACGCGTCGCAGTCGATTTCGGGTGGGGCGCCATGCCGGTACCTCCTCGGTCAGCCAGAGCTGCTCGAGGGCGGTTCGGTAGGGTTGGATTGTGGATCGGGCAGGCTTGCTCCCCTCGCCTGCCGAGGCCGCGTCCCGCAAGGTCTCGAAGGAGGTGTTCGTCGATGATGCGGCGGCGTATGTGGCCAGCCACCTACGCACCCCGCCGGGGTCGCGAAATCGATGTCCGGCTTCCCCGAGGTCCGTCTCGACGATACGTTCCAGATAGCCGTCCAAAGCCGTCCGCAGCATACGACCCGACAATCGGCGTATAGCGGGAAAACCCGAACGAAGAATCTCGGCCACATATCGGCTCAACGTCACACCGGTCTCCCCTTCGAGGGGCGGTCTGTTTCCTCCCAGCAATGTCTCCATACTCACCGTAGGAACCCCCGGAAACCTCTCGGCAAGCGACAGAGGACGCATGCGTACTGTTACGATGCGGCCGGCGCCCGAATGGGTGGGCGGGCGCGCCGGGCGGGCGGACCCGGTAAGCAGAAACCTACCCGGCGAGTAGTCCCCGTCCACGGACCGCCGCACCAGATCCCACGACTCCGGAAGGCGTTGCCACTCGTCTATAAGAATCGGGGAACTGCCTTCAACGAGGCGACCCGGATGGGCCTCTATTGCAGCCAACCGGTCGAGATCATCTAGCCGGTAGATGGTCGCGGCCCGCCGGAGCGCGGTCTCCGTCTTGCCCACGCCACGGGGTCCTTCAAGCGCTATCGCCGGGAGGCCGGTCATCAACTCGTCCAACTCGTAGTCGACGATTCGAGGGAGGTAATTTCCTGCCATCAGATCAAGAATAGTACTGGCACGACCAAGTAGGCTACAGAATCGACGGTATATTCACTACAGAATCGACGGTACCCACGCTACAGACGCGACGGCGCCAACGCTACAGATACGACAGTACCGTCATCAGGGGCCACCGAGGATGGGTGTTTGAAGCGGTAGAGAGGTGGGCGCCGAGTGGATCCACACACCATCACTCCCGACGGGTCCCTGCCCAGGATCGTGGACACGGAGATGCGTCGTTCCCTGGCGGTGATGCCTGCCGTCGTCGTGGAAGGTCCCAAAGTCGCCCTTGACAGCACGCCGGGGCGACCACAGCCATGACCGCAACTCCGGCTATGAAGGTGCTGAGAAACCCCCGGCTTGGCCCGACGTCCGATGGTAAACTCCCTGGTCAGCGGACGGAGGGCCAATTGGCCGACCGGGATCCGTCTTTATTTCTCAGCTGACGCCGCTGTCGGCGGGGATTCGGGGATCGTTTCTGTCCCACCCCTCCTGTATGTTGTTTGTTAACCGTAATTACCGGCGGTCCGCTTCCGACGTCGACCCGGACCGCGTGAA
>CAZEZF010000079.1:0-16990 GCA_964516495.1 uncultured Acidimicrobiia bacterium | reverse complement strand
CTTGACGTGGCCTTTTCGGGTTCGGTGTGTCTGGGGCATGAAGAATCAGGGCTAGATGGATGCAGCGACTTCCGACAGATGGACGGCATGGGACTCGAGAACCTCCCACAACTCTTCGATCCCTGTCCCGCCGGTGGCTACCGTCTCCACCACCGGCGGATGCCAGGGTCGGCGCGGTCCCAGGGCGAGCATGGCTTGCAGATCTCTTCTGGCCCGAGCGGCCCCCGGCCGGTCCGCCTTGTTCACCACGAACACGTCTCCGATCTCCATCAATCCGGCCTTGCCGGCCTGGACACTGTCACCCCAACCCGGCGTTACTACCACCACAGTGGTGTCCACATGGTGCATAACCTCCACTTCGGACTGACCCACACCTACCGTCTCAATCAGAATGATGTCGAAACCCGCCCCGTCAAGCAGGTGGGCGGCCTCGGGTACGGCTGCTGAGAGCCCACCGAGATGACCTCTTCCGGCCATCGACCGAACGTACACCCCCGGATCGCCGATATGCTCCTGCATTCGTATCCGATCACCCAGAATGGCGCCCCCGCTGAAAGGGCTGGAGGGATCGACCGCAATCACCGCCACCATCAGACCTGTCTTCCTTATATGGGAGATCAGCGATGACAAGAGGGTGCTCTTCCCGACCCCGGGGGCGCCGGTAACACCGATTCTGGGAACCTTACGGGAGTAGGGTGAGAAACCTTCCACGATGACCGAACCGTCGGGCGATCCGTCTTCAACCGCGCTGATCGCCCTGGCCAGAGCGCGGCGGTCGCCCGACCTGGATTTACGGACCAATTCGGAGAGGTCGGATGATCCGGTCGAAGGCTGATACATCCCGGTCAGGCGGCAACGCGCCCGGAACTGAGTGGAGATGGCCGGAACTCAAGTGGCATTTACCGCAGTCACCCCGGGGACCCGATCCATGAGAATGCGCTCGATACCGGCGGTGAGGGTCATCATCGACATCGGACACCCGCTGCATGCGCCCACCAGGTCAAGGTTGACCGTTCCGTCATCGTCCACCCCTAGCAGGACTAGGTCGCCTCCGTCATGCTGGAGAGCCGGCCGGATGTATTCGAGGGTGGAATCAAGCAAGTCTCGGTCAACCGCAACGGGATCGCCGATCGCCCGAGGCGGCTTGATGGTTACCGCAGTCTCCGATAAGGCCATGGCCGGTTGACTCCTGTCGGTAGGTTTGGTGTCGATTCTAGGAGGGTACTGAAAAACGTCCAGTTGGCCCGTCACTTGCCCACGTACATCCAGGTCGAGGCCTTGCGGGCCAACCCATCCCTGTCTAATTTTCGAACGCGGTGCTCGAAAGCTGCAAGGAGAGATACTCCGGGTCCAGGTCTTCCTTGCGCACCCGTAGGTCCAGGTACATGACACCCAATACCACCCCGATGAAGGGCTGGGCGATAAGCCACGCAATCTCGGATGCCACCCAGAACCCGAAATCACCCAGCACCGGAACCGTGACCATTCCAAGGAGTAATCCCCCGACAACCTCGGCGAACAAGACAAGCACAGACGAGGCCAGAAGTACTCCGAACACCGACCAACGCCTGCCTGAGGTGAGGATCCAGGAACGGGACAACGCGGGTAACGGACCGGCGCCCTCGACCATCAGGATCGGCAGGCAAACACTCAAGGCCACCAACATGAACAGGCCCGGCGCCACCAGGAGGACGGATCCGGCGGCCACCGCCGCCCAGAACAGAATCGAAACCACGGCGATGGACACCATCCTGCTGATCGCCGCCGCAGCTTGCCCGCGCCAGGACGACTCTATCTCCACATAGGCCTCCACCACCGTTCTGGACACCGCCGACAGGATTATCGAGATGATCAACAGGCGGATCACCAGCCAAGGCGCCATTACCGACAGAGCCTCCTGGAGTTCTTCGATGGTGGCGGTAGCGGAGATAGCGGGGGGCGCATCCACGAGGATGGGGTAGAGAACCGCGTAGGGGAGTATGAGAACCCCGGCGACGGCGATCAAGGTCCCCCACCTCCTGCGATATACCTGGAACGAGGTCTTGAGGATCTCCCCTGTCGTCATCGGGCGGAGTTGTAGCTTGTTCATGGACCACATCCTATCGGCGATGAGCTCCCAAACCCACCCACCTGATCCGCGCAGGCTATTCTCTTCAGTGTAAGGAGGACGCCATCAGAGTCGCTATCGGTTCCGACCATGCGGGTTACCCGTTGAAGGACTACCTCACCAGGGTCTTGACGCATGAGCATCACTTCGTCGATCTCGGAACCCACTCGACCGACTCGGTGGACTATCCGGACTACGCCGCCGCGGTAGGGAAAGCGGTGATATCCGGCGAAGCCGAGCGGGGCGTCATCGTATGCGGGTCGGGCGCCGGAGCGGCGATCGCCGCCAACAAACTGACCGGGATAAGGGCTGTACTGGCCCACGACCACTACACGGCTCATCAGTCCGTGGAGCATGACGACGCCAACGTACTCTGCCTGGGCGGGCGGGTTATCGGCCAGGATACCGCCACCGAACTGGTGCGGGCCTTCCTGGAAGCAAGTTTTTCGGGAGACGCTCGCCACGTTCGACGCCTAGCGAAGATAAGCGAGCTTGAAAAACTTCGTTAGCCCCAATTTTCAATGCAGGGGTTTGATTGGGTAACCGAGCGAGATGCAAGGAACTCTCCGACCTGGGAGGATAGCTGCGTGGTAGCCTCGCCTGGGGCGGGGGGCCGGTGACTTGGCCCAACTTGGTCCACCCGACCCGGCCGCTCGGTTAGGCGGAACGGAGTAACCTCACGACATGCAGAGATTCACGATTGACCTGGACGGACCGTTGCACGGGATCCACTATGGTGGCGTCGGACGAACCGTGCTTCTCGTGCATGGACTGAGCGGCGCCGCCGTCAACTGGGCGTCGATGGCGGAAGGTCTGACGAACTACGGGCGGGTGCTGGCGCCCGAGCTTCCCGGATTCGGACGTACGCCTCCGGCCGGACGCTCCGTATCGGTGGAGGATCAGGCGACTTTGCTGGCCGAGTTCATCAGAAGGGAGTCCGCCGGCGCCGCCCTGGTGATCGGCAATTCCATGGGCGCCTTGGCATCCATGATCCTGGCCGGACGCAATCCTGATCTGGTTGACCGTCTGGCGCTGATAAATCCTCCTGCCCCGACACCAACCCTGAGAGGCACATCCTTTGTCTGGAGCACCATGTTCTTCAACCTGACGCCCGGTCTCAATCGACTGTGGTTGGCCTGGCTCCGCAGGCAGGGGAACGCCGAACAGCGGACCTCCGCCGCGATAGACTTTCTCGCCTTCCGACCCGAGCGTATCTCATCCTATATCCGGAGACTCCACTCCGATGTGGCAGCGGAGCGTGACACGATGCCTTGGATATATGACGCCTATCTCCAGGCCTATAGATCGGTTATCCGGAACCTGGTTCCCTATGCGCGTTTCGATCGGATGGCACGTAGGGTCAGGGTTCCCACCCTTCTCATACATGGAACGGAGGATATGGTGGCGCCTCGGGCGGCGGTCGAACGTCTTGCGTCGCTCCGCCCCGACTGGCGCCACAGGCCACTGGTAGATGTGGGACACATCCCCATGATGGAGGCGCCGCAACTCTGCTTGGATGTGGTCGCCGAGTTCATGAACGACGCCGAACCCACGGCCCGATCGATCCGATCACCCGGTCCTAGCCGCCGTATCGACGCTCTCTCGCCCACGCCAGAAAACGTCGGCGCGGCCATGTATTGGCAACCGAGTCACGCCTGATCCACCCGCGCTGAGCCTGGCGGATTCCCCATCTCGACTGACGCATCTCGGTGGTGCGATGAGCGTCTGTGGAGATTATGAACAGAACTGACCGATTCCTGGCCTGGTACAAAATCTCCGCCGGAGGGTCGAGCCGGTCCAGGTGAGAATTGATCTCAAGGGCGGTACCGGTTGATTCCGCATTGTCCAGCACTTTGTAGATATCGAGTTCAAGCCCCGGGCGGCGACCTATCCGCCGTCCGCATAGATGCCCGATCACGTCAACTGCGGGATGACGCATGGCGGCGACGATGCGCTCTGTCTGCTGGTCACGCGGTAGATCGAAATGGCTATGCACCGAGGCGACACACCAGTCGTAGTCCATCAGGAACCGCCGATCATAGTCCAACGTACCGTCCTTGCCTATGTTCAGTTCGACCCCGTGGAGGATACGCATCCGACCATAGCGACCCTGCAAGGCTGCGATCCGCCGGCGCTGCGCCAGCATTTCCGTCCTGCCCACCCCATTGATGACCAGATTCTCCGCATGGTCGGTGATCGCCACATATTCCAGACCCAGGTCCGCGGCGGCGTCCAGCATCGCCTCCAACGAATCGTCCCCGTCCCCCGACATATCGGTGTGAACGTGCAGGTCACCGCGGAGGTCACCGTCGGTGACCAGATCCGGCAGGCCGCCCGCCTGGACGGCTTCGATCTCTCCCCGGTCCTCCCTGATGGTCGGAGGTATCCAAACCAGGTCCAGCGCCTGATAGATCGCCTCCTCGGTCTCCTGGGCAACCACCGAACCGTCGGCTTCCTTGTACAGCGCATATTCGCTCAACACCCAATCGCGCTGCTTGGCGAGACGCCGCAAGCGGATGTTGTGTTCCTTGGATCCGGTGAAGTAGAGGATGGCGGCGCCCCACTGGACCGGCGGCGCCATCCGGATGTCGACTTGCAGGCCGGCGTGCGTATACGCCGAGATCTTGGCGTCCCCCGCGACGATCACCTCGCGAATCCAGCCCATCCCAACCACCTGACTCCGTACGGACGCGGCGTCAGAAACGGCCACCAGAATGTCAAGGTCAGCAACGGTGTCCCGAAAGCGCCGGAGGCTACCGCAGTAGGTGGCGGCTTCCACCCCCGTGAGCCGGCGGATTTCCGACACCAACCTCTCGGCCAGCCGCATCGCCTCCAAGATAGGGGTCCGCCGCTCCTTTCCCGACCATCCCAGGCGATCCACGGCCCGCCTTAGGTTTTCCTCGGTCTTGGGCCCGAATCCGGACAATCGACGAATAGCCTGCGCATCCAGGGCTTCGATAAGGTCGTCGACCGACTCGATTCCCAGGGCGTCTCTGAGCCGGACGGCTCGCTTGGGCCCCAGGCCGGGAATCCGGACAAGCTCACGGAAGTCAGGCGGAAACTCCGCCCGGAGTCGGTCGAGCTTGACTATCCGCCCGGTCTGTAGGTACTCGCAGATGTATGAAGCGGAGGAGCTTCCGATTCCGGGGATCCGCCGCACCTCGGCCGTCGATAGTTCCGCTACCCGGACAGTCAGACCATCCAGGCTGTCGGCGGCTCTGTCATATGCTCTCGCCCTGAAGGACTGGGGGCTTCCGTCGGCGATCCGCGCCAGTAACGCCAACTCCTCGAAGAGGGCCGCCAATTCCGAATTCGCCACCACCGCCTCTATATCTCCTTCATCCAAACACCGACAGGATAGAAGTCCGAATACCGGGACGGTCGATTAACCCAAATTTTCATGCAGGGGTTTGGATGGGTAACCGGGAGAGATACAAAGAACTCTCTGACCTGGGAAGATAGTTGAATGGTGGCCTCGTCTGGACGGGGCGCCCCCATCACCCTAAGGCCGGGACATCCCATGAAAGTGGACTTGACGTGGCCTTTTCATGGTTCGGTGTGTCTGGGGCATGAAGAATTGGGGTTAACTACCTATACCCGACTCCGCAAGCGTAGGTATGTGCGGGGTAAAAGCGAACTTCATGACGGTTTCTCATCTTTCGGAAGATATGGTGAACTACCGCCGGAGAATGAAGGGATATTCGCCCGCACATATCCCGCGGGCGGGCAACCTGCCGACATGACCTGGGATACCGGCGGTAGGAGCGGCGCGTCATAAACTCGGTGCTCGACGGAGCGGCTCGGTTCGAGAAAACCCGATCATCGGGTAACCTCGGACACGCCCTGGCTGCAGAAAAGAGGGGTCTTAGAAACATGACTTTGGCAAGCGCCGGATACTCGGTAACCCTCCGCATCTATGTCCCGCCGGACGACCAGCGGGCGATCGGGCGCATTACCACCGCGATCGGCGAGGCCGGCGGGGTCGTAACCGCTATTGACTTTGTGGAGTCACATCCTCGGCGCCTGGTGCTGGACATCACTACCAACGCGCGAGATGACGACCACGCCGCCGACATCACCGACGTGGTGACCTCACTCGAAGGCGTCACGGTCCACCACGTTTCCGACCGCACCTTTCTATTCCATCTAGGTGGCAAACTCGAGGTCCGCAGCAAGGTCCTGCTCCGGAACCGTGATCAACTGTCGATGGCCTATACCCCGGGCGTGGCTCGTGTGAGCCGCGCCCTCGCCCAGCGTCCCGAAGACGCCCGTAACCTCACAGTGAAGGGAAACGCGGTGGCGATCGTCACCGATGGGAGCGCGGTTCTCGGGCTGGGAAACATCGGACCGGTAGCCGCCCTTCCGGTCATGGAAGGCAAAGCGGTCCTGTTCAAACGGTTCGCCGATGTCGACGCCTGGCCGATCTGTCTGGACTCCAACGATCCCGACGAGATAGTGCGGGCGGTGGAGATGATCGCGCCCGGGTTCGGGGGAATCAACCTCGAGGACATCGCCGCTCCTCGCTGCTTCGACATCGAGGAGCGGTTGCGCAGGTCCCTTGATATTCCGGTTTTCCACGACGACCAGCACGGAACCGCCATCGTCGTGCTGGCCGCGGTAACCAACGCCCTGCGGGTGGTGGGCAAGCAGATGACCGACATCAGGGTGGCGATGAGCGGGGCCGGGGCCGCCGGAGTGGCGGTCGCCCGATTGATCAAGGCAGCCGGAGCGGCCGATATTGTCGCCCTTGATAGAGGAGGAATCATCGGACCTCACCGAATCTTTGCCGAGCCCTCCAAACAATGGTTACAGAACCACACGAACCTCGAAGCCCGGTCCGGCGACATCTTGGCGGCGCTCGACGGCGCCGACGTGTTCATAGGCCTGAGCGGCCCGGACCTGTTCGACGCGGCCGAGATCCGGCGCATGGCCGCCGATCCGATCGTTTTCGGTCTAGCCAATCCCGACCCGGAGTTCGATCCACAGGCTGCCCGCGAGTATGCCCCGGTCGTCGCCACCGGCCGGTCCGACTTTCCCAACCAGATCAACAACGTCTTGGCGTTCCCCGGTGTTTTCCGCGGGGCCTTGGACGCTCGGGCAAAGTCAATAACAGAGGAGATGAAGGTAGCGGCGGCTCAGGCGATCGCCTCGGTGGTGAGACCCGAACAACTCACGGAGTACTACATCATCCCCTCGGTGTTCAACCCCGAGGTAGTGGATCGGGTCGCCAAGGCCGTGGAGGAGGCCGTTGATCAACCTTGACCAGTCCCCTGCTACTATTCGGCGGCGCCGGTCCGCCTATTGGAAGGTGACCCCAATTTTGGGCAGGGGTTTGAATAGGTAACCGAGAGAGATGAAATAAACCACATGGCCTGGGAAGATAGCTACTTGACGGCCTCGCGGAGTGTGACTCCTCACCGCAGGGTGAACCCCGGGATGCCCCACGAAAGTGGGCTTGACATGGCCTTTCCGGGTTCGGCGTGTCTAGGGGCGTGAAGAATCAGGGTTAATCGAAATGGAAGGACCTATGGTTCCACGTTGGTCGGCTGTTGAAATCCACGAGCGGGTCGTGACATAGGGATCGGCCGGACCGGTGACCCCGATCCTTCTCATCTTGAGGGTACTCCCTCATAGCCCACCAAGCCGTGATCCCGGGTACGCTCACCTAAGCGCCGTTCCGGAATCCGTATCCGGAAGGTGGAACCCTCCCCGAGCCGACTTTCTACCTCGACCCGGCCCCCGTGCAACTCGGCTACATGCTTCACGATCGCCAGTCCTAGTCCAGTGCCTCCGGTGGCGCGGGAGCGGGCCGGATCAGCCCTGTAGAACCTTTCGAAGATTCGAGGAAGATCATCCGCCGGAATCCCCGCTCCTGTATCTCTTACCACCACGACCGCCTCCCCATTCCGTGAGGAGACACTTGCCTCCACCCTGCCTGTATCAGGCGTGTGCCGCACGGCGTTCTCCAGCAGGTTACGAAACGCCAAAGCCAGATCGGACGGGCTACCGACGATATATGTAGGGATCGACTCATAGGTGACCGACGGGCGCGACGCGTCGAAGCGTTGCGCTACTTCCCGGAGGGCGCCGTCGAGATCGAAGGGCGCCATTTCCGGGGTGGTCGACTCCAAACGGGAAAGGTCCAGCAGGTCGGCCACAATCCGAGACATCCGGGTTGCATTGGCGAGTATCCTGCCCGAGAACTCAAGCACCGCGTCCGGATCATCTTCGATGGCCACCAACACCGTCTCGGCGGCCGCCCTTATCGCGGATACGGGCGTCTTCAACTCATGTGAGGCAGCCATCACAAAGTCGTGCCGCATACGATCGGTTTGCCAACGTTCCGTGATATCGGACAGGTGAAGCAGCGAGATCCCTTCAGGACCTGCGGGATAACCACGAACCTCCATCACACGTCTGGGAAAACCTTGATTGAACTGCCCTGACGAGAAATGCCCGTTCCCCGCTCGCTCGATTACCTGGCGCACCACGGGAGGGATCGGAGCGCCCCTCTCGGTGATCCGTCCCCCGAGGAAGTCCAGCGTCGCCCGATTGGCGTAGATAGGGTGACCCGACCTGATCGCTACTACGCCCAGCGGAAGAGAATCGAGTAGGGAACCGTATAGTTCCGCCCTGTTATGCACCCGGCCGAGTTCGACCTCAAGGCTGCCGATGTGGCGCCTGGTCTCAACCCGGGCACGCCGCGCACGCTTGTGAGACCACCAGGTCGACCAGATACACAGGGCCGCGGCGGTGACACCGATCCAGCGCCACGGTGGAGGAGAACCCCACGCGGCGCCTCCGGCTACCAGGGCGGCCGCCACACCGAGGATCGAAGGGCGCCGGGAAGCAGACCACCAACTCGAGGATTCACTCGAGGATTCACTCGAGGATGATCTCGGCGTATGTCGTCCGGTCATCTCAAGAACTGCCCATACCTAGAACCTGGGCCTGATGCACGCATACTGAGTGGGGCCCGGTTATTGGGTTGATACATGTAACATGGTCAGAGAGTAGGATCCTGATGAGGAGGCCCACATCCTCCCGGTCGGCGCATCCCGCCATTCTTCAGCGGCGCGAACGCAGACCGGTTGCGCCTGCAAACTCGCCTTCTCGAATGACCGGGACGCCATCCAAGGTGAGGTTTGCCCTGAGGAGGATACCGTCCATGTGGCCCTTGGCGTGGTGGCTTCCCTGCAATTGGGGAGCGGCGTTGGCGCCGAACGCGACCAACACACCGCCGTAATAGCTTTCCCAGGCGGCAAGATCGAAGGACTCCAAGTCGGCCCTAGGATCGAATCCGAACCCGAGATGAGCCACCAGATAGAGGTTGGGATCGTCAAACTGACGTATCCAACGATCAAAGATGCGCGCCTCTTCATGATCGGTATCGATCTTGAAGATCCTGCCGGCCTCGACCTCTATACGGATCGGGGTTTTGGTGGTGTAGCAGTACTGGGGAAAGAGGATCATCGGACCGTTGAAATAGACCACTCCTTCCACGGTCTCCTCCACCGGAGCACAGTTGATCATGCACACCCCATAGCTGTCCCACTGGCCTGACTTCCAGACATAGCCGCGTTGAGCATGCCATGGTCGGTCGCCCCTTCTTCCCCGGAGGTCGGTGCCCAGCCTGCTGGTGATGTGGATTTCCTGGGTTCCGGAGGTGAGTTCCTCGGAGAGGTCGGCCCTCCAAAGGATGTCGTCGGTGGGAGGCCGATCGATTATGGAACGCTCCGGTACCAACACCTGCAGGATGCGCGTGCCTGCTCCCAGGATCGGAGGAAGTCCGGGCGCGTAGAGCCAGGTGCTGGAAGCGAGATCGAACACTATGTCGGCTGCTCGCATCGCCGTAAGGGCCACCTCGGGTGGATCGGTCTCCGGAAACCGGGCCGTCGCCCTAATGAGGGTTACGTCGGCGCCGGTCGCCAAGGCGGCCGTATACCACGCCTCGACTACCGCCGGGTTCTTCTCCGAATCCGTGTAGACGACCACCCGCTCATCCGCCTTCACCCGGCAACGCCGTACCGACTCCGCTGCGGCCAGGAATAACTCAGGGAACCCCGTATCCATCGTCTACCCCTCCTTCACCGCTCCATCGGAAACCTGCACCTCTCCGTCGATCATCACGAAGCGGACCGAACGTAACACGTTCAGATCGTCCAATGGATCTCCGTCAACAGCGATGACGTCGGCCGCCATACCTTCACTCAGAACCCCGAAGCCGGGACGCGGCGAGATCACCAGAGCGGCATCCCGAGTGGCTGACTGGATAGCTCGGTAGTTGTCTATTCCGAAGTCGGTGAAGATGATCATCTCGTCCACGATGTCGCCGAACCCGTCTGTACCCGTGGCGAAGTGGACTCCGGCTTCAAGCGCATGACGGAAGGAATCGAGGTGAGGTTCGAGAATCGCTTCGGCGATCGGGATCCAGGATTCAGGCATCCCGTACTCGATGCCGTGGTGATAGATACCTTGCATGGTGGAGAGGGTGGGTACCATCGCCACACCGTTGTCGGCCATGAACCGGGCCTGATCGGCGGTCAGGTAGATACCATGCTCGATACAGTCCACTCCGGCTTCGAGGGCGTTTGTTATTCCGGGAACGCCATCGGCATGAGCGGTGATCCGTCGGTCGGCTGAATGCACGGCGTCGACGGCCGCGGCCATTTCCGCCACTGATAATTCGGGCTGTGACGGAAGCTCCCCCTCCCGGGTGATCCCCACCCCGCCTGAGGCGATGATCTTCACGAAGTCGGCGCCTGCCTTGAGTTGAGCCCGGGCGGCCTTGCTCGCCTCCCATGGACCGTCCACTTCCACACCCGACATCGAGCCATGCCCGCCGGTCATCACCACCACCCGCCCGGCACATATCAACTTGGGACCCAAGAGATAGCCCTCCCGGACAGCACGACGGATCATCAGATCGATATGACCGGGAGCTCCAGGGATCCGCGCCGTGGTGACTCCGATCCTGACCAGGCGGCGAGCGTGGTAAGCGCCGACCAAGGCGAACATAATGTCCGGTTCCACCACGCTCGGATCACCGATGGCGTACCGGTCGTGTCCGGAAAGATGCTCATGACAATCGATCAGCCCCGGCAGCAAGGTGGCCTCGCCGAAATCGAGTACTTCGTCTCCCGGCTCGCGGATGTCATCCGCCGGACCTACCCCTACGATCCCCGAGCCTCGAATCCGGACGCCGCCCCCGGCAATGGGCGGTTCGTCCGCTCCGGTAAGAACCTGTCCGGCTTGTAGTACCTTCACGTTCATCGAATGGTCTCCTCTCTCGGGTTCAACAGGGTGTGGTGGATGGGAGGCGCCTCCCAGGCATAGTGGCAAGCGGCATAACCGCTGGAGGCGGCAGGACCTTTCTCGAGAGGCGGAGGCGCGGCGGCGCAGTGGTCCGTGGCCCGGGGGCACCGCGGGTGGAAGCGGCACCCCTCAGGCAGGTCGAAGGGACTGGGAGGATCACCGCCGATCACCCGGGTATCGCCGGGAATCTTCCTCCGGAGGGACGGGGCGGCAGCCAACAATGCCTGCGTGTAGGGGTGGCGAGGAATTTCGAACAGTTCCTCGGTGTCCGCCAACTCCACTATCCGGCCCATGTACATGACCGCTACCCGATCGCACAGGTACCTGACCACACTGAGGTCGTGGGCGATAAGGACAAGGGTAAGACCTAAACGCTCCCGGAGAGACGACAGCACGTTCAGCACGGTGGCCTGAACGGAGACATCCAACGCTGAAACCGGCTCATCGGCGATCAGCACCTCGGGTTCAACCGCCAAAGCGCGGGCAATGCTCACCCTCTGTCGCTGACCCCCGGAAAGTTGGCGGGGATAAACATCGACGATGTCGGTGTCGAGGCCCACCAGTTCCAACAACTCACCCACCCGGGCGTCTACATGTTCCGATCGTACGACCCGATGTACGCGCAGTACCTCCCGAAGGGTCTGCCCGACGGTCATCCGGGCGTTCAAGGAAGAGTACGGATCCTGGAACACGATCTGGATCCTCATCCGGTCGGAAAGTTCCCTCTTGGAGTCGAGTCGCCGTCCTCGGTAGATGGTCTGTCCCGATGTCGGCTCGTATAATCCGACCAGGCAGCGCGCCAGGGTGGATTTTCCGCAACCCGATTCACCCACGATTCCGAGACTCTCTCCCTCGGCAACGACAAGGCTAACCCCCTCCAAAGCATACAGTTCCTCTATAGGCCTACGGAAGATGACATCAACCAGGGACCGTCTCGAATAAAAGGTCTTGGCCAGCCCGCGGGCCTCGAGGATCGGCGGGGGATTCACGAAATCTCCGGCGTCAAAAACCGACCCGACTCAGGTAATGCTTCATGACGTATGCACGCCGTTGCATGACGCCGGTTCAGGTCAAGCAGGGGGAACCGCCCGTCGCCACACTCATCCTGTTCGTAAGAGCAACGCGGCCGGAAGGGGCAACCCTTGCCGGGGCTCACCGGATCGGGGGGCGATCCCGGTATTGACACAAGGGCGGTCCGACCGCGGCTGACGTCGGGCGCGGCGCCCAACAATCCCAGGGTGTAAGGGTGGCGCGGCTTCCCGAAGACTGCGTCGATTACTCCGGACTCCAGGAACCTGCCGGCGTACATGACCGAGACAGTCCGGCATGTCTGGGCCACCACCGCCAGGTCGTGGGTGACGTAGACGATCGCCACCCCGGTCGTTTCGGAGATGTGTCGAAGGAGCTTCAGGATCTGGTCCTGCACCGTCACATCAAGAGCGGTGGTGGGTTCGTCGCAGAGGATGATCCTGGGCGCGGACGATAACGCTATCCCAATCAGAACCCGCTGGCGAAGACCCCCGGAAAGTTCATGAGGATAGGCGTCGAAGCGCCGCCCCGGATCGGGTATCCCCACTTGATGCATCAGTTCCAGCGCCCGGTCGCGGGCATCCCGGCGCGAGAGTCCTAGGTGATGACGGGGCGCTTCGGCAATCTGAGGTCCGACCCTCACCACCGGATTGAGCGCAGTCATCGGCTCCTGGAAAACGATGCTCACTCCCTCTACCGCCTTGGCGCCGCCTCCGGCCAGAGAGATCGGACGACCGGATACGGTGATGGTCCCCCCGGCTACGGCATTGGGAGGTAGGAGCCCGAGAATGGCGCGGAGCAACGTGGTCTTGCCGCTCCCGGACTCTCCGACGATGCCATGGGTTCGACCGACCTCGACACTGAAGGAGACGTCCTGAACCGCCTGCACGACGCCCCGGCGAGAAGACAACCTGACGTAGAGGTTGCGCACATCGAGAATCGGAGCGGTCATTCGGGACGCAGCCTGTGGGTCAGCCCGTCGCCTATGAGCGAGAACGTCAGCCCGACGATCACCACCGCCGCTCCGGGTATGGTGGACAACTGCCAGTTGGTGGTGAGGAAGGTCTGTCCCGAAGCGATCATCGATCCCCAGTCGGCGGTGGGAGGCGGCACCCCTAGGCCCAGGTAGCTGAGAGTGACCACCCCAACGATAATCACCACGATGTCGGACATTGCGTAGGTTATGGGTTGGGTGATCACGTTGGGAAGTATGTGGCGAACAATTATGCGGAAGTCCCGGTAACCGAGAGTCTTAGCGGCCAGAACGTATTCCTGCCCACGGGCGGAGAGGACCTCTCCCCTGACGATGCGGGCGTAGGACACCCAAGCGACAATCGCCATGGCGATGAATATCGACGGTACGCCGGGTCCCAGGGAAAACACCAAGGCGATAATCAACACATAATAAGGGAAAGCCATCAGCATGTCGGTAGCGGCGGAGACCACCAGGTCAACCTTGCCGCCGTAGTATCCGGCCACCGCCCCGAGGAGCGTCCCGGTGATAAAGGGCGTGATCACGGCGCCCACTCCTATCAGCAGATCGATCCGCGCCGCGTAGATCAGGCGAGTCCACACGTCGCGGCCTAGGTGATCGGTTCCTAGGAGATGGTCGGATGAAGGAGGCAGGAGGGTCGACTCCAGATCAAGACCGATGGGATCGTAGGGGGTGATCCATGGCGCCAGAGCCGCAACGGACGAAATCACGGCCAGCAAGGAGACGCCGATGACGAGAGACCGTGAACTCCGCCCGCCGGTCTCGGGCTTTCGGGCGTCGGAGCGAGACGGCGAGGTCATGCGAGTTCTACCCTGGGATCGAGGGACGCCCTCACCACATCGGCCAGCAGGTTCACCACGACCACGAGAAGCCCGAATATGAGCGCCAGACCCTGGACGACCGCAAAGTCACGTTCCAGCACTGCGTCGATCATCAAGGCGCCCAATCCGGGTATAGCGAACACCTTCTCCACGATCAACGTGTTGCCGACCAGCCAGCCGAGGTTGACCGCCAGCACGGTGACGGTCGGTATCACGGCGTTGCGAAGCCCATGCGCCCAGAGCACCCGGCCACCGCCGAGGCCTTTTGAACGCGCCGTGGCGATATAGTCGGATTCCATCACCTCGATCAACGACGAACGGAGACTACGGATGGTGAACGGCGCTATCCCGACGGCTACGGTCAAGCCCGGCAGGATCATGGCGACCAAACGGTCAGACCACCCGGCGCCGTAGCCTCCCACAGGAAGCCAGTCAATCCGTAGGGCGACAAAGGCCAAGAGAAGGATACCCACCCAGAAGGCGGGAAGGCCGAGGCCGATCATCGGAATGACACGCACGACATGATCGGGTGTCCGGTCCTCCTTGAGAGCAGCCGCCACCGCCAGCGGGAGAGAGATCACCATGGCTAACACACCGCCGACCACTAGGAGCAAGAGGGTGGGGGTGAATCGCCCCGCCACCAGTTCAGTGGTGGGAATGTCGTAGCTGAGGGACTTTCCGAGGTCCCCCTGCAAGAGACCTCCGAGAAACGAGAGGAACTGTTCATGCAGGGGTCGGTCAAAACCCCAGCGCTGGTTGAACGCCTCGATAGCCTCGGCGGGCGCCCGGGGTCCGAGCAGGGTTCGCGCCGGGTCCCCGGGCACCAGATGAATCATGAAGAAGACGATGATCGTCATCCCCAGGATCACCGGGATCATTCGTAGCAGGCGGCGGAGGAAGTACCCGACGGCCATCTTCCACTCCGCCTGCTACGCGATGTGTGTTACTCGTCGAGCCAAACGTTCTCCAGATGGCGCTTCCCGACAGGGTTGATCCACAGACCCATAACGCTGTCACTCCACGCGAACGGCGCATCCAACACCACCAAGGGGATGAACGGCACTTCCGAGGCGTTGAGCGCCTGGATGTCCGCGTAGACCTGCGCCCGGTCGTCGGAATCGAAGGTTTGCTGACCGGCTCTTACCAGTTCGATCATCTCCGGGTTGTCATAACCGGTGCTGTAGGAATCGCCTCCTCCCAGTTCCGGATCGAACATAAAGGAGATCTTCTGGTCGGGGTCGGGAATGTCCATTGTCCACCCGGTGAAGGCCATGTCATAGTCGAAGGACGACACGGTGGAATAGAACTGTCCCGGGTCGATGGGTCGTATCTCGATATCGATTCCGAGCGGCGCCAGCTGAGCCTGGATGATCTCGACAATCGGAAGGTTCGGTGACTGGTCACCTACCAGATATTCGGCGCTGAACCCGTCCGGCGCGCTCGACTGCGCCAACTCCGCCCGCGCCATGTCCATGTCGGTCTCCAGACATGGAGTACCGGGATCGTGGTACGGCACGGCCGGTGAGATCACCGAGCACGCCGGGCCGCCGTGGCCGAACAGGGCGGCCCCTGCTATGGCGTCCTGGTCGATGGCGTGGGCGATTGCCCTACGGACATGCACATCGTCAAACGGCGCGATCGTCGTATTGAAGCTGACCCAGTAGACAGTAGTCGCCGGGAAGGTGGTCGCCGTTATCCCATCTCGCTCGTTGAGGGAATCCAAGAGGTTAAGCGGCACGTTCTGGACAATGTGCGCCTGGCCACCCTCCAACTGGAGAATCCGGGTGTTCTCGTCAGGTACCTGGGTCCATGTGACCGAGTCCAGGTAAGGCTTTCCTTCCTGCCAGTAGTTCGGGTTCTTCACGAGGCGGATGTACTCACCTCGAACCCATTCGTCGAACATGAAGGGACCGGTACCGATCGGGTTCTCGAAGAACTCCTCGGCGCTCATACCGGCAAAGTCGGCGGGCATAATCCCGGCTGCCCACACCGAAAGGTCGGCGAGGAACGGCGCCCACGGGAAGCTGGTGTTGAACACCACCGTCATGTCGTCGGGGGTTTCGATCGATTCGATGGCGGACAAGATGAAGCCGAAGGCCGCTTCGTCAATGGCCCGCTGCACCGAGAACTGCACATCGGCGGAGGTCATCGGCTGGCCGTTGGAAAACATGACTCCTTCACGAAGGGTGACGGTCCAGGTCATCCCGTCTTCTGATAACTCGTACCCGCTGGCGAGCCAGGGCTCGACGCTGGCGCCGTCGTCGCTGGTGGCGAAGAGGGTCTCGAAGATGTGATCGAGAACATAGATGGTGTCGGTCTCGACTGCCGCTCCCGGATCAAGAGTGGTGTTGTCCCGGTTGCGGGCAAACACCAAGTCGCCTCCGTACCTGGGTCCGTCGCCTTCCTCAACCATGGAATCGTCATCCTCAACCATGGGGTCGTCATCCTCAACCATGGAATCATCTTCCTCGACCATGGAATCGTCATCCTCAACCATGGGCTCACTAGGCGCCGCCGCGGTGGTCGTTACCTGAGCAGACGTTGTGGTGGTGGTCTCCTCATCATCACTGCCACATGCGGCGGCAACCAGGCAGAGAGCCAGGAATAACGCAGTTACCGAGCCTCCTTTTTTCTTCAACACGCTCATGACGCTCCTTCCGATCGGATGATCTAAGCCTGGATCCACCGGTTGGTTTGTTGGGTTTGGGGTGGTATTGACGTAGG
>CAZEZF010000078.1:0-17168 GCA_964516495.1 uncultured Acidimicrobiia bacterium | reverse complement strand
GTTTGGATGGGTAACCGAGAGAGGTGAAATTAGCCACATGACCTGGGAAGATAGCTGCGTGGTGGCCTCGTCTGGGCGAGGCGCCCCCATCACCCTAAGGCCGGGACATCCCGTGAAAGTGGGCTTGACGTGGCCTTTTCATGGTTCGGTGTGTCTGGGGCATGAAGAATCCGGGCTAGGACGGAAAAGGCGGGAGGTGGATTGGCCCGCCGTCCGATGACCAGAGAGTTTACCATCGGAACGTCGGGCCGACAGGAGGTAGCGGAATGGGAAATACCGAGCGGATCCTGGTAGCGCTCTTCCGCCAGGAAAGCCATAGCTTCGTCCCCGGAGCGACGACGCTGGCCGACTTCAAGCGCTTCGGGATACGGACCGGGAGAGAAGTTCTTACGAGAGCAGGCAACCGGGAGGTAGACGGTTACCTCGACGCGGCCGAGGAGTCGGATATCGAGTTGATCCCGGTATTGGACGCCAAGGCGCAATCCGGTCCGCCGCTGGACGACACCACGTTCGAACACTTGGCCGGTCGGGTTTGTGACGGGATCCGTCCCCTCCGAGACCGCATCGACGGGGTGATGTTAGGCCTGCACGGGGCCATGGTCACCGAGAGCCTCGACGACGCGGAGGGGGAGATACTTGCTCGGGTGCGGGAAATCGTAGGGCCGCACATACCTATGGCTACCACGCTCGACCTGCACACCCACATGACCTCCCGCATGGGCAAGATGGCGGACATCTTGGTGGGCTACCAGACCAGCCCTCATGTGGACCTGCGGCGCACAGGGGAGATGGCAATGCGCCTCCTTATCAAGACCATCCGGGGTGAGGTGCGTCCGGTGGTATCCCAACGGAAGCTCCGAATGATGACCGCGGCGGAGACCCATGACGATCGGTTCTTCCCGAACCGGGAGGTGATAGGCGCCCTCCACGAGGCGGAACGAAACGACCGGGTCCTCTCCGCGAGCGTGTTCTGTACCCAACCCTGGCTCGACATCTCCGAGTTGGGCTGGACGGTCGTGATAGTCACCGATGGCGACCCGGAACTGGGGCAGGGCCTAGCCGACGAGATAGCCCTGAAGGCCTGGCGGTTGCGGGACGATTACCTCGTCAAGAAGACCGACGTCAATGAAGCCATCGACCGGGCTCTGGCGTCGGAGGGCGTCTTCGCTCTATCCGAAGGTTCCGACAGCACCACGGCAGGTGGCTTGGGCGACGGCAACCTGCTCCTCAAAGCGTTGTTGGATCGGAGGGTCGACGTTCCCTGTCTGGTAATGGTCAGCGATCCGGTAGCTGCCGCCACCTGCACACGGGCGGGTATCGGGGCGACGGTCACCACTCCCCTCGGAGGCGGCGCCAACCCGGCCTTCTATAGCCCGGTGGAGGTAACCGGTACTGTGACATCCATTACCGACGGACGATACATGAACCACTACGGCGGAATCCGCCCCGTTGACATGGGTCCATCCGCCTTACTCCAGGTGGGATCGATTTCGATCATGGTTACGACCCACCGTCCCCCGATGGTCGACTACGAGGCCTACCTGAGTGTGGGAGCCGATCCGCGCAAGATGCGAATCGTGCAGCCCAAGTCCGCCGGCGCCTACCTCGAGTACTACGAGAAGATCGCCACTTGCATCGACATCGACGTCCCGGGACCCTCGGGCAGCGATCTCACCGCCCTCCCCTACCAGAGAATCGAAAGGCCGCTCTGGCCCTGGGACCCCGATCTGGAGGCCCCTTGGTAACGATTGATCGGCAAACCGTCGCAGGTTCGTTCGACCGATGTACTCGACAGCCCCTCCGAAGAACGATCGAGAACCTTGTCGGGCGGCTACCAGATGCTCCAACCGCCGTCGACAACCAGGTTGGCGCCGTTCACGAAGGCTGACCCCTCCGCCGAGAGGAACACGACCGCAGTGACGTAATCCTCCGGCAGGCTGTTGCGGCCGACCGGCGTCTGGTCGGCCAGCTTCTCCCATAGTTCCCGCGCCTCCTCGGAAGGGTTGGGGTTCCAGGTGATCATGCCGGGGCTGAGCGTGTTGACCGTTACCCCGGTCCGGCCCAGTTGGCACGCCAGGTAATGGGTGAGGCCTATCAAGCCGTGCTTGGCGGCGGTGTAGGCCCCGGCGCCTCCCCGCTTGGTGGTGTTTCGGGCGTCCTGGCCGATCGAACCGTAGATCGACGAAACGTTGATGATCCGACCGAAGCCCCGCTCCGCCATTTTCGGGCTGAGCAGGTGGATCAGACGCATCGCCGCCACCACGTTGACCTCATACGTTCCGCGCCACTCCTCCGGCGCCTGTTCGGGCCACGGCTTGATGAACGGATCACCCCCGGCGTTGTTGACCAGGATGTCTATATGTTCAGGAATCCGATCCAAATGGTCATACAAGGTGTCATCTGTGAGGTCTCCGACAATGTAGCGATGCTCGGGCCCCAGAGTCGAGAAGGTCTCGGCCAGAGCCTCTCCGCTGCGGGCCACACTAAGCACGGTGGCGCCGTGGCCGGCCAGCCCGTGGACGAGAGTGCGGCCCAGACCGTAGCCCCCTCCGGTCACCAGAGCAGTCTTGCCGGTGAGGTCGAACATGTTCGAACGGACGTCCATTCTTATCGACTCCTTCTTTGTATTGCTGTCAGTTGTCAAGGATGGCGGTTGCTTCGATCTCGACCATCAGGTCGGGATGGAGCAATTCGCTGGTTCCCACGAATGCGCTTGCCGGTTTAGGCGCCACATCGGCAAAGGCCTCTCCGTGGGCGCGACCGGCTTCGGCCCACAAACTCATATCCGTCAGGAATACCCGGGTCCGGACGATGTCGTGTACCGACCCGCCCAGTTCCTCCACCGCGGAGATGATGATGTCCATGCACCGTTTGGACTGCGCGTACATATCCCCCGCATGCAGTATCCGCCCTCCCGGCCCGCTCGACGACGTACCTGCTACCTCGATGATGTTCCCCACCCGGACCGCCCGTGAATATCCGACCGTGGACCATTTCCTGTTCGACGGAACCGACGTTCTAACCATGCCGACCCTTCCATACTGGTTAACCCTTATTCTTCATGCCCCGGACACACCGAACTCAAAAAGGCCACGTCAAGCCCACTTTCACGGGATGTCCCGACCTTAGGGTGATGGGGGCGCCCCGTCCAGACGAGGCCGTCACGCAGCTATTTTCCCAGGTCATGTGGTTAATGTCACCTCTCTCGGTTACCCATCCAAACCCCTGCATGAAAAATTGGGGTTAACTTGACTCCCGAGTCTGGCAGTTTCCCGCTCCGGTTGCGGACCTGGACCCTCATAGGATCAGGAAAAATCCTCACCTTCACACGAGCCGCGTCCTCTACTTTAGGATCGAGAACCCGCCGTCGACCCGAACTACCTCTCCGGTGATGAAGGACGCCCTGTCCGACAGCAGGAACTCGATTACCTCCGCAACCTCCTGCGGCTCGGCGAAGCGTTTGAGGACGTGATCTTCAATCCGCTGATCCACGTCGAATGCTCCGTGTGCGGCTGCTTGCCGGATCATAGGAGTATCGACGTAACCGGGGGCTACCGCATTGACTCTGATCCCGTGTTCCGCCCATTCGCCGGCGAGCGTGCGCGTCAACGCGCCCACACCGGCCTTGGCCACCGCGTAGGGAAGACGCCGCGGCCAGGCGAAGTCCATCGCTACCGACGCGATGTTGACGATCGACCCGGTCGAACCGGCCTTGACCATGGCCGCCGCCGCAGCCTGGGCAGCAAAGAAGGCGCCGTCCAGATGGACACCGAGTACGGAACGCCATCCGGCCCGGTCGAGTTCGAGGCTGGGCTCGGCATGATGGTTACCGGCGGCGTGAACCAGACCGATGATCGGAGCACGCTCGGCGAAACCATCGACCGCCTTCTGAACCTGAGGCTTCTCGGCGACATCACACCTTTCGATCATTACGCGCGGATCCGCTTTCAGGTCTCTCAGACCGGCAAGGTCGAGGTCGACGGCGCCCATGTTCAAAGTGTCGTAACGCTCGAGAAGGAGGTCGCAGACGGCTCTGCCGATACCGCTCCCGGCCCCCGTGACCACCACGCATCCCTCCCTCACACCCGTACCCCCGTTCGGATTCGAATACATGTCACATGACCAAGCGCGTGGGCCGGGAAACTCAATAGTTGCTCCAACCGCCGTCCACGGTTATCACCTGTCCGGTGATGAAGTCGGCGGCTGAACTGGCAAGGAACTGGCAGGTGGCCGCGATGTCGTCCGGCATCCCCCGCCAGGGAAGGGACTGCACCTGCCGCATCCAGCGGAGAGTGGCGGCCGGGTCTCCACCCTCCTCTTCCTCACGCTCCACCACGATCGCTCCCGGGACCACGCAGTTCACCCGGATGCCGTTGACCCCCTCCGCCCGGGCCAGCGAACGGGTGAAGGAAATGAGCCCGCTCTTCGAGGTGACGTAGTGCAGAGCCCGGGGATCGCCGGTGTTCGCCATGACCGAACCGATCGTGATGATCTTTCCGTAGGAACGCTGTCTCATTCCCCCGATCGCGTGACGGGCCAACACGAAAGCTCCTCGTAGATTGACCTCCATCACATGGTCCCATTCTTCAACAGTGATCTGGTCCCAGGGAAGCTTGGCTGTCGCGGCGGCGTTGGCGATCACCGTGTCCACCCCGGGGGGGAACCTCTCCTCGATCAACTGCACCGCGGTCCGGGTCTGCGTGTAATCCGCGGCGTCAGCGTTAATCGGCAGCACCCGATCCTCTCCCAACTCCTTCACCAGGATGGATGAAAGGCGCTCGTTTCGCTCTGAACCTCGGTGGGTGAGCGCCACGCGCGCTCCGGAGGCCACAAACCGGCGTACAATCGCCGCGCCGATACCGCGGGTGGCCCCGGTTACCAGCGCCACCCTGCCCTTAAGCGAGAAGTCCGCGTCGCCCTGCAAGGTCACCTCCTGCGCCGCCGTCACTCGTCACAAAGGGACGATACTCGGGCGTCCCTTCTCCGGCGTACATAACGAGACTATCCTGCGCCGCCACGGACCGACGGGATGGCCGATGTTTGATCTCATCTTCCGCAACGCGAACGTTGTTGACGGTACGGGTTCGTCGCCCCGGCACGCCGACGTCGGTGTAAGCGGAGAGCGGATTACCGCAGTGGGGAGGATTCCCGCGGATACCGGGGCTCGCCGGGTTATCGACATATCCGGGAAGATCCTGTGCCCGGGATTCATCGACATACATACCCATTCGGACCTGAGCCTGCTGGCCGACGGAACCGGCGAGAGCAAACTGTTGCAGGGGGTGACCACGGAAGTGGTGGGAAACTGCTCTTTCGCGGCGTTCCCGATCGAACCATCCCGGCGGCGCCTGCATTACGATCACCTGGCCCGGGTGACCGCCCCGGTTGAACCGACATGGGTTGATCTCGACGGGTATGCCCACGCCCTCGAAGCGGAGGGGTTGGCTATCAACGTGGCGCCTTTGGCGGGCCACGGCACGCTCCGGGTAGCGGCGATGGGGATTGACCGCCGGCCTCCCTCCAACCAGGAACTACGCCGCATGGTGCGAGACTTGGAGGTCGCGCTCGATCAGGGCGCCTTCGGTATGAGCACGGGGCTGACCCATGTTCCCAGCGCCTACGGGGACTTCGACGAAGTAGCCGCATTGGCGCAGGTCCTTGCCCGCAAGGAGGCCTTGTACTCCACCCATTCGAGACGGGGCGAGGACCGGGAACGGGGCGCGATAAGCGAAGCCGTCGATGTGGGACGGCGCACCGGGGTGACAGTGGAGTTCAGCCATCTGGCGATCAACGACCCCGACCTCTGGAATACCGGCGACCGGCTTCTTACTCTCTTCGCCGACGCGAGAAGGTCAGGGGTGGATATCTTTTTCGATGTCTACCCGTACCATGCGTCCTCATCGTCACTTACCCAATACCTGCCTCCCTGGGTGCAGGAGGGGGGAACCGAAGCCATGCGAACCCGCCTGACGGATCCGGCGATCAGGGCAAGGGCGCTCCACGACATGACCCTCGGATGGTTCGGAGGCATCCCCTGGCTGTTCGACCGTTTCATCATCAGCGAAAGCCCGGATGGTTTCGGCCTCGCCAGGTCGCTGGAGGACTTGGCGGACGAATCCGGTTCGGATCCCTACGAGATGACCTTGCAGTTGTGCGAGCGGTACGGGAACCTGCTTCAGGTTGTCCTGTTCTACCGGACCGAACAGGATGTCCGGACCTTCCTCAGTGATCCGCTGGCGGTAGTGGGATCCGACGGTAACGCGGTCCCCCTTCATCAGCCGACCGCCCGACCCCATCCACGCTTCTTCGGAACCTTCCCACGGGTTCTAGGACGGTATGTGAGGGAGGAAAGGATCATGACCCTGGAGGACGCGGTAAACAAGATGACGGGAGAACCCGCCCGGCGGCTGGGTTTGAGCGGGCGAGGGGTGGTCAGGGAGGGAGGAATCGCCGACCTGGTCGTCTTCGATCCGGACACCGTTAGGGATAGGAGTGAATTCGGTCAGGTTCCTGTGGCGCCGGTGGGCGTCGAGTTGGTCGTTGTGGCGGGGGAAATCGTGGCCGAGAGCGGAGTCGCCTCCACCCGGCGACCCGGACGCGTGCTACGCAAGAATTGAACCGACCGTCCTCGTCCCTGATAAAACGTTGACCCGGGACCTGAACGCCGGGCGAAGGGTCGGTATTCTCCGCAAGACAGCCAACCGCTTTCGAGAAGGAGCATTCTTGCGCATCGCAGTCCTGGGTCTCAGTCACGAATCCAACACCTACTCACCGGTACCGGCGAGCCTTGATCGGTGGCTGGCCGCCGGTCCGATCGAAGGAGAGGCCCTGTTCGACTACTACGGCGCCTCGGAGGCAAGCCTGGCCGGATTCCTGGAGTTGTCTACCGAACCCGGAATCGATCTGGCGCCGTTGATCTTCTACAACCTGACGCCGATGGGCGCTATAACGTCGGAAGCCTTCGAGGTCATGGCCGGACGGCTTACTTCCGACCTGGAACAGGGTGGATCTTGGGACGCTGTCCTGCTCGCCCTGCACGGCGCCGCCGTTTCCGAGGATTACCCTGACGCCGACGGCGAGATTCTGAGGAGGGTGCGCTCCGTCACCGGACCGGACGTCCCCGTCGGAGTGGTACTCGACATGCATGCCAACATCTCTCCCGCCATCGTGGAACACGCCACTTTGGTGACCACCTATATGACCAACCCTCACATCGATGCCCGCCGCCGCGCCCGGCTGGCTGCGGATCTGACTCTCCAGACCGTCCGAGGGGAGATCGAGCCGGTCATGTGGTTGGAAACGCCTCCCCTGGCCGTCAATATCCTCCGGCAGGGTACCGATGACGCTCCTATGCGGGATCTGGTGGCGTTGGCCCATCAACAAGAACGACGACCCGGGGTGCTGGCTATGAACATCGCCGAGGGATTCCCGTACGCCGACGTTCGGGAGATGGGTATGGCCTTCCTATGCGTGACCGACGGAGATCCGGACCTGGCTTCGGAGGCGGCCCGGATCGTGGCGGACGAGGCTTGGAGAGTGAGACAGGAACTAGAAGGTGAAGCAGTCCCTATCGGGGACGCGCTGCGGAAGGCGGCCGGCAACTCCGAGCAGCCGATCGTGTTGCTCGATGTAGGCGACAACGTGGGTGGAGGCAGTCCGGGAGACTCCACCCATGTACTGGCAGCCGCTCAACGCCTCGGGATCGGCAGGCTGTTCATCTCCTTGTGCGATCCCGAATCGGTGAAGATCTGCCAGGAGGCAGGGGTTGGAGGGGAGGTAAACCTTGCCGTCGGGGGCAAAACGGATGGACTGCACGGCGAACCGGTAACCGTCACAGGGACCGTCCGGATGCTGGACGACGGGCGGTTCGAAGACACCGGAGCGACTCACGGCGGTTTTCAATTCTACGACGCCGGCGATCGCGCCGTTGTCCATACCGTCGATGATCACCTGATCATGTTGATCAGCCTTCCGATGGGCAACACCAGCCTGCAGCAGCTGATAAGCGCGGGTATAGAACCCATGGATCAGCCGATTATCGTGGCCAAGGGCGTGCACTCACCGCGGGCTGCCTTCGAGCCGATCGCGGCGGAAATGATCTGGATGGCCACCCCGGGATGCACCACCGCAGATCTGGGCCGACTCGACTATGCAGACCGACGCAGACCCATGTTCCCGTATGAACCCGAAGCGAGTTATCCCAACCCGTAAGCCTTGGCTTACCTCCATAGCGTCCATAGCCTGCTGACCCGGGCTTGAAGTTCATGCGTCGGGAGGAACTTTTCGCGCCGCCTACCCCACCGACCAGAGCTTATTCACCTGCTCTCCGGCAACTGGACTGAGCGGTGAGCGAATACCAGGCAGGCCTGGATGTCCTCCGGTTCGAGGAAGTCGTAGTCCTGCAAAATCGTTGCGGCTGTCTCCCCGGCCGCGAGCATCGCCAGAATGTGTTCCACTGCGATACGCATGTCCCTGATGATGGGCTTCCCGCCGAATACCCCAGGCCGTACCGTGATCCGGTCCGACAACTCTCTCTCGTTTGTCATGATCCGAGTCCTCCTATCCCGAGGAGGGTGCTGAAAAACAGGTGATTGGATTGCAGGGGGTTCGCAGCACCCTAGAAACAACCAGCTCCGCTTGGGACCGCCGGTAGCATCGCGTCCAGCAGGCGCTTCTCCTCGCTGCCGCGGGGTAGAGAGCGGTCAGGACATCGGCGAGGCGTAGGAAGTCGGGACCTCGCTCGTACTACGTCCCGGCATCGTCACCCCGACGACCGATCCACACGTCCTCTTGATTTTAGAACAGGGTGCGCGCTACCGAGACAACCCGGTAGTCGTCGTCCACGATCGGGATGGCCCTCCATTTGTCGAAGGTGGTGCACGGATGGGAGATACCGAAACCCGCGAGATCACCCACTCCCAGGAGAGAGTCCTCGTCCAGATCGATGAAGGCGTGCTGGTCGTTCAAGGCTACGGTCCGCATCGGGGGCGCTTCCTCGACGGTCCGGTGATCCTTCCTTCGCAGTTTCTTGATGACCGGCAGCATTCCGTCGAAGGAGACATCGCGACGACCCAACCCGACGATTGCCCTGGTTGGTTCCGGACGGGACAATACCGTTCCCCACACCTCGATGGCGGGGATCAGGTGCTCCGGATAGCCGGTTCTGTTCGACTCACCCATGGGGGAAGTGCGATGCACGGAACCGTCGTCGTGGGTGAGATAGCAGCCGCTGCGGATGACTATCCGGTAGGGCTGATCCACCTCGAGGAGGGAGAATCGGGCTACCACCCTGTCGAAGTACGAGCTCCCGCCGGCCGTGAGGATCAGGTCGGGGCTGGGCTCGAACCACCCGCGCCCGGCCACTTGACCAGCCAGATCGACGATCTCGTCCAAGAACTCGTCGACCACCTCGTACGCGGTGCGATCCCCCCGGGCTCCGAGGATGCCTTCGAAACCGGCTACCCCGGTTAGCGCCAGGTGAGGGGAGGAAGCCACCGCGCCGGCCACGGCTAAGCCTTCCTCGACCGTTCTTACCCCTGTTCGACCTCCTACAACACCCATCTCCAGCAGAACCGGGAAGGGCCGGTCGGGTTTCAGCCGGCCCAGCACCTCGTCGAAGACGGCCACCCCTTCGCGAGAATCGACGTAGCAGGTAATTTCGAAACCGTCCTTGCGGGACCTGACCAGCCATTCGATCTCACCGGGGGTGACCACCTGGTTGGCAATCAACACCCTGGGAACTCCGGCCTCCTGCATGACCTTCGCCTGCCAGGTCGTGGCGGCGGTGATGGCCCACACCCCGTCGTCGAGCTGCATCCGGAACAGTTCGGGAGACATCGTCGTCTTGCCGTGAGGCGCCAAGTCTAGCCCGTTGCGGAGGCAGAAGGACCGCATGGCGGCCCGGTTGTGGTCAAGCGCCGACCGTTTCAGGACAGCCACCGGGTAGGCGACATCGGGGTCGAAGATCGACCATCCGCAGGACTCCCCGGCGCCAAGGGGAAAGCCCTTCGGAGCACCGACCACGGATGTCACTCGTCGACGCCTTCCCGGTAAGGCGATCCACTCATACGCCCAGGCTTACCGCCCGGGCGGATCGAACCAGGGCGGCGGTAT
Source organism: uncultured Acidimicrobiia bacterium (assembly GCA_964516495.1). Classification (GTDB taxonomy): domain Bacteria; phylum Actinomycetota; class Acidimicrobiia; order Spongiisociales; family Spongiisociaceae; genus JAPPFW01. Next base: position 7,055 of record CAZEZF010000078.1, on the reverse strand, counting down.
AAGGGTCCGATGGTCTGCTGAGCACTTTGGTCATGGGTCCGTCTTCGACGATTACGCCGTCCTTCATCACCACCACATGCTCCGCCACCCTGCTGATCACCGCCAGATCGTGTGAGACCATCACCAGCGCCAGACCCAGCTTCTCCCGGAGGTCCATCAGCAGGTTCAGTACCTGGGCTTGCACCGAAACATCGAGGGCGCTGGTCGGCTCGTCGGCGTAGAGGACTTCGGGCGCTACCGAAAGAGCGCGCGCCACCCCCACCCGCTGCAACTGCCCGCCGGACAGCTGGTGTGGGAACCTGGGGAGAACCTCGCCGGTGAGTCCCACTCGATCGAGCCACCCGACCAACTCGGCGTCGGTGGGGGCGCGCCGTTCGATCGCCCGGACCGGTTGGCTCAGCGACCGGCGGATGCTCATCCGTGGATCAAGGGATCGTCGGGGACTCTGAAACACGATCTGGTTTCGCCTGCGAAGGTCCCGCGGGTTGTTTGCCAGCCAATCGGAAATGTCACGCCCGTCAAATGTGACTTCCCCCTGCTGGTGGATGAGAAGACCGCACAGGACCCGTACCAGGGTCGACTTCCCGGACCCTGACTCGCCGACGATTCCCACCGTTGAACCGGCTTCAATCGAAAGGTCGAGGTTCTCGAGCGTCCACGGGAGAGCTCCCCGGCCTCGCACGCTCGGATAGCGGAAGTGCATTCCACGGGCTTCAACCAGCGGCATCGAAACCTCCGCTCGGGTTGACGACGCCACCGATCGGATTCCAGCACTTGAAAGTGTGACCATCGGAGGCCGCGGCGATTTCGGGTGGTTGGGCGCAGGAAGGGGTCTCCGCTATACACCGACCCCGGAACCGGCAGCCGGACGGGAACTTGTCCAGGGCCGGTACCGCACCTGGGATGACGTCAAGCCGTCGACCGACGACCCTACCGAGGTCCTCTTCATCGGCGATGCCGGGGTTGGCGGACAACAACGCCTGGGTGTAGCGGTGACGCGGCTGGTAAATCACCTTCTCGACCGGGCCCACCTCCACCAAGTGGCCGCCATACACGACGCCCACCACCTCGCTGATGGTTTTGATGACGCCGAGGTCGTGGCTCACGAAGAGCAAACCCATCTTCCGTTCCATGCTGAGTTCTCGTAACAGCGACAGGATCCCGCTCTGGACCGTGACGTCCAGCGCCGTCGTGGGTTCGTCGGCTATGAGTAGTTTCGGGTCACAGGCGATGGCGATCGCGATCAGGACGCGTTGTTGCTGGCCTCCCGACAGCTGGTGCGGATACCGCCGGATCAGGCTTCCTGCGTCGGGTAAATGGACCTGGGTGAGCAGTTGGAGAACGCGTTCGCGCACCTGGTCGCGGGGTATATCCATGTGCAGGCGGATCGCCTCGGCGACCTGGCGACCGACCCGCATCATCGGATTGAGCGCCTTGGCGGGATCCTGGAAGATCACGCCGATGTCGCGGCCCCGCACCTCGGCGAGTCGGCGATCGCTCAATCCGACCAGTTCCCGGTCGTTGAAGCGAACCGATCCCGACACGACGGCGGTGTTGGGCTGCAAACCGATGATGCTCATCGCCGTCATCGTCTTCCCCGACCCTGACTCGCCAACGATCCCCAGGCGCGTACCGGCCGGGATCGTCAGCCGCTCGATGGAAACGATGGTGTGGCGACCGATCACAACGTTGAGGCCTCGGATTTCCAGCATCAGATGAGCCCCGAGCGGGACGCCTGCTGCGGATCGAGAATGGTTCGAAGCCCGTCCCCGAGCAGGTTGAAGCCGAGGACGGTAAGGACGATGGCCACTCCCGGGAAGAACATGAGGGTCGGGGCTGCCTCAAGGAGGGGTTGCGACTCCTGTAGCAGCCGCCCCCAGGAGGCGGTGGGCGGCTGGGCGCCTATACCGAGAAAGGCCAGCGCCGCCTCGATCAGGATCGCTGCGGCGAACATGACCGATCCCAGCACGATCAGCAGAGGGGCGATGTTGGGCGTGACATGGTGCAGCAGGATGTACCACTTGGTGCGACCGTACGCGTAAGCAGCCTCCACGTAGTCGAGCGCCAGGATCTGGCGAGCGGGGCCGATCGTCACACGGGCGGCGATCGGGATGAACCAGAAGGTGATCGCCACGATCGCTGCCTGGTTGCCCGGTCCGGTCGATGTTGCCAGCACCAGGGCGATCAGGATTCCCGGCAACGCGACGCCTACGTCGATCAGCCTGGACATCACGTTCCGCCATAGTGAACCGGCGCCGGCGGTAATCAGTCCGAGCAGGGCGCCTACCACGATCGCCACGAATGTCGACAGCAGGCTGACGAACAGGGAGTTGCGGGCGCCCGCCATCAGCTGGCTCAGGACATCGCGGCCGAACTTGTCCGTACCGAACAGGTAGCTGTCGCTTCCCGGTGGCAACAGCCGGTCGGCAACGACCAGTTTCAGAGGGTCGTGCGGCGTCCACACGTACGAGAGGAGCGCGACGAAGAGGAAGGATCCCACCAGGATCCCACCAATGATCAGCGGCAGGGGTAACCGGAAGACACGGCGCCACAAGCGCGACCCGGATCGCTCGCGGTCGTCACGCAATTGCCTTGCCTCCTTGGCTGTCGCGGATCCGCGGGTCGATGAGGACGTAGGCGATATCCATGAGGAAGTTCATCACGAGAATCATCAGCAGGATGACCAGAATCAGCGACTGTACGACTATCACCTCGCGACCCAACACCGAGGTGACCAGCAGGCGTCCGATGCCGGGGATCACGAACACGTTCTCGATCACGACCGTACCGGCCATCAGTGCCCCGAGCTGCAAAGCGCCGACTGTCACCAGCGACACCGAGGCGTTTCGCACTCCATGGACCCGAGCCGCGCCGCGGCGGGTCCGGCCCTTGGCCATGGCGGTGCGGATGAAATCCTCACCCATCACATCGAGCATCGCCGAACGAACGTAGCGTGTCAGCACCGACGTGATCCCCAAGGAGAGAGCCAGCGTCGGCAGCACGAGCCCCCTCAACGCGTCGAGCAGGTCTTCGAACGGTGACACGTATCCCCCGGTGGGGAACCATCCGAGACGGATACCGAAAACCAACACCATGATCAGTCCGGCCCAGAAAGCCGGTACGGCGATGCCGATCTGGCTCGCGACATCCACGACGCCGCCCCGGAGCTTCTTGACCTGGATGGCCGAGAAGGTCCCGAGCACCAGAGCAGCCGGGATCGAGATGAGCAGTGAACCGAAGGCGAGCAACGTTGTCGGACCAAGCCGTCGCAAGATCTCCTCGAAAATGTCGAAGCGAGCCGAGTAGGAGGTTCCCAGGTCTCCTGTGAACACTCCGCCCAACCAGTTGAGATACTGGACATACCAGGGGGCGTTGAGGCCCAACTCCTCTTGGAGTGCCTCCAAGGCGCCGGGAGTGGCGTACTGGCCCAGGATGACGTGAGCGACGTCCCCCCCGATGGACCGCAACAGGCCGAACACAACCAGCGAACCCACAACGGCGGCAAGGACCAACGACAGCAGGGACCGGGCGACCACGCGTGTCACATGAGCCTCCCTCCACTACTCGGCGCCGGTGTCAAGGGTATACCACACCGCGCCGTCCGGGTAAGGGCGTGTGGCTACCCGGGCACGAAACGGGGGTTCGCCCGATCAAAGGCGAACCCCCGTCAAAGTCAGATGGATCCGGCGCTACCAACCTTGCTTAGGAATCAGCCCAATGCAGATCTCCGGCATAGATGTGGATGTCCGGCAGGCGGTGCGGCTTGATCCCGGCCAGATCCGAGCGGTAGAGAACCGGGGTGTTCGGCTTCTTGGTCGCGAATATCCAGCCTTGGTCGGCTACATAATCGTGGAGCGCGCGCTGAGCGGCGACGTACTCGTCGTAGTCGGCGATCACCTCGATCGCGTCGATCATCGCGTCCATCTCTTCGTCACAGAACGCCTGGTTCCCACGACCGAAGGGCTGGCGGTTCCGCTCGCACCGGTAGTTCGTTAGGGGCGCCCCGCTGGTGATCTGGAAGATCTGATACTGGCCTTGCGTGTTGACCTGATCCAACCATGTGGCCAGATCCAGGCTGCGCAACTCGATCGTGACCCCGATCTCGGCCATCTCGGCTTGGAATACCTGCGCCATCACCGTGTGCCATGCAACGTTGGCGAACGGGAAGTCAAGGACCAACTCGCCTGGGCCGTATCCCGCCTCGGCAAGCAGTTCAACCGCCCGCTCGGGATCGTATGGATACGGGCAGTAGTCGGAGTCCCAGGCAATTCCTGAAGGAACCGCCATCGAACACGAAGGCGTGGCGGTGCCGGCCGTCGCCGCATCGATATGTGACTGGCGATTGTGACCGTGCTGGATAGCCTGGCGCACCTTAATATCCTGGAACTCCTCGACGTTAGTGTCCAGCAACCAGTAGGAAACCTCCGTACCGGGGATAAGGACGAGCTCGATGCCTTCGTTATCTCCCGACACTGCGAATACCCGATCCATGCCCTCGGCGATAACCGAAGCCACCATGTCGATCTCACCACCCAGCAGGGCATTGATCGCGGCGGTCTCGTCCGGGATAAAGCGCTGGATCGCGGTCTCGAAGTAGGGTTTCTCGCCCCAGTAGTCCTCGAAACGGGTCATGGTCAGGTCTTGATCTATGCGGTACTCGGTGAGCATGTACGGTCCGGTTCCGATGACCGCTGTCGCGGCGTCGTTCTCTTCGAAGAAGTTCTCGGGAACCATGATCCCGGCGCGATCCGCCATGGTGTTGACGAACGTCAGGCTCGGCGCCCCGAGGGTTACCTGCACGGTGTAGTCGTCGGGAGCGTCGACAGAGGTAACCGCGCTGTAGGGACTGGCTGTTCTATCCACGCTTGCTTCGCTGTTGGCGTTCATCGAGTACACCACATCGGCGGAGGTGAAGTCGGATCCGTCGTGGAACAGGACTCCTTCACGCAGGTTGAAGGTCACGGTCAGGCCATCGTCACTGACATCCCATGACTCGGCCAGCAGCGACGACGGCGAGCCGTCCGCCTCGATCTGGATCAGGGTCTCCCAAACATTCAGCAGCAATGGGGCGGTAACCGCCGTCAGGCCGGTCTCCCGGTAGTCCCAGTTAGGAGGCTCCTGGGTATACGACCAGGTTACGGTGGTACCGCGCGGATCGTCCACCTCTTCCATCGCCGTTGTTGCGGTCGCCGCCTCGGTTGTAGCGGTCGCCCCGGTAGTAGCGGTCGCCTCGGTGACAGGCGCAGCCGCCGCCGTGGTGGTCGTCTCTTCCGGCTCGTCACTCCCACAAGCAAAGGCGACCATCGCCATCACAACCATGAGCGCCGCCAGGGTGGTCTTCCGGTTCCGGTGTTTCACGTTTGATCCTCCTTGTCGATGGATACCTCCTCGGGCCCGGCCCCGGACAGGAAGACGCCGAGAATCCATCTCCAGCCTACGTGGGCTTCACCGCTTATTCAACTGGGATTGGTAATACAGCGGGGGTAAGACAGAAACGGTTCACAAGTCCCGCCGACAGCACCGTCCTCTGGGAGATGGTTCTATAGATCTACCGCTGGTTCAGATGTCGACAACATCCAACTCGTCGGCAAGCGTCACCTCACCTTCGAATACCTCCTGGACATCGGATCTGGCCTTCTCCTCTGATTCCCGGCCCTCAAGACCCGGACCTCGATGGACCAGGATCAGCTTTTCCACACCCGCCCGACGCGCCATGTGGGCGGCGCCGATGGTTCCGGTCTGGCCGGGAGCTTCCCCGCACTCATCCATTGTCTGCTGATGATCCCAACACATACTGACCAGGGCGGTCGCCCCCCGCGCCAGGTCGATTACGGAGTCGCATGGCTCGGTATCCCCGGTAATCACGATCGCGGCCGTCGGCGTCTCGATCCGGTAGGCGAGAGAGTCGAGGAAGGGCTGAACATGTACCGCATCGGCGGAACGTACCATCCAACCGGGACCCTCGATCACATCACCCGGTCCGATGTCGGCGGCATCCACAACAGGGGCCGGTCGCGGTAGCGCGCCTCCTCGGTTTACGAATACCCTCTGGCTGATCGGTGACCCGACCCGGGCCTTCCAGTCGTGGGCGAAGACCCCCTCCTCACCGATCAGGCCCTCCGTTATGCGGGCGGTCAGGGTGGGTCCGCGCACCTTGAGCAGACCCTCCCTGCCGATGCTCTGGTCCCACCTGCAAAGGAGAAAACACGGATAGTCGGCGTCATGGTCGAAGTGATGATGGGTGAAAAATAGGTTATCGATGTCCGTAGGCCAGAGGCCGGCCTTCACCAGTTTGTGGGTGGCGGCGGGACCGCAATCGAACATCACCAGATCGGTTCCGGTGTCGACAACATAGGCTGTTCCGAAACGCTGCGGTGTCGGCGTGGGTGTACCGGCGCCGATCACATGAAGTCTGGTCACTCGTTCTCCTCATCGGCATTCGGTTCCCGCTTACCCTCCAGCCAGCGCCGCTCGCTCCCGGTGGGGGCATACACCCAGTAGACCACAAGCGGCCCGTCGGGTCCCGCAGTGGTCACATGATGTGCGTGGGGAGGGGTGACAACCACCGAGCCGGGCGCCACCTCGATGGTTGTTCCGTCGATGGTGATGGCGCCGCTGCCTCTGAGGACCGTGGCTATCTCCTCCGCTCGATGGGTGTGGTCGGGCGTCGAGAAGCCGGGAGGCAGGGCCGCCACACCCATCGCTATATCGGACGAGGTCCCATGTTCGGGCGTAACCTGGACGGCCAGCACCCTTCCCTCGATGAGAGGAAAGCCCGGACGACCGCCCTCCTCCAGAGCTGCGAGCGCCTCCTCAGCCATCACAGAAAGGTCGCGAACCTCATACCTACTCATCCGATACCTCCTGCGCGCGTGCGGTCAGCCGTCCTCTCAATCCACCAACGAGGATAAGGGTTTCTGCATGAAACTAGCCCTGATTCACTCATAATGGATGGTGCCCTGTTTGGGGGGGTTGCTGCGATGATGTGGTGGTCCACTCAGGGGGCAGGGGGCGGGTCTGGGTCACCCTGATTCTGGCCGTGTGTGCCTTTATGA
>CAZEZF010000077.1:0-17443 GCA_964516495.1 uncultured Acidimicrobiia bacterium | reverse complement strand
TATTGCATCTTTCTCGGCTACCCAATCAAACCCCTGCATGAAAAATTGGGGTTAACCGTCGACTACCGGGTTGGTGAGTCTTCCGATGCCCTGTATTTCGAGAGTGACGGTATCGCCTGACCGCAGGTACTCAGGGGGCTTACGAGCGAAGCCGACCCCGCTGGGTGTACCGGTGGAGATCACCGCCCCGACTCCGAGGGTCAACGACTGCGACATGTGGGAGACCAATTGGGCCACGTTGAAGATCAGGTCGGAGGTGTGTCCCGATTGTTTGATCACACCGTTAACCCACAGCTTGATATCGAGGTCATCGGCGGCGCCCAATTCGTCAACGGTGGTAATCCAAGGCCCCATCGGCTTGAAGGTGTCGAAAGACTTGCCTCGACTCCACTGCCCTTCGCCCATCTGGATGTCACGGGCGGAGAGGTCATTGACTATCACGTACCCGGCCACATAGTCCAAGGCGTCATCAACCGTCACGTCGAGGGCCGGTTTGCCGATCACCACTCCCAATTCCACCTCCCAATCGACCTCACGGGTGAAGGGAGGGAGTCGGATCGGGTCCCCGGGTCCGATGATCGAGGAATTGAAGAACGGGAAGCTGACCGGCGATGTCGGTACCGAAGCTCCGGATTCGGCGGCGTGCTCTCGGTAGTTGAGTCCGATGCCCAGGAACTGGGGAGGGTTGTCGATCGGGGCCGTCAGTTCGGCCTCGTCGATGGCTACCGTATCCGACGCCTCCCGAGCTAAGGCTTCCAGCGCCGAAAGGTCGCCGAGAACATCCATCAAGGCCACCCCGCCGGGCGCCCGCCGGATGGTCGTTCCCTCCACGAAACCCCATCCGGACCCTCCATCCGTTCTGAAACGTGCGATCCGCATCCAATCCCTCTCTGTTAGCGCGGTTCGGATTGTATATGCTTTCGACGACAGCAAGGAGGTGATCACTGGCGATCGAGGCAATTGAGGTCGAAGCTCTGAGCCCTCCGCCGGAGCCCTACTCCCACGCTATACGGGCAGGCGACACCCTGTACCTTGCCGGGCAGGTGGCTTTCGACCGGAACGGACAGATCGTAGGGGACACGGTGGCCGAGCAGGCCCGCCAGGTTTGGGACAACATTCGCGATATTCTGGAGGCCGCCGGAAGTTCTATAGCCGATGTGGTCAAGGTGACCTACATCATGCAGGACATCCGGGAGATCGTCGAGGAGTTCCCTATCCGCAGGGAGGTGTTCGTCGGGAGGCCCTATCCGGCGGTAACCGCTATGCAGGCCGCGGCGCTGGGTTTGCCGGGCCTCAAGATGGAGGTCGATGTGATCGCGGTGATGAACGATGGATGAGTATCCGAAGGAGCAGGTAGTCAAGGCGCTCGAAAGTAATGGTTTGGTCGCTTCGCAGTTCGATGTCGAAGGTATCGGTCAAACTCTTGCCGGATGGCTGACCGATAGCCGGGAGCTCGACCGGCTGGTGGATTCCGATTCGACCGCCAACCCTGTTTCGTTCGCCCCGGATTGGCTGTGACCTTGACAAGAAGCGGATGGATCGGAGACGCCGCTCGACGGCTCCGAGACGGCCGGGTAACGGCCGTGGAACTGACCGAGGCCGCTATTGCCGGCATCGATCGGGTAGATCGAATGGTGAACGGGTTTCGGGTAGTAGATCGGGAAGGGGCTTTGGAGGCTGCCGGGGCGGCCGACGAGCGACTGGCCGCCGGGGAAGACTGCGGGCCCCTGACGGGGATTCCGGTGGGCGTGAAGGACATAATCGACATGGCGGACTTCGCCACGCTTTCGGGTTCTCCGGCTTATCCCGACCTTCCCCGCCGTACCGACGCCACTGTCGTAGCCCGTCTACGCTCAGCCGGAGCGGTGTTGATCGGCAAGACGAACACCCACGAACTGGCCTGCGGCGTCTACACCCCGCCCACCGCCAATCCCTGGGATGTGAACCGACTGCCTGGAGGTTCCAGCGGAGGTTCGGGCGCGGCCGTCGCTACGGGGGTGGTACCGATGGCGCTGGGCAGCGACACCGGCGGTTCGATCAGGATCCCGGCGTCGGTGTGTGGGATCGCCGGGATCAAGCCCACCTTCGGGAGAGTATCCCGGGCCGGGGTGGAGTCCCTGGCATGGTCCTTGGACCACATCGGTCCGCTGGCCGCCACCGTGGCTGATTGCGCGGTGAGCCTGCAGGTGATTGCCGGTCATGACCCCGCCGATCCTGCCACCAGCCGGAAACCGGTACCTGATTTCGGTGAGTTCATGGAGCGAGGAGTGGAAGGACTTCGAGTCGGAGTGCTGGAGGGTTACCCCTTTGCGCCTGTGCAGGACGGGGTCGGCGCCGCTTTCGGGGAGGCGGTCGAGGTCCTGAGAAACCTCGGGGCGAAGATGTCGGGTGTTCATATTCCCGCACTCCGAGGCACTCTGGCCGCCGAGTTCGCGATCGTCGGTCCTGAAGCCGCCGCCTACCACCGTCGATTGCTGCAAGAGAGTCCTGAACTCATCGAGTCCGGAATACGGCGGTTACTGGCCGCCGGGGCCATAGTCCCGTCATCCCACTACCTGGCGGGGTTGCGCGCCCGGGCCGTGATACGAACCGCTTTGAGGGAGGCTTTCGAGCGGTATCGTCTTGATGTGGCGGTGTGCCCCACGCTTCCCGCCACCGCCGCTCTCGCCGATCAGGACGAGTTCCGGGTAGGAGACGTCATGGAGGACGTAACGTCGTCGTATGTGCGCACCACCGCGCCCTTCAATCTGTCGGGGCAGCCGGCTTTGAGCGTTCCGTGCGGTTACGACCGTGCAGGCTTGCCGGTAGGGCTACAGGTAGCGGGTCGTCCTTTCGGCGAAGCCACCGTTCTCCGGGTGGGCGCCGCCTATGAAGCGGCTACTCCATGGGTGGAACACCGTCCACCGATCCATGCGGAAACGGGATCATGAGCACCCGCATGAGGGTGCTGGTGTTCGACGGACCCCACCGTTTCCATATCGAAACCCGGCCGCGCCCACTTCCCGGACCGGGTGAGGTTCGGCTGCGGATGGCGTATGTGGGGATCTGCGGTTCGGACCTCCATGGCTACACGGGCGAATCGGGACGACGGGTACCGGGCATGGTCATGGGACATGAGGCAAGCGGATGGGTAGAGGAGGTCGCTCCCGGAACGGATCGAATGAGGATAGGAACCCCGGTGACGTTCAATCCGGGGATAGCGTGTGACGGTTCGTGCGGTCACGGTCCCGGGAACCACTGCGAGCGTTTACGGGTCATCGGGGTCAATCCGGAGATTCAAGGAGCGTTTGCCGATGCGATAGTGGTTCCGTCTGATCGAGTTGTTCCCTTGGGGGACCTGAGCCTCCTGCGGGGCGCCGGAGTGGAACCGATGGCCGTGGCCCTGCAAGCTACCCGAAGGGCCCGGGTCGAACCCGGTCAATCGGTGCTTGTGGTCGGCGGGGGAATGATCGGCCAATCCATCGCTCAGACCTGCCGGCTGGACGGCGCCGCACAGGTGGCGGTTTCGGATCCGATCATGGAAAGACGGCGGTTGGCGGAGGCCTTGGGTTTCCTTGCTCTGAGTCCGAGGGAGGTCGACAGCGCCGGACCGTTCGATGTTTCCTTCGATGCGGTGGGTATATCCGCCACCGCGGCCGCCGCGATCAGGAGCATTCCAAAAGGAGCGACTACCTGCTTTGTGGGGCTGGGCCTTCCGGAGGTATCGGTCCCGCTTTTCGATATCGTGACCGCCGAACGGAACATTGTGGGGAGCTTCTGCTATCCCGATGAGGTGTTCGAGGAGGCGGCGCGCCACCTGCGCGAAGGTAGGCTCGATCTGGATACGATGATCGGGAGCGTGGTGAGCTTCGACGAGGTAGCAAAGGCCTTTGAGGATCTGGCGACGGCGGACCGGACCGATATCAAGATCATCATGAGCACCGAGGCCGAAGCCCCGGTAGCGCCCGGCACATGAAAACAGAAACCCGGGACTGGTAATCCAAACACCGCAAGGAGGGTAGATAGTGCCGTTCGCATCACTCGCAACCGGAATCGAGATGTACTTTGAAGTGGAAGGTTCGGGTGACCCGCTCATGCTGATCATGGGAACCGGCGCCGACCACTCCACCTGGTCTCAGCAGGTCGCCGCCTATCGGGACTACTACACGGTCATCACCTACGACGCCCGCGGTACCGGACAGTCGTCCCGGCCGGATGATCCCACCGAATACTCGATGGCCATTCTCGGTGATGACGCCGCCGCCCTGCTTGACCACCTGGGAATCGAACGGGCCCATGTCTCCGGTCTCTCGTTGGGAAGCGCAACCGCGCAGGAACTGGCTATAAAGCACCCGTCGAAGGTGGCCTCTCTGCAGCTGCACTGCACATGGGGGCGCTCCGATGAGTGGTTCATACGGATGATCGACACCAATGAGGCGCCGGTTCTCCATGACGATTTCGAGATGTACATCCGGACCGCGTTGCTCTGGGTGGCGAGCCCGCACTTCATCAACGAGCGGGTCGAGGAGTTACAGGCCTTCGAACGAGGGTTCATTTTCGATAACCCGCATCCTCCCAGCAAGGAAGGGATGCTCGGGCATTTCCATGCCGACAAAACCCATGACGCGCTCGACCGGTTGCACCGGATCGGGGCGCCGACGCTGATTACTTCAGGTGAGGTCGATTGGCAGGTTCCCACCCGCTACGGCTTGGAGGTCCAGAGGCGAATACCCGGGTCCACGATGCATGTCTTCAGAGGGCCTTCGTCCAGCCATATCGCCTTCTATGAAATGGTGGATGAGTGGAACGCCTTTACGTTGGGATGGCTGCAACGGTTGGGATCTGTGTAACAGGGGCCACCGAAACGAGACACATACTCCGAACCTCGCACACCACTTTCAACGTCTATCGGACAGGTATTGGCACCCGCCGCCGGCGACTTCCGGCCGGACTTGACCCTCCGGACGGAAACCGAACGGATTACTCGCCGTGCGCCTCCGCGTAGGTGGCGCCGCCGGTACCTTCAACCCAATAGCGGCGGGCCCAACCGACGCCCTGCCAGGTCTTGATTTCAGTGGGCACCACCTTTATGAGCCAGCGGGGCTGGTTGATGGTACCGGTAAGGTATTCGGGCCCGTTCGGACCCAGGTAGCGGTACGACATATCCTCGGCAACGTCAACCCACTTGCCGCCGACGTTGGGTTCCTCGACTATCTCGGCGTTTCCTTGCATGATGACTTTGGGTATCTCCATGCTCCTGCCCGATTCGTCGGGCTCACTGTGCGGGGCGTCCACGACCAGAGACACACGCGGATCGTTCTGCATATACTCGCACCACACCGCTCGCTGGCGGCCTACCAACCATATGGCGGACCCGTCCCATTGGTACCAGAGGGGTATCACATAGGGGGCGCCGTCCGGGGTGAGGCAGGCAACTCGCGCCAGATGGTCACCGTCCAGGAACTGTTGGAGTTCCAGTTCGTCCAACCCCCCGAGTTTGCCGCGGAAATCTTCGCCCATCCGATATGCCTTTCTTCTCGTCGAACCATCTAATCGCCACTTCTAGCGGCGCGTTCATTCCCCATACTATCCATCCGGACCCTCTGAGGTTGTAACCGGACGGCGCTAAGGCAGGTTATTGGCCGGGAGTACGGTCGGGAACGCGTAGAATGGCGCCCGTATCGTCTCCTATATCCGTAGGCTATGCCAATGAATGATTCGAGTTCGGCTCTGACAGTCCGTGATCTCGTCAAGATCTTCTCCATAGGGGGTGGAATCCTAGGCGGTGAGAAAGGCGAGGTCTCGGCGGTGGCGGGTGTCTCCTTCGACATCCGCTCCGGTACCACGATGGGATTGGTGGGCGAGTCGGGATGCGGCAAGTCCACGACCGCGCGCAGCATCCTCCGCCTTATAGAACCGACTTCCGGCGAGGTAGTCCTGCGCCGTCCTCTTGAAGGCGGTGATAGCGAGATGATCGATGTAATAGCCGCCGACCGCCGACAGTTGCGTGAACTACGCCGTCATATGCAGATCGTCTTCCAGGATCCGTTCGCTTCGTTAAACCCGCGTATGTCGGTGGGAGCGGCGATTGCCGAACTCTTGCAGGTCCACACCGATATGTCTCGGGCCGATCGCTCCAAACGGGTGGGAGAATTGCTGACTCTGGTAGGAATGAATCCCAACATCGCCGACCGTTACCCGCATGAGTTCTCCGGAGGGCAGCGCCAGCGGATCGGCGTGGCCCGAGCCCTGGCCTTGAACCCTAGCTTTCTGATTCTGGATGAACCGGTATCGGCGCTCGACGTTTCCATCCAGGCTCAGGTACTAAACCTTCTAGAGGAACTTCAAGATCAACTCGGCCTCACGTACCTGTTCATCGCGCACGACTTGGCGGTGGTTCGACACATTTGTGACGATACGGCGGTCATGTACCTAGGAAAGATCGTCGAGCAGGCCAGTACCGACCGCCTGTTTGCGGCGCCGATGCACCCTTACACCCATGCCTTGCTCTCGGCGGTTCCGACTCCTAATCCTAGAATCCAGCGGCGGAGGTCGCGCATCCTGCTCGAAGGCGATGTGCCCAGCCCTCTGAATCCTCCCCCCGGATGCCGCTTCCATACCAGGTGCCCCATAGGTCGGGGGAAGGAAATCTGTCGGGTTGAAGAACCGGCGCTCATAGAGCAGGCGCCTGGTCATAGAGTAGCCTGCCACTTCGCCGAGGTGAAGAGCGTCATCTGAGGGCGGACCGGTTCAGGCGGGACAGGAAGGAAGACGAAGTATCCGGCGGCTAACCCGAGAGATGACGAGTTTCTATTTCGACGCTGGTCTGGATCCGGCCATCACGGTTTCGCCGGGCGAGCGGATCATCGTCGAGACCCAGGATGCCCATAGCGGTACCATTACCGGTCCGGAAGTGGTCTACCAGACCCTGGATGACGTGGTGGCGCGGGCCGGCGGCGCCAATCCGGTGACCGGACCCATCGCCGTAGAAGGTGTGCGCGCCGGCGACTGCGTAGAGATCCACATTGAACATGTCGAAGGCGCTCCCGTTACCGGATTCGGCTACATGAACACCACCCCGACCCTCCATCCGACGTTTAAAGCCGAGACGGTCATATGTCGCCGGGAAGGTGACCGGGTAGCTATCCCCACTACGCAGGGAGCGGTAATGGTCCCGTACCGGCCGTTCATAGGGACTATCGGCGTAGCGTCGGCCGGTTCCCCGACGCTGTCCTTCCAGCAGGGACGGGAGATACTCGGAAACGTTGATCTACCCGACGTCCGCAACGGAGCGACCGTCGTCATCAAGGCCGCCGTAGAGGGGGCCCTGGTTTCGCTCGGCGACGCCCATCTGGTCCAAGGTGACGCAGAAATCCATCGCTCGGCCGTCGAATGCCAAGCGGATGTCCGGCTCAACATCACCCGCTCAACCCCGGAGGAGACCGGTTACTCGGGGCTGCCCCAGGTGAACACCGCCCGGGAATGGGGTAGTGTGGCGCCGGGACCGGGGCATCTGGAGGAATTGGTTAAAGCCGCCTACCTCGATCTTGCCCATCGCCTGCGCCATACGGGTAGATTCAGCCTACCCGAGGCCTACCGCCTGCTCGGCGCGGTGGGAACCGTACGGGTAGGACAGGTCGTACCCCCCGTTTACTCGGCCATGGCCAAGATAGAACGACATTACTTCGAGGAGGACCGCAAGTGGTAAGTCTGTCACGAGCCGTTCGATCACTACCCCGCTCCGGTATTCGGGAGATCATGGAGCTTGCGTGGACTGTCGATGACGCCATACATCTCGAGGTCGGAGAACCGGATTTCGACACACCCGAACATATCGTCGACGCGGCGCATCGGGCTGCTGTCGGAGGGTTCACCCGTTACACATCGAACGCAGGTATTCCGGAGTTGCGAGAGGTGTTGGCACATAAGGTGCGGACACGCAACGGTATCGACGCCACACCGGATCGCATCGTCGTTACCCCCGGATCGGTGGCGGGCATATACAGCGCGATTGCGGCGATTGCCGATCCCGGTTCGGAGATCCTGCTCGGTGATCCGAGTTGGCCGAACTACCACCTGATGATGAAGCTGTTGGGAATCACACCAACCCTGTATCCCCTGCATGCGGAAGACGGTTTCATCCCTCGGGCTGCCAACATCGAGCCGTACATTACCGATGGCGCTACTGCGTTGCTCATCAACTCCCCGGGGAACCCCACCGGCGCCACAATCCCCCGCCCGGTGCTGGAAGAGTTGATCGAACTCGCCCGAACCTACGACTTGTGGCTCCTCTCCGATGAGGTATACGACGAGGTCTGGTTCGAGGCGCCGCCGGTTTCGGCCGGCCCTCTCGATCCGGACGGTCGGGTGATCACCTTCTTCAGCTTCTCCAAGACCTACGCAATGACCGGATGGCGGGTCGGATACCTCGTGGCGCCGCCCGGACTCACCGAGAGTGTGATAACCGCGCAGGAACCGATCACCTCCTGCGTCAACGCGCCCGCCCAGAAGGCAGCGGTGGCCGCCATTACCGGACCCCAGGATGTAGTCGCCCAGATGCGGATGTCCTATCACGAGCGGCGGGATCTCGTGGTTGAGTTACTCCATTCCGAGGGCATTCCCTATGCGCGACCCACCGGCGCCTTCTACTTGATGGCCGACATCAGCGGTAGCGGACTGAGCGACGTCGAGTTCGCCCGCCGTCTGGTACTCGAGCGCGGCGTGGCGGTTGTCCCGGGAACGACCTTCGGACCCGACAGCGGATCCTATGTGCGTGTTTCCCTGGCCACGAGTCGCGAACCCCTCCTCGAGGGCGTGGGCCGTCTGGCCGACGCAGTTAAAACCTGGAAAACCGCGTAGGACACTGGCTGCTGCTCCCGCCGGATCCCCTCACCTTTTTTGCAGCTCCCTGCACTATGTAGCGTCCCTGATCCTGACTCCGATCAGAAGCTGAATAAGGACTTTGCCGTCCCGCCCCGGATAGCGGCCCGTTCATCGGGGCTGATACCGGGGAGGTAGTGGTCCACCAAGGCCAGCACCTCGGCGTATCCGGGTTCCACCTTGATCCAGGGCCAGTCGGAGGCGTTCAGCATCCGGTTCGCTCCGAAGGCGGCGTAGATCCGGTTGACCACCTCCCCCAGATCAGGATGCGGGTAGTGAGTCCGGGTAAAGGCGTACTGCCCCGAAATGTGCACATAGAGGTCGTCGGGATGGTCTTGGGCCAGTCGCTCTATCAGTTCGAGCGAATCGGGCGGGAGCGGGATGTCGAATCGGGGCCGCATGTACTCGTCGATGGCCAACTCCATCCAGATATCGGGACAGAAACCCAGGTGGTTCAACACCACCTTCAGGCCGGGCAGCAGCTTCATTACTCCATCCAGCAGCCTTACCTGGTCGGGAGAACCATAGAACCAAACCTTCATATCGAGGTCGTGCATGGCTTCAAGCGCCGGGAACACCGTCAGAGATTCCGGATCCTGACCCTCCTCTCCTCCGAACCCGTAGAAACGGAGCCCCTGTATCCCAACCTGGTCGGCTCTTCGGGCCACCTGACCCGGCCCATCCTCGGCGTCCGGGTCGTACACCCCGACCCCGGCAAACCGTCCGGGATGTTCAACCAGTAGTTCGGCCAAGTACTCGTCATGGACCGATAGCGGGACGACGACGGCGTGATCAACCCCGGCTTGTCCCATAGCGCCGAGGAGTTCCTCCGCCGGTTCCTCCCGCTCAGCCGGGACCATGCCTTCGAACACCAGCCGAGGGTAGGCTTCACTGTGAGCCTTGAACAGATGCAGGTGGGCATCGACAACCGCCATTTTCAGGCCTCCAATCATTTCGCTCGGGTGGCGGGGAACGATCAGCCGTCGGCTGCCAAACGCTCCGCGCGCACCGCTTCTATCTTCTCGGCGCGGTCCGCTATCCACGCCAGGTGATAACCCGTAAGGTAACGCCTCAGAAAAATGGTCAAATGCTCAACCAGCTGCGGCCGGTCCATCAGTAACGCCGGTCCGACGCGGCGCGAGGCGCCGCTGATCTGCATGCGTCGGCCCCTCATTCTGGGGTATATGAAGTCGACATGCTTACGCTCGGCTGTGGCAAGGCCGGCGCAGAGGACCAGACGCATGGCTTTGCGGGTCATTCGCCAATCGATGGACCGCCCTCCGGGAAGCGGTGTCACCATCACCTGGACCGGAGCGCCGCAATCCGAGTCAATGAAGAGCAGACACTCCGCTACCGAACCGTAGGCGGCCAAGGCCACCGGCCCGAACGAAGCGGTGATCTCGTCGAGGGCCGCGACCAGGTCGTCCAACACCGTATCGGGGTCGGGTTCACCATCAGATAGTCCGTGGCCTCGGAGTTCTATGCTGATGACGCGAAACCCCGCGGCGGCTACCTGGGCGGTCACCGATCCCCAGGTGTCGAGGTCGTCGCCGAAGTCATGTACGAACACCGCCGCCGGGCCGTCTGTCGACCATTCGTGTCCCCTGAGAACGAGCCCGTCGCGAATCCGGACCGCAATTGGAATCGGTTGTCGGCCCATCAAGAAACGAATGGTTGCGGGTTGAAACAACGGAACAGCCGGTCGTCCGCACTGACGGTCAATTCCGGATGCTCGTTCCAGCAGATTTCGACAGCATAGGGGCATCGGGGAGAAAAACGGCAACCCGGCGGCATCATCTGGGGCGGAGGCACCAGACCGGGAATAGGTTCCAGACGACTGCGTTGGACGGTGACCTGCGGGAGAGCTCTCAGTAATCCTTGGGTGTAGGGATGGCGGGGATCTTCGAACAGTTGATCGACCGGCGCCTGCTCGACGATTTCGCCGGCATACATAACCGCTACCCGGTCCGCTACCGCCGCTACCACCGCCAGATCATGGGTAATCAGCAACATCGACATATGGCGTTCACGCTGCTCGTGCATGAGCTGGTCAAGGATCTGAGCCTGCACGGTCACATCGAGGGCGGTGGTGGGCTCGTCGGCAATCAGGATGTCGGGGTCGAGGACCAGGGCCAGAGCGATCATTACCCGTTGCCGCATCCCACCTGAAAGCTGGTGAGGGTAGGACCCGAGTCTCTTTACGGGGTCAGGCAGACCGACCTTCTCCAGCGTGTCGCCCGCCAGATCCCTCGCGTCATCAGGACTCATATCACGATGCGCTCGGATGACCTCTGTCAGTAGGTTCCCGACCGTGAAGACGGGGTCGAGTGAGGTGAGCGGGTCCTGGAAGATCATCGAGATCGCATCGGCGCGGATCTTGCGCATCGACCGTTTGTTGAGCTTCAGCAGGTCGGTTCCCTTGAACAGTATCTCGCCGGACGCGACCCGGACAGGCGGGGTGGGGAGGAGGCCCATGATCGACATCGCAGTAATGCTCTTGCCGCACCCACTCTCCCCTACCAGGCAAAGTATCTCGTTCGAGTAGATGTCGAGGTCCAGGTTCCTGACCACATCAAAGGATTCTCCCCGGGTTGTAACCGAGGTAGAGAGTTTACGGACGGACAGGAGAAGCCCGCCATCGGCGTCGCCGGAGAGAATGTTCTGCGCCATCACGCCTTCCTCAACCGAGGGTTGACCACCGTGTAGCCGATGTCAGCCAGCCAGTTGCTCAGCAACACGATAGCTACCAACACCAACGAGAAGAACTGGGCGACGGGATAGTCTCGCCTCAGCACGGCATTTACCAACACCTGGCCGAGCCCCGGCCAACCGAATATGGTTTCGACGACGAGGGCGTATCCGATGATCTGGCCGATTCTCAATCCGGCGAGAGACACGATCGGTACCAGGGCATTACGAAACACATGTTTCACAATGACCCGAACTTCGGAAAGTCCCCCTGCCCGCAAGGTGCGTACGAAGTCCTGGTTCAGGTTTTCCAACATGGCCGAGCGAGTCATCCGCACCGTGAGGGCCATCCCCTCCATTGCCAGGACCACCGAGGGCAGCACCAACTGCTTCGGCCCGCAACAACCCGCCGAGGGCAGCCATCCGAGAACGGAGGCGAACAACCAGACGGCCAGCAGGGCCAGCCAGAAGTTCGGTACTGCCATACCCGCTACGGAGAAGGTCATGATTCCCCCGTCCCACCACGAGTTCCGTCTTAGGGACGCGAGCAGACCCAGCGGGATACCGAGACCGAATACCAGCACGAACGCGGCTACTCCCAGGATGAGGCTGTTCTTCCCGTGCTCGGTTATAAGCGTGGATATCTTCGCATTGTTGGTCAGCGAGTTACCGAGGTCGCCCGAGAGGATGTTCCCCACATAGTCAAAGTATTGCTGGTGGAAGGGATCGTTAAGCCCTAATTGCTCTCTGACCGCTTCTCTTTCATCGGCCGACGCCGACGCCGGGACCCGGGCCGCTACCGCGTCACCCCCGGACAGGCGAATGGCGTAGAAGACGGCGACGGAAGAAAGAACGAGGACGATGACCATGTAGGTGGTGCGAGCGGCGACCCGTTTCATTCTTCGGAAACCCCCTTGGCTTCATGACGAAGCCGGGGATCGAACACGTCCCTCAGACCGTCCCCGATCAACGAAACGGCCAGAACCAGCAGAACGATTGTGAGCCCCGGAATCGTCGAACCCCAGTGGCTCAACTGCAGGAAGTTTCGGCCGTCGGACACCATGCCACCCAGGCTGGGGGTCGGTGGTTGGGCGCCGAGGCCGATGAACGACAGCGCGGCCTCGGCGATGATCGCAACCGCCACATAGTAGGAGGCGAGCACCAAGGCGGGGGCCAGGATGTTCGGGAAGAGGTGTTTGGCCATAATCCGAATAGTGGACAGGCCCCCCGCCCGAGCCGCTTCGATGAACTCCCGTTCACTCAAGGAGAGAACCTCACCTCTCACCACGCGGGCGATCGCCGCCGTGTTCACAAGCCCGACCGCCAGGATTACCGGGAACAGCCCCTCCCCCAGGCCGCCGGCGAACAGCACCGCCACCAGGATCAGCGGGAATCCCCAGACGAAATCGACCACCCCGCGGATGGCGCGGTCTTTCCATCCTCCCAGGAAACCGCCCACCATGCCCAGCAACAGGCCCAGGACGAGCGAAAGCAGGGTTACCCCGGCCGCCACCATGAGGCTCACCCGAATGCCGACAAAGGTGCGTACCGCGAGGTCCCTTCCCAGGTGGTCCGTACCCAACAGGTAGCCTTCCGTACCGGGGGGTTGGTTGGTCGACGAGAAGCTCTGGAATGTGGGGTCGGCGCCGGAGATGACGGGACCGAAGATTCCGGCCCCCAACACCACCAGCCCCAGAGCGCTACCCAGGAGGAGCAACTTGTTTCGGCGCATTCTTTGGAGTGCGGCCCGAACCGGTCCTACCCTCCTACTCTCCTCGTACGCGAGCAGGCGAGCGTTCCACTGCTCAAGATGTGAACTTGTCGGATCGACCATCAGGAGTCCTCCCGCTCCGGTAGCATCATACGCTCCCGAGCCGCGCGGTGCGAAGGCGAGGATCGGTCGCCTGGTATCCCAGGTCGGCCAGCCAGTTACCGAGCACTACCAAGGCCACGAGTACCAGGGAGAAGAACTGCGCCACCGGGTAGTCGCGCCGCAGCACCGCATTGACCAGGACCTGTCCGAGCCCGGGCCATCCGAAGACTGTTTCAACTACCAGCGCGTATCCGACTATCTGTCCTATCCGGAGGCCGGCCAGCGACACGATCGGTATCAAGGCGTTCCGGAGGACATGCCGTCCTACTACGGTCGCCTCCGACAGCCCTCCCGCTCTCAAGGTCCTTACGAAGTCGCGCTCCAGGTTCTCCAGCATGGCCGATCGGGTCATGCGTACGGTCAACGCCAATCCTTCCATAGCCAACACGACCGCCGGTAATACCAGATGACGGGGACTGCAACATCCGGCTGTGGGTAGCCAGTGGAGGGTGGAAGCGAACAGCCACACCATCAGCAGCGCCAGCCAGAAGTTGGGAACCGCCATGCCCGCTACCGAGAAGCTCATGATCGAGGCATCGACCACGCTGTTACGTCTGAGGGAAGCCAGCATTCCCAGTGGTACCCCCAAGCCGAATACCAGTACGAGAGCCGCGACACCCAGTATGAGGCTGTGACGGCCGTGGATTACCAGCATGTCGACGATAGGAGTGCTGTTGGTGAGTGAGGTTCCCAAGTCACCGCGCAGCAGCTTTCCCATATAGGCCAGGTACTGCTCGTGAATAGGAAGGTTCAGACCCCACAACTCGCGTAGCTGATCACGGGCCTCAAGAGAGGCGGAGCCCGGCTGTATCACCGCGGCCACCGCATCACCGCCCGATAGCCGGATGGCGTAGAACACCGCCACGGAGGAAACCATGACGATTATCAGCAGGTACACGGCTCGCACCGCCAGTACCTTCATCGACCATCCTCCTCGATCAGGAGTGGAAGCCGCGTCGCCACAGCCCCCACTCCGTTGTCATCCGGTTGGACTTTGATGTGATACCCGGTTGGGGCTAGGCCTCGATCCAGGTGTCGTTGTAGTAGGGATACAGGTTCCACACGAACGGTTGCCATCCATGCACCTTGTTGTTGTGAACGAAGGTGGCGTTCTGGTTCATCAGGGGGATGAACGGCAGTTCCTCCGCCCACGCCAGCTGGAACTCCGACGCCGCCGCCTGAGCATCGGCATCGGTCGCTGAGTTCTGCCAGTTCATGATGGCTTGGTCCACGCGCGGCTCGTTGGCGTGTGAGAAGTTGGGCACCGGAATGAACTGCGATCCCCCGAAGAGGATGAGAACGTCCAGCGGGATCGGCCACAACCAGAAGAAGAGCGACATCTCGACCGAATCACGGCCGGGCCCGCTCTGCTGCTCGAAAGCCAGCGCCCGGTCGACCACATCGAGGTTGGCCCTTACTCCCACATTGGAGAACTGGGCCTGCACCGCTTCCGCCACCGACTTCTGAGTCGTTTCGTCTTCCACCAGATAACGGAACTCGAACCTGACCCCGTCCCGCTCTCTCACGCCGTCGCCTCCCATGGACCATCCGGCCTCGTCCAGTTTCTGGTTGGCCAGGTCGACATCGAACTGGTTGAAGGCTTCCACGGACGGCTCGTAGTTCCGGTCGGTGGTCGGGAAAGGACCGTAGGTAGGGGCGCCGTTCCCGAAGAGGATGGCCTGCACCATTCCTTCGCGGTCTAGGGCATGGGATAATCCTTGACGCGTGAGTCGGTCACCGAAGAACTCGGTGTAGTCACGGTTCATCGACAGGTGGTATCCCGACCACTCCGGGTGCCTGATGACTGTCAGGTCGGAATTGGACTCCAGCCTGCCGATATCCTGGTGGGCCGGGTTGATCAGTGTGTCGATGTCGCCGTTCTCCAGCTGGGTGGCCCGCTGACCGGCTTCGGTTATGACCGTCCAACGGATCGCGTCCAGGTAGGCCGTACCCTTGTTCTCGAAGAAGGGTGTCTGCGAGCCGGGATAGTCGTCCCAGCGCCTCACCAGAACGTGGCTGCCGGGAACCCATTCCTCATGGGTGAACGGACCGGTTCCATCGGCGACTTCCGTACCGAAGGTAGACGCAGCGTCGAGCTCGCCGTCCGCAGTCAGGGAGTGATCCTTCCATGTGTTGATGTTGATGATTCGCCAGTAACCGGTCTTGTGCGGCCCCAACGCGCCGACCCAGGGATTCTTCATCTTCATGATGACTTCATTACCCTCGGCCTCATACGTATCAACCGGAGCGGCCAGACCCGCGATGAAGCTGTACTGCTGGACGGACCGGTAGAACTCGGCCACCATCTCGGCGTCGATGGTGCCTCCCGAGTGGGACAGCTTGCCTTCCGGAATCGTGAAGCGATACTCGAGCCCATCGTCTGACGCCGAGAACCCGGAGGCGAACTGTGGAACAGTGGCGCCGCTCGGGTCGTTCGAGAGGATCGCCTCATAGATGGCGAAGAAAGCCGGATCGTACCAGTTGGTCGTCAGGGGGTCGTGCTTGGAGACATCGCGGTTGTATCCCTCCCGCAAGACGCCGCCGACGGTCGGCCCCATCATTTCCGGTTCGGGTTCCTCCATGGCTGCGGTGGTTTCAGGAGTTTCGTCCGCGGCCGCAGGAGCGGCAGTGGTGGTCGGCGCCTGGGTTCCCGAGGTCGTCGCAGGCTCATCATCATCGCCGCCACAGGCCGCCAGAATGGAAGCCGCCGCCGCTACGCCGACGCCGGCTACGCCGAGGCGCTTCATGAACTGCCGTCTGCCGATCTCCTTGGCCTTATACTGATTAGTGAGTTCTGCGACCTCGGAACCGAAGTCGGACTCCATCCAAGAGTTACCCATACGCGTTCCTCCTTCGATCGCGCCTTATGCCTAATCCGTTATCTTATCCGAAAAAACCGGCACTTTGAACGACAGACTGGAAGGAAAGAGGGAAAATGACCGATACTGAACGCATTCTGGTTACGGGATCGGCCGGATGCATAGGCGCCTGGGCAGTTCACGAACTGGTCGAGGAGGGCGCCTCGGTGGTGGCGTTTGATATTGCGGAGGATCCTTACCGCCTACGGCTGGTCCTGGATGATGATATAACCTCGGGAGTGACTCTCCGGAAGGGCGACATCCGACAACTCTCGTCCGTCGAAGATGCTGTCCGGGAGGAGGGAATCACCCATATCGTGCATCTGGCGGGCCTTCAGGTCCCATTCTGTGCGGCGGATCCCATCAATGGCGCCCTTGTCAACGTCACCGGCACATTGAACGTGCTGGAGGCCGCGCGCCGCTCCGGAGGACAGGTTCGGGGTATAACCTATGCGAGTTCTATCGGGGTGTTCGGTCCTGCCCATATGTATGAGGGCGGGGTGGTGTATGACGATTCTCCGGCGGCGCCCGCCACCCTGTACGGCGCCTACAAACAGGCCAACGAGTGGACGGCCCGGATCTACGCGTCTGATTGGGGGGTCGGATCCGTGGGACTCCGACCGTCGGTGATTTACGGGCTCGGGAGGGATCAGGGACTCACATCGGGCGCTACCAAGGTGATGCTGGCGGCTGCCGCCGGACAGTCCGGCCATATCGGATACGGTGGCGCCGTTACCTACCAGCACGGCCAGGATATGGCGGCCATCTTCATTGCGGCCGCCCGGCTGGAGTCGGAGACCGCGCTGGTCCATAATGTCGGTGGTCCGGTGGCTGATATCTCCGAGGTTGCGCGAATCATCGACTCCACTTCACCGGGAGTGGAGACCACCTACGATACCGACCCGTTCCCGCTCCCGTCGATCATCGACGGCGCCGGTCTGGACCGGATAATCGACTACCCGCAACGCTCCTTGGATGACGGTATAGCCAGAACCGTAGAACACTTCCGCCGACTGCTGGCCGACGGTCGGGTGCGACCACCCGCCATATCCACATCCGCATAGCCCGGAAGCGGGGGCCTACCGGGTGGGTTCCGTCCGATTAGCCCCAATTTTTCATGCAGGGGTTTGGATGGGTAACCGAGAGAGGTGAAATTGACCACATG
>CAZEZF010000076.1:0-17767 GCA_964516495.1 uncultured Acidimicrobiia bacterium | reverse complement strand
TAAGCAGGACAAGACCGCGAAAATCGCGTGGGTAGACCACTTCCCCAGCGGGCCCACCGGCTCCACCTTTGGCCGAGACGCGTCCTCCCATACCCCTGACGGGGGCTGTCTCGAACGAATTTGATCCCTCACACGGTCCAGGTCGACGTCGGAAGCGGACCGCCGGTAATTACGGTTAATCATCAACATACAGCGAGGTAGGACAGAAACGATCCACAAGCCCTTGCAGACCGCGGCGACGACTAAAAAACGAAGACGGACCCCGGTCGCGCAACGCGAACTTCTTACGGGTTACAACCAAGCGAACCCAAAGATTCAGGACACTAGGTAACCGGAATCCCGGTTGAAGAGCGGCATGGACCCCTGATCTTCGAAACGGTCGACCAACCGACACGCCTCCCTCCCTTCCGGTGATAGGACGAGTACCTGACCAGACACTTCGGCAAGAGGCCAATCCGGAAAGATTCGTTCTCGGCGCCTTCCTATAGCGACCGGGTCACCGACGATGACGAACGAGCAAATCCAGGCCAACAGGCGTCGCGGGCGCTCGAAAGAGAGTCGCTTACCTGCCGGCCAACACCTTCCCCAGAGCGCGGGGCGCGTCAGGATGGGTTGTGGCATGGACCGCCGCCCGCAGGTAGCCGTCACGCTCGGTCAGGAAGAAACCGGCGCTCGTCAATCGTTGGTAGGCGGTCGAGGCCGGTTCGTTGATCGGCCGGAACGTGACGATGCCGCTTCGTTCCGAATCGACCCTCGGTGGGCAGAGGATTTCGGCGCCTGCCACGCGGACGGCTTCTTCCAACGCCTCCGCCTTCGCCAACACCGCAGCTTCCAGATCGGCCATCGGCGCCATACTGAGAGCATCGAGGGAACCCCCCAAGGCGGCGACCGCCGGAAATGGCGCGCTCCCCATCATGAACCGCCCGGCGCCCGGAGACGGCGGATGGGGAACGGGCATTCCGAACTCGAACGGATCCTCTACCCCGGACCAACCCACCAAGGTCGGAGACAAACGCTCCAACGCCCGATCGGAAACAGCCATCACACCGACACCGCCCCCTGCCCTCAACCACTTGTGTCCGGCCGCCACCGCAACATCTATGTGTTCCATCGACAATTCCATAGCGCCCAGACCCTGGACGGCATCGACCACCAACAACGCCTTTCCGGCCGCTTCGCGCAGAGCCGCCGGATCGCACCTGAAACCGGTGTGGTAATCGACGTAACTGACGGCTACCGCAACCGTCGAATCATCCACCGCCGCCGCCACCAGATCCGGAGTAAGTCGGCCATCGGCAATCTCGATCAGCCGCGGGGCCACCCGGCCGGACTCCGCCGCCCGCAACCACGGGTACAGATTGGCCGGGAACTCGGCAGCCGGAACAACAACCGACCCGGGCGGGAGTCCGAACGCGACCATGAACAGGCCGGTAGAGGTATTCGGGACTATCGCCACCCGCCCCGGATCCGTCCCCAAGAGCCGGGCGGCTCGACCGGTTGTTGCTCGAAGTTCCTCCATGACCGCCGGGACCAGCTTCTCGCGGCGCCCGGCCAATACCTCCGACATCGCGGCTAGGCGACGCCGGGCGGGGATGGCCATGGCCCCGATAGCGGCAAAGTCGAGAAACCCGAACGGCTCGTCGTAGTTGTCCAGGAATGATCCAGGCAGTTCCATAGGCGCTGCAAGAATAACCGAACCCGTCAACGGGCCCGCCCGGATGTAGGGTTGGTGATCCATCCCACGATTCCCTCATACCCGAACCGTCGATCAGAAGGGCGCCGATGGCAGACCTACCAACCTCTACCCGGGTGGTCGTGATCGGAGGTGGAATCATGGGTACATGCGCCTCCTACCACCTGGCCCGCTCGGGCGTGGAGGTGACCGTGATAGAACGGGAAACGGTCGGGGCCGGTTCCACCGGCAAGGCGGCCGGCGGATTCCGAAGCCAGTTCCTCGACGAGCTCAACATCAGGATGGCCCTCGAGAACATCCGCCGTCTGGTGAACTTCGATGATGAATTCAACACCGATATCGGACTGAAGCAATGGGGGTACCTGTTCCTGCTGAAAGACACCGAGGTCGAGGCGTTCCGGAAAGGGGTCGAGCTGCAGCAGTCGCTCGGAGTCCCTTCGGAGCTGATCGATCCGCACACCGCCCGAGAGATGGTTCCGGGAATCCGCACCCATGACCTGGCAGCCGCCACCTTCTGTCCGTTGGACGGTACCTGCACACCTGAGGCGGTCGCCTACGGTTACGCCCGCGCCGCCGCCCGCCACGGCGCCCGGATCGTACCGGGCTGCACAGCGACGGAAATCGATGTGAAAGGAAGACAGATCAGAGGAGTCCGAACCACCGATGGCTACATCACCGCCCGCGAGGTTGTCCTGGCGGCCGGCGTGTGGAGCCCTCGGCTGGCCGCGCCGCTGGGCCTCGACCTACCGGTTCGACCTGTTAGACGCCACGTTTGGTTAACCCGGGGAACCGACTCATTCCCGAGGCGCCTCCCCATGGTGATCGACTTCGCTTCCGGATTCTATTTCCAT
Organism: uncultured Acidimicrobiia bacterium; assembly: GCA_964516495.1. GTDB lineage: Bacteria > Actinomycetota > Acidimicrobiia > Spongiisociales > Spongiisociaceae > JAPPFW01. The sequence goes on along the minus strand of CAZEZF010000076.1, from coordinate 15,223 downwards.
AGGGAAGCCTCCGGCCTTGCATTGGGCGGACGAGCGCAAGACCTCGAAGGGTTAGCCCCCACCGTTGCGAACCGGGCCCCGCAGCTGCTCGATTCGGAGATAACCCACGGATGGTGGGGCTACTACTCGGTCAGCCCGGACAACAACGCCATAGTCGGCGCCGCCCACCATATCGACGGGCTCTACTACGCCACCGGTTTCAGCGGCCATGGTTTCCAGCAGGGACCGGTCATCGGGGAACATCTGGCTCAACTGGTGATGCAGACGCCACCGACTTTCGATCTGTCCGCATTCGATGCCCGCCGCTTCACTTCCGGCAGGATGATTCCGGAGGGAGCTGTGATATGAAGACCGGTCCCCGGCTTACAACCGACGACGTTGCGATGCTGAAAGGTGAATACGGCCAAGCCGAAGCTCTCGCCATGCGCCTCCTGATCGGGCTCGCCCGCGCCACCGGGGCCCGTCGGATGATAGACATCTCCGGCGCCCACATCGACGGGACCCTTTACCTGGGCCGGTCGAGCCTCGACTTCGCCTCCCACCTCCGCGATCTCGGAGGAAAGGTCAGGGTTCCTACCACGCTCAATGTCGCCTCTCTTGACCTGCTCCATCCGGAACTGTGGAACGGGACGGACTCCACCCGAACGGCCGCCAGGGCCACGATGCAAGCCTACGTTGACATGGGAGGACGACCGACCTGGACCTGCGCTCCATACCAACTTATGGAGCGACCCGACTTCGGAGACAGGGTGGCGTGGGGGGAATCGAATGCCATCGTGTTCGCCAACTCGGTGCTCGGCGCCCGCACCCCCCGCTTCGGTGATTTCATCGACATCGCCGCGGCCATCACCGGACGCGCCCCCGAGTTCGGGCTCTACCTCGACGAGCATCGGATGGCCGGCGTGTGTTTCGATGTCTCCGGCATCGGGACGGAGGCCAGGGGCGCCGACCTGTTCTTCGCGGTGCTGGGCTTCATAGTGGGGCGGCGGTCCGGCGCAGACGTTCCCGCCATTGTCGGGATCGAGCGCGCCACCGAAGATCAGCTCAAGGCCCTCGGAGCGGCCGCCGCCTCCTCCGGCTCTGTCGGGATGTTCCATGTGGTAGGCGTCACCCCGGAAGCGACCACGCTTGACGACGCTACCGGAGATCGACATCTGCGAAGGGTGAAAATCAGTCACAACGACCTGACCGAGACCTACGAGAGGCTGACCACCGCTCCCTCGGGAGCGCTCCGAACGGTGAACCTGGGAACACCCCACTACTCGCGTCGGCAGATCGCTCGCCTCGCCCAACTCCTCGGCGACCGGAACATCCATGAAGGGATCACCCTTTACGTGAACACCGGCCGGGACGTGCTGACGACTGCGCCGGAGGTGGAGCGTCTCGAGGCGCTCGGAGCGACCTTCGTGGTTGACACCTGCACCTATGTAACACCCATCATCAGGGGTGGGCATGGCGTGGCCATGACCGATTCGGCGAAGTGGGCCTACTACGCACCCGGAAACCTGGGAATGGAGGTGGTGTTCGGGTCGACCATCGACTGTGTTGAATCGGCCGTGACCGGCCGGGTGCACCGGGAAAGAACCCCGTGGTAGGCGCCCGGCTGCAGGGTACGCCTCTCTGGAAGGGCCGCGCCCAAGGCTTGAGCACGGTCCTCTACGAACCGTTGAGTTGGTGGGGAGGCATCGATCCGGCGACGAGCGCGGTAATCGATCGTAACCATCCTCAACTCGGCGTCCGCACCGCGGGACGGATCATCATCCTTCCGGGCGGGCGAGGGTCCTCCGGAGGATCCGCAGTCCTGGCCGAGTCGATCCGACTCGGTACCGGACCGGCCGGGTTGATCCTGCAGGCGGTCGATCCGATTCTCGTCGTCGGGGTGATGGTGGCGGCCGAACTGTACCCGGACCGCCGATGCCCTGTCGTGGTGGTCGATCAAGGATACGAAACCCTTGGCGACAACCTCACGACCCGGATATACCGAGACGGGGTCGTCGAACAGTGGCCGGAAGAGGGCCCGGATTCTCCTCGGGAAGCTCTGTTCAACCGGTAGTCGTCCCTCCCCGGTCGGGCCTCAGCTTTCCCCCGGTTCGGTCGATTGTCCCGGAACCTTGCGGGGACGGCCGGTGCGCTTCTCCACCCGGAACCGGACGCGGGCGACCTCGGCGTCACCGACGAAGATCGGAAAGGCATACCCGCCCGGTCTGGGAAACAGCAGGTTGTTGAAGGTAAATGCCCGGGTGACGCCGGTGTCGCTGCCTGCTGGACCGCCGAGTCGCCTCGCCACCTTGATCCGTTGCACGAATCGCTTGCCTCCAAACAGGCTCTTCCCATCCTCGTCCACGAGATCGACCGAAACCTCGAACTCGTCCATGTGCGACCAGGGAACCCTGATGCGGAGGCCGATTCCCATGGAGGGATGCCGGGCCGGAAACGAACTGACCCAGAGCATGTCCCATCCTCCCCCCAAGACGTACAACTTGCCGCCCATCGCCTGTACGGCGTCGGCCACCATAACGAACTCGACCTTGGGTTTGGGATCCAGTGAGCTCTCGAAAGACTGCATTCTGTTCACTTTAGAGACCGGAAACAGGTCCGCGGACGGAGGTTCCGACCTTAGGCCTGCACCAAGGACGGGCGCCCCTTCCCTACCAACCGAGCGAGGCGCTTCGGGTTGTCCGTGTAGTTGACCACATCGACCTGTTTACCGGGAGTTCCCGTAATGGACACTTCCGAAATGCCTTGCTAACCTTGTCTACTTGCCGCAAGGCAGGGGCGGCGCGGGCGCGATGTTGTGTTGATCTCCTGCCGGATTTAGGACAATCGGACCCACGGGTCAGAGGAGGAACCTATGCATAAGAGCCGATGGGCAGCGATTCTCGCTATCCTCGCACTAGTTTTCGCAGCGTGTGGCGGAGAGGACGCTGCAGAAGAGCCGACCACAGCGGCTACAGCCGCCGCGGCCGCCGATGCTACGACGGCCGCCACAGAAGCCCCGACGACTGTCGCGGTCACCCCCACTCAGAGCATGGACCTGACGTTCCACATGGTCACGCACTCCGACGACGGTGTTTTCTGGTCGGTGGTCAAGAAGGGCGCCCAAGACGCCGCGGACGCCTTGGGCGTCGAGATGGTGTGGAGTCCTTCCAGCAACGACCCCGAGAAGCAGGTTCAGGACATGCAGGCCGCCGTGGCTTCAGGCTCGAACGGTATCGGTGTCTCCCTCGCAAACCCGGAAGCGCTGGGTCCTGAGGTGCAGGCCGCTATCACCGCCGGTATTCCTGTGATCACCCTCAACTCCGGTTCCAACCAGTTCAAGGAACTCGGCGCCATAACCCATGTCGGCCAGACCGAGATCGTGGCCGGTGAAGGCGCCGGTGAGTTCTTCAATGACCTCGGCGCCGGTAAGGTACTGTGCGCTCAGCAGGAGCAGGGCAACATCGGCCTCGAGGAACGCTGCCAGGGTCTCGATGCGACCTTCAGCGGCGAAGTGGTGACCCAGTTCGTCGGCCTCGACTCCGAGCCGGAAACCCAGATCAACACCATCGCAGCCGCACTCCAGGCGGATTCCGATATCGACGGCGTTCTTGGCGTCGGTCCGAACGTAGCCGTGAGAGCCGTGGAAGCAGGCAACCAGGCCGGACGCGATCTGTACATCGGTGGATTCGACATCTCCAATGACCTGATCGCCGCCATCGAGGCGGGTGACGTCAACTTCACCGTCGATCAGCAGCAGTATCTGCAGGGATACCTTACGGTCATCTTCCTGTATCTCAACGCCACCAACCTGAACACGGTTGGCGGTGGTCTGCCCGTCCTAACCGGACCAGGCTTCGTCACAACCGACAATGTCGGTCAAGTGAAGGCCCTGGTCGACCAAGGAACGCGTTAAGGGCCGGACAAGCGACGTATTACACAAAGAAAGGGACCCGGATTCGGGTCCCTTTCTTGTTTGATCGTTGCGCCACTCAACGTCTGAGATCTCAATACTGATCCATATTGATCCATTTGATCCATCGGATTTGACAGGACGCAGGTAAACAATCGATGCCGGCGACGGAGAAGAAAGGAGTAGTGAAACCCATGGGCAACTACCGGAAAGGCGGTCGCTATGGCTGCCAATACTAAAGCCGCCGCGTCGGCGAGAGGTGACGAACGTCTCGCCTACCGAGGACCGATCCAGCGCCTGCTGACCCGGCCGGAGATCGGCGCACTCGTCGGTACCGGCGCGATCTGGCTGTTCTTCTGGTCGGTCAGCGATGTATTCGGGACAACCGCCGGAACCAACAACTACCTGGACGTAGCCACATCCCTCGGCATCATGGCGATCGCGGTCGCCCTCCTGATGATCGGTGGAGAGTTTGATCTGTCATCGGGCGCGATGACCGGGGCCACCGGCATGCTGGTGGTTCTGCTCGTCAAGGACACCGGCGAGCTAGGCGGGTTGGGGCTCCCCCTCTCCGTCGCCATTCCGATCACCTTCCTTTTCGCGATGGGCGTGGGATGGGTGAACGGCACCCTGGTCGAGAAGACGGGGCTTCCGAGCTTCATCGTTACGCTCGGAACCTTCTTCGTCCTGCGGGGCGCCAAGCTCGGGTTCTCCAAGCTGTTCGTTGACAAGGTGATAGTCGAGGGTCTGGACAACGCTCCCGACTACGACTTCTGGGCCAATATCTTCGGCAGCGTCTGGATCCGCAACGATCATCTGTGGGATTCCTTCCTGGGCGGAAGAGACACGGTATTCGGTGTGCTCGCCACCCTGGGTGTTGTGGCCCTGGTGGTCGGATTGATGGAGTTGAGCCTGGTCAGGCGAGAGAAGGATGCTTCTGAGACCACCGGTACCGCCATGATCGGGATGGCCTCCACCGTTTTGGCCCTCGCCGCCGCCGTCATCGGCCTGGTGGTCGCTTTCACCCTGGTCGGTATCGGAGGTTCGGACGGGGCCGCCGAGAACTGGATTCTGGTAGTGGCCGTCGCCGTGGCTCTGCTGCTCGGTTTCCTGGCCGGTATCGGCTTGGTCCGCCAGACCAGAGGACCGTGGGGCAAGCTCAACCAGAACGGTATCGGAATAGCAGCCACCATCGTGGGTGTCGTCGCCGCCGTATTCGGTCTTGTCAGCCTCACCAGCACCGACGGCGTGGACGACAACTGGATCTGGGGCATCGTTATGGCCGCAGGGGTACTCGTCGCGATCTTCGGGTACGCATCCTGGCGCTTCGAGCCTACCGCGATGCACCGGGGTGGATTAACGCTGAGCCGCGATATCGGCCGCAGGTCGGCTATCGGATTGGGTTTGGTGATCCTCGGGATGATCCTGGGTGTGGCCCTCGACTCCTCCGACGAAACCGTGCTGGGCCTGCTGCTTACCGTCCAGGGATTGCGCGCTATCCTCTTCGGCGGCCTGGTGATTATCGGGGTGCTGATGCTGATCAACGCGGCTCGGGACGCCGGGGACTCCCCGGTGACGAGCTTCGCCATCACCGCGGTGACCGGCGTTTCCGTAGCGGTAGTCGGATTCGTCATCCAGTCCGAGGCTGCGTCCCGCAAGTATCGGGCCGAGTTCTTCGCCTGGATCATGGCGGCGGCGGTCGTCTTGCTGATCGTTGCGATGGTTCGCCTTCTCTTCGACCAGCGGCGCCATCCCGACCGGAAAGCCGACCGGTTCGGGACATCAATCTCTATCGTCGGCATCCTGCTGGTGGTGGTGGCCATCGCCACCAAGCTGCTCTGGGCGACTTCGGCGGAGTTGGAAGCGTCGCGGGCTCTGATCACCTACCGGGTTTCGATCCTGTACTTCTTCGCGTTCGCCGCCTTCGCCACCTGGTTGCTGATGCGCACCAAGTTCGGCAGCTGGACCTTTGCGGTCGGTGGGAACAAGGAAGCGTCGCGCCAGGTAGGTGTCCCGGCCGCCCGTACCAAGACCCAGCTATTCATGGTGGTATCCGGGTCGGCCTGGCTGGTCGGAACCCTGATCGCGTTCCGGCTCAACTCCGTACAGGCCAACGTAGGCGACGGCCAGGAGTTCTTCTACATCATCGCGGCGGTGGTCGGCGGCAACCTGCTCACCGGCGGTTACGGTTCGGCGGCGGGCGCCGCCATCGGCGCGTTGATCATGGCTATGTCGTTCCAGGGAATCCCGTTCGCGGGCTGGAACTCCGACTGGAGATTCCTGTTCGTCGGCGTGATCCTGTTGCTGGCGGTCATGGTTAACAACTTTGTTCGCGGAAAGGCGGAGAAATCCAAATGAGTGAACCTGCACTTCTCGAAATAGAAGGAATCTCCAAGTTCTACGGCAACATCATCGCCCTCCGAGACATAACCACCTCGGTGAGGGCCGGTGAGGTTACCTGCGTGCTTGGAGACAACGGCGCCGGCAAGTCCACCTTCATCAAGATCCTGGCGGGCGCCCACAAGCAAAGTGAAGGTAGGCTGTTCGTCGAGGGTGAAGAGGTGGACTTCGATTCACCCCGCGATGCTCTGGCCATGGGTATCGCCACCGTCTACCAGGACCTGGCGGTGGTCCCCCTGATGTCGGTATGGCGCAACTTCTTCCTGGGCGCGGAGCCCACCAAGATGGGGTTCCTGAAGGTCATCGACAAGGAGAAGGCCTCCGGCATCGCCAAGGCGGAACTCGCCAAGATGGGAATAGACATCCGGGACACCGAGCAGCCGGTGGGCACCCTTTCGGGAGGTGAACGGCAGTCGGTGGCGATCGCCCGGGCCGCCTACTTCGGCGCCAAGGTTCTCATCCTGGATGAGCCCACCTCGGCGTTGGGAGTCAAGCAGTCCGGAGTGGTGCTCCGCTATATCGTGGAGGCCCGCAACCGGGGTCTGGGGGTGATCTTCATCACCCACAACCCTCATCATGCCTACCCGGTCGGGGACCGTTTCATGATCCTCAACCGAGGTCAGTCACTGGGTGACTTCGCCAAGTCGGAGCTGACCCAGCCCGAACTGACCCAGTTGATGGCGGGCGGCGCCGATCTGGCCACCCTCCAGCACGAGCTTGCCAAGGCCGTAGCGGAGGGCTGACCGGTCCTGCACGAGGCATAGGGAAGGGTTCCGGATGATGAAGGCGTCACAGGCGTCGAACATCCGGAACCTTCCCGAATTGGTCGCAATCGGGCGGGTGAGCGTCGACCTCTACACAGAGCAGGTGGGCGTGCCGATCCGTACCGCCCGCACCTTTCGCAAGTCGATAGGCGGGACGGCAACCAACGTAGCGGTGGCAACCGCCCGACTCGGCCGCCGGGTGTCCCTGGTCACCAAGGTCGGGGATGACCGGTTCGGTGACTACGTTCGCCACGCCCTCGAAAACACCTTCGGGGTCGATACCCGTTTCGTAGGAACCGACCCCGATCTGAAGACACCCCTGGCTTTCGCCGAACTCAACCCTCCGGATGATCCCACCATCATCTTCTATCGGGAACCCCGGGCGCCTGACATGAACTTGGTCCCGACGGATCTCGACTTCGCGGTGATCGGACAGGCGCCGATCCTGTGGATCCCCGCCTCCCGTCTGTCGGACGAGCCCAGCCGATCCACCATTCGAGAGGTCCTCGACAGTCGAAACCGCAAACCGGAGGTGGTGCTGGACCTCGACTGGCGGCCCGCCTTCTGGACATCCGAACAGCAGGCCTCCGATGAGATCACCCCGGTCCTCGATGAGATCACCATCGCAATCGGCAACCGGGAGGAGTGCCGGATCGCCGTAGGAACATCCGATCCACGGGAGGCCTCCCGGCGGTTGCTGTCCCGGGGACTTCGGGCGGCGGTGGTGAAGATGGGAGCGGACGGGGTGCTGGTTACCACCTCAGACGGCGACCGGCGCCGCATACCACCCTTCCCGGTGGAGGTCGTTTGCGGCTTGGGCGCCGGCGACGCCTTCGGAGGCGCCTTCTGCCACGGGTTACTGTCCGGGTGGAGCGTCACCGAGGCGGCCCGGTATGGAAACGCCGCCGGCGCCATCGTGGCCTCCCGGCTGATGTGCGCCGATGATATGCCTTACCCCGAGGAGATCGAGTCCTTCCTACATGATCGGGATGGACGGTAGCCTTGTCATCGCCGTCACATCTTCACCCTGAACGGCCTTGTCTTCAGACATCACCCACCCGAGGAGAGAAGTGAAAAACCTGGCGATCGCAGTCTTGGGAACCGGCAGGATCGGATCTTTGCATGCCGAGTTACTACACCGGCGTGTCGGCGGAGTAACCGTGGCGGGCGTATACGACGTAGTCCCCGAAGCCGCCCGAAGTGTCGGGGCGCGTCTCGGTATCCGGGTAGCGGAAGCGCCTCACGAGTTGCTGGATGATGCTTCCATAGACGCGGTGGCCGTCTGTACCAGCACCGACACGCACATCGACCTCATGGTCGAAGCCGCCCGCGCCGGGAAGGCGATCTTCTGCGAGAAACCCCTTTCCCTCGATCTGGCGGAGGTAGACCGAGGTCTATCCGCAGTAGGCGAATCCGGCGTATACCTCCAAGTGGGGTTCAACCGTCGGTTCGACCCTTCCCACCGGTCGGTCCGAGATGCGGTCACCTCGGGGGCGGTGGGGGAGGTCCATCTGGTCCGGATCACCTCCCGAGACCCTGAACCGCCCCCGATACCGTACATCGAGGTCTCCGGAGGGATCTTTCTGGACATGACCATCCACGATTTCGACATGGCCCGCTTCATAACCGGCAGTGAAGTGGTCGAGGTCTATGCAAAAGGGGACGTTCTGGTGAATCCGGAGATAGGGGAGGCCGGAGATCTGGATACGGCGGTCTGCGTCTTGACCCACGAGAACGGCGCCGTCACCACCATCGACAACAGCCGCCGGGCTGTCTACGGGTACGACCAGCGGGTGGAGGCATTCGGTTCCGCCGGTATGGCCTCGTCTCGTAATCCGCTCACCCACACCGCCATCCTCCGCGATGCATCCGGAGGACGCGTTCCGACCCTCCCCTACTTCTTCCTCGAACGTTACATACCCAGCTACCTGGCGGGATGGGAAGCGTTCGTCGATTCGGTGAATAGCGGGAAACCGTCGCCCGTCAGCGGCGCCGACGGAAGGGCGCCCCTGGTGATCGGGCTGGCGGCTCGGAAATCGGTACGCCGAAGGCGGCCCGTACGTATCGAGGAAATCGGGTAGGCGATTCCATGAGAATCTGGATGACCGGTGGAACCGGTTTCGTCGGTAGCAACATCGTGCACGAGGCCCTCAGTCAAGGCCACGAGGTCTCCACCACCTACCACTCCTACCGGCCCACCGGTCGCGAACCATTCGGCTTGCGACCCATCAACATGCTCCGCCGGTCCGCAGTGCAGGCGGATGTCAAGGTATACGCCCCCGATATGGTGGTGCATTGCGCCATCCTCAACGACCTGGGTGCCCTGTATAGCGCCAGGGAGGCGGCATGGAGGAGCTATGTGGAAGCAACCCGCATCACTGCGGAGGCCGCAGCGGAAGTAGGCGCCGCATATGTGTTGGTCTCCACCGACTGGGTGTTCGACGGAACGCAGGTCGGCGCGGACGAATCAACCCCGCCCAACCCGATAAACCTATACGGCGTCCTGAAGATGGCGTCGGAGATGGTCGCCGTCGAACGGGGCGGAGCGGTGGCGAGGGTTTCCGGCGTCAACGGCCTGCACCGCACCAGACCGGCGGCGCCTCGATCCCAGGATCCGGGGTTCGGTTACTTCGTCGCCACCCTCGTCGATCACCTCACTCGCGGCGATCCTTACACGGTATGGGAATCGGATCGGATAAATATGTGGGCCACTCCTTCGCTGGCGTCCGAGTGCGGGGAGATCATCCTGGAGATCGGTAGGCGTCGCCTGACCGGCGTATTCCACTGCTGCGGCGCCGATGGAGTGGACCGGATGGGTCTGGCCCGACTCGCCTGTGAAGTGTTCGAGCTCGATCCGGGTCTGCTGAGGAGCGGTCCGCCCATTCCCGACGCTATCCCCCGGGGAGTGTCGATACCTTTCAACACCACGCTCACCACACCGCGCACCTCCGAACTCCTGGAACGCCGACCGACCCCCGTCCGCATACTCCTGGAACGTTTCCGAGACCAGTACCAGTTAAGCCCTGATTCTTAACCCTGATTCTTCATGCCCCAGACACACCGAACTCAAAAAGGCCATGTCAAGCCCACTTTCACGGGATGTCCCGGCCTTAGGGTGATGGGGGCGCCCCGTCCAGACGAGGCCACCACGCAGCTATCTTCCCAGGTCATGTGGGTAATTTCACCTCTCTCGGTTACCCATCCAAACCCCTGCATTAAAAATGGGGCTGATGGATGAGACGGCGTCCGATTGGTAACCTTTTCTTGGCGGTCGGTTTGATGCTGTCCACCTCCGCCTGCTCATCCTCGGTAGCCGAACCTTACGACCCTTTCGATTCGGTAGCGCAGTTGCGCGGCTATGTGTGTGGGCGTTCCATGGTTGGCGGCGCCGTCCTCATCGGACCGGGCCTGCTGGTAACAGCCGCCCATAATGTGGCCGGGTCGGAGGGTGGCGTTACGGCTACATTCGAAGACGGCGTACAGCGCCCGGTCAACCTGGTCGGTATCGACACGCAGCGTGATCTGGCCCTGCTGTCGGTTGCCACGCTCGAAAGCATCGCCGGGAGGCGACTCTTCGCCAACGGGTGGGGAAATCTCTCCTCATTGCAACGCATCGAACCCATGGGTATGTCCAACCCGACGCCGGGTGAGAATGGCCGGATGATCCGCCTTCGGGCGCAGGCCGAACGGGCCGAGGTTCCGTACACCGACGCCGAGATGGTGGTGGCAGTGGGACGGGACATGTATGACCGGGAAAGCAGTGTCCGCCGGATCAACGTCCGGGTAAGGGCCGCGGCGGGCGCCGGTTACTCGGGCGGACCTGTCCTCAACCGAAACGATGCGATGATCGGCCTCGTGTACGCCACCGCCCGCCTCGAAGACATGACCTACGCCAATGCAACTAGCGAGGTCAGGTTGTTCCTCCGTTCGGTGGATCCCGGAACCGAGGCGAGTTCGGGGCCTTGCCCGTAGTCCTGCATCGGCAGTCGCCCGTTGGTTGATCGGTTTGTTTCTCCTGATAACCTGTTCGTTCGGATCGGCTGTGGGAGTCCCGATTGTTCGGGTGGATTCACTGATCGGGATGGAAGTGGGTTGTTTGTGTCCCACCCGTGTTGTATACTGGTGGATAGCTGCAAACACCGCCGGATCGGGTACGGTACCGACTTGGCCGGAGCGGGATCAAGATGTGTGTTCCACCCCCGTTGAGGGGGTTTAGGAGAACACGTTCGGACCTCGGACAGGTGGTGGCGGGGGTGGGACCCGGAGGACCGATCCGGACGGATGTTTTTCGCGTTCTCCCGGGTGGGTAGATGATGGCCGTCGATCAGCCCTCTCGCCGACATTCTTGACCCATTGGAACCTCCCGTATCCGCAAGCGTATCTACGGCATTGGAAGGTACTGAAACATCCACTCGGCCCGTCAGTCGCCGACAAACGGCCACGTCGAGGCACATCGCGGGCCAACCCATCCCCCGTATCTTTCAGTACACTCCCAGGACACCGGGCCTGAATCCTTGCGTCCGACTCGGTCACCGTCAAAGTCTGTGTAGAACGTACAGGCGCCGTGGGAAGTTCTCGGAAGGAAGCCCATTACGCTTCGGTATACCCGTCGAAGCGGGAATCCGGGCTAATCTCATGCGGGTGCAGGAACCGGCTTCTCGACTACCACGCCTGGTCCTCCTCCTATATGTAGCAACCCTGACATCGGGAATAGGGGTGGTGTTCGCGTTGCTGGCACAGATCCAGAACCGTTACGGTTTCCCCACTTGGTCGCTTGGTCTGCTGGCGGGCATACCCTTCGCCATGACCCTGGTCGGCAACCTCTGGCTGGCGCCCCTGGCAGACCGCGGGTGGGAACGGAGGATGATCGCCTTCGGTTGCGTTCTGGTGACTTTCTCGCTGCTGTGGATGGTATTCGCCGACACCCTCTGGCAGTGGGTAGCCGCCCGGGCGCTGATGGGTCTCGCAGAGGGTGTTTCCGTGAACTCGGCTCGCCGGATCATGCTCAGCTGGGACCAAGATCGTCAGGGACGAGCTTTAAGCCGGATAATGATGGCTGTCGTCGGCGGGATCCTGCTCGGACCACCCATGGGCGGCGCCCTCAGCCAGATAAGTTTCTCGGCGCCGTTTCTCGTTCCTGCCTGCGCCGCCGTCCTGGTGCTTTTCCTCCTCCCCATCATCAAACCCGGGAAGTATCCTCCATCGCCGGCTCGGCTTTCACGCCGAAGCCTGATTGTCATCCCGGGCTTCGCCTCCGGGTTGATGCTCGGATCATCCAACTGGCTCTATGTAGGGGTTATCGACACCATCTGGGCCCGGTACCTGACCGACCTCGGAGCAGGCCCATTCCTGGTTGGCCTCGGCTTCCTCATCATTGCGCTCCCCTCCGTTCTGCTCCTCCCTATCAGCGGCAAACTCGCCGACCGCACCAACCCGATCCGGCTTGCGCTCATATCCTGCGTGCTGGGGCTTCCCCTGCTGGCCGCCTACGGGTTGGTCGGCGGTATACCCGCCCTACTGGTAGTAGGCGCCCTGCACTCGGCCTGCTGGGCCTTCCTCAACCTCCCTGCCCAGGCTGCGGTAGCCAAGATCGCTCCACCCGGCCAAACCGCCGAGGCCCAGGGCATGATCCAGGCCAGTGGCTTGACTCTGGCCGCTTTGGGGGCTTTCGCCGCCGCGCCTGTATACGAATTGGGTGGTCGCACGGTGTTGTTCGTCGGGACAGCGCTAGCCATCGCCGTCATTCCGTTGGCCGTCACGGCAAGACGAGACAAATGGCGGACCGCCTTCTGAATTGAAGCTCCATAAGGACACGGCCCGACCGTCAACTACCATCCCGCCGGTGCCGTCCTCCCTGTTCCGAGTTCCTCGCCTGGTTCTACTCGCCTACATCGCCACGCTCGCCACCGGCATCGGGGTGATATTCGCCCTGCTGGCGGAGATCCAGGACCGGTACGGTTTTCCCACCTGGTCACTCGGTCTCCTGGCGGGCATTCCGTTCGCCATGACCCTGTTCGGCAACCTCTGGTTGGCGCCCCTCGCAGATCGGGGGTGGGAACTACGCCTGATCGCCGCCGGATGCGGGCTGTTGATCGCCTCCTTGGTGTGGATGGTCTTCGCCACCGCGCTCTGGCAATGGGTGGCGGCCCGAGCACTGATGGGAATGGCGGAGGGCGTCTCCATCGGGGCGGCCCGACGGATAATGATGAGCTGGGACCAGGACCGTCACGGACGAGCCCTGAGCCAGGTGCTGGTAGCGATGTTGGGCGGAATCCTCCTCGGCCCTCCCGTCGGGGGCCTACTCAACGAGATCAACCACAACCTACCATTCCTGGTCCCGGCCGGGGCCGCCGTCGTGGTGGCCTTCCTCCTTCCGGCGGTGAAACCGGGTAGTCACCCGCACGCCCCGACCCGGCTGTCGAGACGAGGGCTGACCGCCATACCCGGTTTCGTATCCGGCCTCCTGCTCGCCTCCTCCAACTGGCTGTATGTCGGGGTTATCGATGCTATCTGGGCTCGCTACATGACGGACCTCGGGGCGGGACCGGTACTGGTCGGCCTCGGGTTCCTGGTGATCGCTCTGCCCACCGCGATCCTCACTCCGCTCAGCGGGAGGCTCGCCGACCGCACCAACCCTGTACGGCTCGGCCTGGTGGCGGCTGTGCCGGGTCTGCCGTTACTGGCCGCCTACGGCTTGGTCGACGCTATCGCCCCGCTACTACTGGTGGGAGCGTTGCACTCGGCGTTCTGGTCCTTCGTCACCCTGCCGGGCCAGGCTGCGGTGGCCAAAGTGGCGCCGCCCGGCCAGGCGGCGGAGGCGCAGGGCCTGGTCGAGGCGTTCGGGCTAACCTTGGCGGCGTTGGGGTCGTTCGCCGGAGCGCCGATCTACGATGCAGCCGGACCGACGTTCCTCTTCATCGTGACAACCTTGGCCCTTGCCGTCACCACGCTGGTGGTATTCGTCCGCCGTGACAAGTGGCAAACCGCCTTCTGAGGAGAATCGAAACCTCATGAGCGTATCGTGGCCCGCCGTGGACCGAGGCTCAACCGGTATTTCGACACACTTCACACTTCGACGATCCGCGCAATAGCCCCAATTTTTAATGCAGGGGTTTGGATGGGTAGCCGGGAGAGAGGCAATGAACTCTCTGACCTGGGAGGATAGCTGTTTGGCGGCCTCCCCTGGCCGGGGTGTGACCAACCCTTCACCCGAAAGGTGAACGCCGGGACGCCCATGAAAGCGGGCTTGACGCGGCTTTTTCGGGTTCGGTGTGTCTGGGGCATGAAGAATTAGGGCTAGTGTTCAGGACGTATACCAATGCGCGCATATCGTCCGCATCGATGTGATGCAGTAGCACCTCTCTATCGCGGTGCCTGCACTCACCTAAGGCAACCGCAACTGACGCGTCGATTACGTCCTTCATACCCGTGTTACCGCACAGTGTCCGCCGATCGGGCGATCCGACCATCCAGCGGTATCTCTTCGCGTCAATTGAGAGTGCGTGATAAGGGGGTCTGGCGACCGCCATCCCTCCACACCTGGCCGATCACCCCGGCAGGAACACGGATCCGGTCGCTTTCTTGATGGTGGTTTGCAATCGAACCAACACGTGACAACGGCTACGGCCAACGGCGATGAGTACGCAGGAGTCGAGAACGGTAATCATTCCCTGTACAGGCTGAGCCGGGTGGCTTTCAACTCCTCTCTGGTGAACGCCCCGTTGGCCCCGGAAAGGCGTAACCCCGGCCGTTTGCCGAGACAGGGACGGCTCCGGGGTTTTCAGCGTCGAATGTACATGTGCTGTGGGACAGCTGTCGAGCGTCAATCACCAGGTGGTCGCCGACCGTCTCACGCGGGAACGACTCGACTCGTACCTCCTCGCGACTGGGGGAAACGTAGAGAATGCCATCGACCTGTACGATTGGAACACCCGCGCAGGCGCGGCCCTTCACGAGGACCTCGGCCGTCTCGAGGTTCTCTTCCGCAACGCGATGGACGATGCGCTCGTCAGATACGGCTCCGCTCAAGGATGGCAGAATCCCTGGTACCGGCAAGGCCATCTCTTGTCGTTGATGTGGGAGGCCGCCAGCTGATCGACATAGTGCCTGGTCGAACAGTGGAAAGCGCGGCTTCGTGGTTCCGGTCACAACCGGCGGAGTGGCGAGACGG
>CAZEZF010000075.1:7643-17910 GCA_964516495.1 uncultured Acidimicrobiia bacterium | reverse complement strand
ACTTGACATGGCCTTTTCAGGTTCGGTGTGTCCGGGGCATGAAGAATCCGGGCTAACTGCTTGAGGATTTCCCAGTCGATCGGGTTCACGAAGGCCTGCCGGGGGAATAGCCCTGATCGGGTCGGGACATCCCCCCGCCTGGGCCAGGACCGCCAACCACTTGACCAGGCGACGGGTCACTCTCCAAGGGGGGTACGGCATCCTGGCCCTTCGCGACCGGATCCTCGTCGACATGGGCATCGCCAACTTCTACGGGCTGGTGGTGCCCTACAACACGATTCTCGCATCTACCGAGTCAGTACCGCATCGATAACTACGAGGCCGAGGCCCACCTGCGTTATCACCAACAAGACCCCCAACGCCCCGGGCTATCGGCGGCCGGTGCTGGTCGTCTCCAGCGACCGCTTCAACCGGAGCGCGATAAACACAGTGCTCGCCATCGCCATCACATCGAACCTACGTCTAGCTGACTCGCCGGGCAACGTTGCCCTGCCCCGAGAGGTGAGTGGCCTTGATAGGGACTCTGTAATCAACGTCTCCCAGTTCGCGACGGTCAACAAGCCAGACCTATCCGATGCAATAGGAAGAGTCGACGTGGCGACCATGCGGATGGTCGACCAAGGCATGGCGCTGATTCTCGACCTGTCCACCGGGCATTGAGCGCTGAACAGCAACAGCAAGACCACTGATGGAGCCATCTACCCCGAGGGATACCCGCGTACCCAAAGCTCCAACTTCAAAATATCATGATTATCTAAACTAAAGGATTTGTTTCAACGGTTCTCGCCTTTACCGGTACCCGGGACGGAACCTTCTTCCTGTGGGGCCCCCGGCAGGTGGGCAAGAGCACGCTGCTCAGGGAGTGTTATCCCTACGGGGTGTGGGTCAACCTGCTCAAGGCCGACGAGTTCCGCCGCTATACGGCTCGTCCAGAACTGCTGCGCCAGGAGCTCGAGGCGGAGGGGCCGGACCCGTCCCGTCAGGTGGTCATCGACGAGGTCCAGAAGGTCCCCGCACTCCTCGACGAGGTGCACTGGCTGATAGAGAACCGCGGGCTGTGCTTCGCGCTGTGCGGTTCGAGCGCGCGCAAGGTGCGGCGCGGCGCGGCCAACCTGTTGGGCGGGCGCGCCCTGCGCTACGATCTGCGGGGTCTCACCGCTGGCGAGATCGGGGAAGCATTCGACCTCGACCGGGTGCTCAACCACGGCTACCTCCCCAGGATGTACCAGTCCGCCCGGCCGCGGCGGCTGCTTGACGCCTACATCGGCGACTACCTGCGCCAGGAGATCGCCGCCGAGGGCCTGGTACGAAACCTGCCCGCCTTCTCGGACTTCCTCGACGCCGCCGCCCTGAGCGACGGCGACCCCGTCAACTACTCGAACATCGCCCGCGACTGCGGCGTGTCCGGACCCACCGCCAAGGCGTACTTCGGCATCCTCGAGGACACGTTGCTGGCCCGCCGGCTGCCACGCTGGCGGAAACGGGCCAAACGCCGCCTGGCCGGAGCACCGAAGCTCTACTTCGAGGATGTGGGCATCGTCAACCGCCTGGCCCGCCGCGGAAGGCTCGAACGGGGCTCGGACGGGTACGGCAAGGCGTTCGAGAACTGGGTCTTCCACGAATTGTCCTCGTACATCTCCTATCGTGACCTCGACGAGGAACTGGCCTACTGGAGGCTCCCGAGCGGCATCGAGGTCGACTTCGTGATCGGCGACATGCGGCTGGCGATCGAGGCGAAAGCGAGCGCCCGGATCAGCAGCCACCACCTAAAGGGACTCCGCATCCTGGCCGAAGAACACCCCGCCGTCAGCCGGATCATGGTCTGCCTCGAAACCCGCGCTCGTCGTACGGATGACGGCATCGACATCCTCCCGGCGACCGACTTCGCCCACCGCCTCTGGCAAGACGACCTCACCTGACACAGCCGAAGAAGCCATCGCGCGCCGGCGAGTGATCCGGATCGACGGCGGCGGCACCCGGGAGAACACGTCCAACCGGCCGACCCACCTACGGAGACGGCTCGACACACTCGCCACCGCAGCGTCCTCCTCGTCATAGACGAATTCCACAACCTCACCGCGCCGGAGGCCATCCGGATCGCCGGAGCGCTGCAGCAGATCACCAAGATCGACCGGAGGCCACTCGCCTTCATCGGCATCGACCTCCCCCACATCGACTACACGCGCCTGACCGACGAGGGATTCACGTTCTTCCACCACTGCCACCGGGAATGCGTCGGCAACATCACCATCCACGACGGCATGGAAGCCATTGAAGGGCCGCTCTCCACGCACGGCGGCGCCATCGATCTCCAGCTACTCCGTCAAGGCACGCGGCATGGGTTACGCCATCCAGTCGATCGGATACCACATCTGGGATCTCGCCGGCCCTCCGCCCGCCGAGATTGCCGGCAACCACGTAGCGGGAGCGGCCACGCTGATGGACGACGACGTCGCGCGCCATGGGACCGGCCCGATCTGGGAGGCGCCTGTCACCCACCGACAAGCTCTTCCTATAAGCGATGCTCGAGGACGACGGCCCCTCCCGGCTCAGAGACACGGGACTCCGCCTCGGAACAGCGGCACCCAACACATCCGCCTACAAGAAGCGTCTGCTCGACCAAGGAGCGATCCTCGAAACCGGCCGAGGGCGCGTGACCTTCGCCGGTGCCGCCATCAGGTACCGCGCCATCGAACAACGCGACCTGGAGATCATGATCCGGACCGGCGAAACCCGCGAGCGAGCGGAAGCACTCGCCGTCACCGGCGACAACCCGTCCGTCGCCACCCCCCTCTCACAGCAGGCAGCCACACCGGCCTGCTGTGAGTGGATGCCCCGCGCCAAAGCCCAGTGCCTCCTCAAAGCCGGACACCGAGGAAGCCCCCGCCGCCACACCGCCAGCCCGGGTCACGGAAGAACAACCGAACCCGCCGATAGCCCGAAGGTGCACCGAAGCAGCCGCCTGGCAGGCGGTTGGCTACGGCTGGCGGTAGTCGGGCGGGTCCCGGCAGGCGTCGTAAGTAGCCCGGTCAATGTGGGTCCACGTCGTTCCCGGTACGCCCCTTGTTGAAATGCTGCCAGGCCCCACCGGTAACGCCGACTCGAACAGAAGGTGTCGCTTCTGCGAGCGGGCGATGTTCTTGGCCAGCCTCACGGCGGGACCGAAGTCTGCGTCCTGGCTCACGATGATGGCGACTTCGTAACGCTGTTCGTGCGTCGCTTGGATGAGGTCAAGGGCCAGGCTCACGTCCACGCCCTTCTCCTGTCCGGCTGAGTTCACCCGCCCCGTATAGACGTGGACGCCCTGGTTGCGAAGGCGACGACACTTGTTCGTCCAGAAGTAGTGCCAGAATTGATTGACAGACGGCGCTGGGACGCCGGTGTAGAAGCGGATCTCGCTGAGCGTGCGTTGGGGCATGCGGGCCACGAGGGTTGCCGCGAGGTCATCGACGTCGTAGCTGGGCCAGGAGTAGGGAGAGGAGCGATCCGGCGGCATCGGCGCCCAGGCGATCCTCGCCAGGTGGTACAGGTTCTGGCCGTCGATGAGGACTAACGTACGCATGAGGAGAAACACCCGCCCGGGGACGGAATCAAGGTGATCCGTCCAGCGGGCGGGGAGTAGATGTGCCGAAGGATATGGCAACAGCGCCTCGTCGTCAACCTCTGTGTGTAGGCCCCTCTCGGACCGTGCGGCGGGGCTCGGTGGCAGTCGACGGGCCAACCGGCCTCCTTGGACCACAGCAGCGTGTACACGAGCTTGGCGTCGTGGTTTGTGTCGATCATCCAGTAAGCGACGGCCGCGCGTCAGCCAGAGTGGGACTCGTACCGTAGGTGTCGCACACGTACTGGTTGGTATCGTGGAGGTGGTCGAGACAGTTGAACCAGGTGATCGCGGCGAATACCGCCTTCAGGTAGGCGTCGGCGGTATCGGGGTGGGCATCCAGCTAGGGCGCGAGCGACGTCCCACTTGATCCCTGCATTCCCGGAAGCACGTGATCCCGGTGTCCCAGCAGGCTGAAGCCAGACTCTAAGGCCGTGGCCGACCACGGCACGGCAAGCATCGTGGCGGATGTCTTGCCCGCCATGAGCGCCTCGTAGCGCAACTGCGTGCTGCCCATCGGCACGAGGGTGATGTCCTCGGCTACGAGTTGTAACTGTTTCATTAACCCCGATTTTTCATGCAGGGGTTTGAATGGGTAACCGAGAGAGAGGCAATCAACTCTCTGAACTGGGAAATAGCTGCTTGACGGCCTCGCCTGGGACGGGGTGCGTCCATCACCCGAAGGTGAACGTCAAGACGCCCCACGATGCTGCGCTTGGCGTGGCTTTTGCTACATCGGTGTGCCTGGGGCATGAAGAATCAGAATTAACAGGGTTGTGCTCTTTTATAAGTGTTTGTGATATGATCAGTACATGGATACACCTTCTGTCGCCGGACGCTCGTCCCACGTTGCGGATGTTGGACATGGCATCAAGGAAACGCCGGAGTTCTCCCCCGATCCCCATGTCGTCGGAGATCGAGATGGAGAGGATCTTCGGGCCGTCGACGGGCAGATCGGGAGAGCCGGCCTCTACATTCTCGAGTTCTCCAAGCTGGACCAGGAGACAAGGGAGCGGATCGTCGGCGAGTGGACCCCACCCGAGGAGACCCCCGAGGAGCAGGAAGCGCGCCTGCAGCGGTGCAGGGTCGCCACTGCCGAGTACGACGCTGAGTTCGGTCCCCTCACGCCAGAGGAAAGGGCCTGGGCGGATGCGATCTTGGACGAACTCGGTGTCGGAGTCGAAGGGTGAACAGGGCGGGACTCACTTACGACACCGGCGCTCTGGTCGCGGCCGAGAGGAACGAAGACGGCATCTGGAGGTTGCACAGGACTGCGGTCAGGCGGGGTACCCAACCGGTGGTCCCGGCTGGCGTACTCGCCCAGGCATGGCGTGGCGGCCCGCGGCAGTACTGGCTTGCCAGGTTCCTTGCACACTGCGACATCGAGCCGCTCGACGAACGGCTAGCTCGCCAAGTAGGTGTTATCTGCCACCAGCACGCTGTAGCGGACGTGGTTGATGTGTCGGTGGTCGCCGGAGCCCTGAGGCGGGGCGATGAAATAGTGACCCGTGACATCCGAGACGTGATGTCTTTGGCCCGGGCGATGGGAGTCCGGGTTCGCTCGATCTGATCGCCCCGCACTGCGACGTAATGCCAGTTCAAGACCCTCGATCGTCCCGCGTGTCCGGGAACGGCGGTGGGCGGTAGCCCCCGGCAGCTGACTCGTAGGCCGCCGCGGCCCGTAGCAACACGGGCTCTTGAAGCCGCCCGGCCGATAGCTGCAAGCCCACCGGCAGGCCCTCGACGTAGCGTCCGGACGGTATGGAGATCGATGGAACACCGACGAGGTTCCAGGGCAGGGTGAGCCGGGTGGTGAGCCTGCTCTGGGCGCCCGGTTGGTCCAGATCGACATACTGTCCGTCGGCGATTTCAACCCGGTGAGCATCGATCGGGAAAGCCACGGTCGAGTTGCAGGGGGTGAGCACCACATCCACCTCTTCGAACACCCGGGCAACCCTGCTTCGGATCTCGTTGCGCACCTGCATGCCCCGCCGGTGATCGGCCTCCGACACGAACTCGCCGGCCAGTATCCGATACCGTATCTCCGGGGTGGCGAAGCCGTCCGGATTGTCGAGGGCGTATGGCAGGAGAACGGACTGCGACTCGTGCTGCGCCGCCGCCAGGACCAGCGGTACCTCGTAGAAGATCGATAGGTCAACCTCCTCCAACGAAGCCCCCATGCCTTCGAAGACCCTTGCTGCCTCATGAACGGCGGCCGACACCTCGGGTAGTGCGTCATCGAAGAAGAACGAGGAAGGTATTCCGATCCTGAGGCCCTTGACTCCTCGTTCGAGACCTTGCCGGTAAGCGCCTCCGAATCCGGAACGGACGGATAAAGGATCCTTGGGATCAAATCCCGCCATAACGTCGAGCATGATTGCCGCATCCCGGACGGTGCGGGTAATCGGACCGATCGTGTGGTGCCACGAACTGGTGGGCGGCAGTTCCCCGAAGCGGCTGACCAGACCGTGGGTAGGCATCAGGCCCACCACCCCGCAATACGACGCCGGGGTCCGGATCGAACCCCACCCGTCGGTGCCGACTGCGGCCCAGGCCAGACCGGCGGCGACCGCCGCGGCGGAGCCTCCACTCGAACCTCCCGGTATGCGAGCCGGATCCCATGGATTACGCACCGTACCGAAGTGCATGTCCTTGCAGGTACCCCCCATTCCCCACTCGTGCATGTTGTTCTTCCCCACGATGACTGCCCCGGCGCGCCGCAGGCGGGTTACGACTTCGGCGTCGAAGTCGGTGGTGCGATCCGCCCAGAGCAAGGATCCGTTGGTAGTGGGATGTCCGGCCATGGCGACGTTGTCCTTCACCGCCACCGGAATACCGTGCAACGGACCCCGGTAACCCCCGGCGCCGATTTCTTGAGCGGCCGATCCGGCTTCTGCCCTCGCCTCCTCTTCGAAGACGGTGACGTAGGACCGCAGGAGTGGATCGAACCTCCTGATCCGGTCCAGCGTGTCGTCGACCAGTTCCAGGGGCGAGACCTCCCGAGACGAAATCCGAGGCGCCGTGTCTCTGATAGAGCGGAGGGCAACGTCGCCACTCAACGGTCGTCCAAGTGTGTGTCGCCGCGAGGATCGGTCAAGGACGGTACGCGCTCGGCGAGCCGGGCGGACCGGCGGAGGATCTGCACGACGTAGGGGATTAGCGTCTGGACATCTTCGGGATCCAGGGCGTCGCCGAACCGGTCCTCGATGAGGCAGCGGGCTTGGCCGGCCCGGTTCTCCCGTTCGGGAAGGTCCCGGGCGACGGGGCCGGTATTCGGGCTCCGCCTATCGATCACAGACCACTTCTACCCGATCCTCCCCAGGTAAGGCGGAGCAGATCGGGCCTGTCGTACTGGCGGTTCACGAGTTGGGCCCAAGTCCCGGCGTTCAGGTCGAGATCGGCGTACAGAATCCCCTCCCCGGGTTGGGGACCGGCCAGGATCGCCCCGCGCGGTGCGTAGATCGTCGAGACGGGCTCTTCGATCATGGCCAGGAGGCCGGCTCGTTGATCGGGGTCTGCACCCATCCGATCCACCGCGCCGGAGTCGTTGGAGGTGGCTGCCGCCAGAACGTGCGCGGTGTTCTGGTAGGCGACGGCGCGCCCGGTGATCGACATTACGTTCTGCATCACCCCCGGAGCATGGAAGTGGGGCGGCCACAGGGCCACATGGATCCGAGCCCCGAGACTACGCATTGCATAGGTGAGTAGCGGGTTGGAGTTCTCCCCTCCGGCCAGCACGCTCACCGGCCCCCACGGCGAGTCGAATACACGTATCGATTCGTCGCCGCCTGGATGGAAGAAGACCCGTTCACCCACCGCGGGAACCAGTTTCCTCCTTACGCCGAGCAACTCCCCCTCCGCGGACACCACCATCTGGCTGTCATACACGACGCTCACCCGGGGGTCGGGGCGCTCGACGAAGCCGATCACGACCATGACTCCCGCCGAGGCGGCGGCCTCGCAGAGTTGATCGCTTTCAGGACCCGGGACGGTTAGAGCGTTCGTCACCATGGCGGAGGCGAGTCTTCTGGACCGCTCGGCCGTAGGAGACAGGACATGGAACCATACGGGATGACCGGGGACGAAGCTCTCCCCGAAAGCGGCCAGGTGGGCGCCGGACGATCCGGCCTCCCCTATGAGGTCACACGCCTTGCGTATGGTCGCTTCCTTGTTCAGGAATACCGGCGCCGCCTGTATTACGGCAACCCTGAGATCTCCATCGATTCCATCGGGCACAACTTGATCGTATACGATGCTCGGAACGTTGAGGAGCCTTCCAATATGAAAACCTGGCGCGGATGAGCCTTCGATTCGGTCTGCTGGCGCCGCACTTCGGTCCCCATTCGACCTGGGATCGGGTGTTCGGAATCGGTCAGCGCCTCGAACAACTCGGTTTCTCGAGCCTCTACTTCCGTGACCAGTTGGGTTTCACAGGTGGCGTATCGTTCGAGAAGCCCAGCCATCATTTCGTAGATCCCTTCATAGCCATGAGCGCGGTAGCGGCGACTACCCGACTCACGGTGGGGATGGCAACCCTGACCCCGATCCGGCCGCCCGTGCTGCTAGCCCAGATGGTGGGTTCGCTGTCCTACCTGGCTCGCGGTCGGTTGGTGCTCGGAGTCGGATTGGGGGGACAGCCGAAGGCGTTCGGGTTGGCAGGCCTCGCCATCGAAGATCGGGTCGCCCTCTTCGAGGAGATGGTGACGGTCCTGCGGGCCACCTCACATCCACATGCATCGCATCGAGGGTCTCTGATCGACTTCGACAACCTCACCCTGGATCCGGCGCCGCCCACCGACATGCTGCTCCTGTACTGCGGTTCCAGCCTGGCGGCCCTCCGCCGCGCCGTCCGATTCACCGACGGATGGTTTCCCGGTCGGTGTCCTTTCAAGGTGTTCGACCGATTGTCGGAGCGCCTCAGAGAGGAGGCCCACCAAGCAGGCAAGACGATGCGGATAGCGATAGTCCCGTTGATTTCCCTTGACCGGAGCAGGGAACGCGCTCTGGCGAAGGTCAACGTCGAAGGAATACTGGAGGAGTGCCGCCGGAAGCCGGCCTGGTATCCGGATGGACCGTTCGAGTCGGCGGAGGACCTCAGGGGGGCGCTTATCGCCGGAACCGCCGACGACGTGGTCGAGGAACTACATCTCTTGAAGGGTGGCGGTGTTGATGAGGTGGTACTCGACCTACGGGAGCGGATGGAGGCGTTCGAGGAAGGTGTCGAGCGACTAGGGGAGGAGGTTCTCCCCCGTTTTGCAGCAACACCGAAGCGCGACGCGTCCGGGTGAGCAGCCCGGAGGCCGACATCACCACAAAACTAGATACGCAAAACTAGATGCTCCGATTCTCGTATCAATGACGTTACCAACCCATTCCGACGGGAATCAGTTGCGAGCGTAGGCCGCTCTGTATACATTATGCGGAGAAGTCTACGGCTCATATACCGGAAGCGGCATGTGACGCCGATGGACCGTCGGTGTGTTGAGGATCCACCGATTAACGGGAGGAGTTCAGATGAAACATTCAAAGCTATTGGCCTTGGTGCTGGGGTTCACACTGGTCATGGTCGCCTGCGGAGGAGACGACGAGCCCACCACTACCACCCAGGGCGCATCAGCAACCCAGGCAACGCAGGCGACCCAGCCTCCCGCTGACGATACGCCCACCGAAACCGCTCCGTCCGACGATGCGATGGCTGATGGTGATGGGATGATGGATGCGGATGCGATGATTGCTGATATCCGGTCCCGTATCGAGGGCCAGTCGGTGGTTGTGGGTAGTTCCGGGTTCCCGAATGCTTCGTTGACCGGGGCGTTCCGGACGATGGACTTCCTGCGGGATGATTTCGGTCTCGATGTCGAGTTCCGCTTGCTGGATTCCGATCCTCTGGTAGCCGCGACCATCGCCGGTGAGGTAGAGGTCGGGCAACTGTCCCTGGCCGGTATGGCCAACGCGGTGTCGGCCGGTTCGGATTTCGTCGCTTTCGGCGGTGACGACCAGAAAAACTCGTTCATCATCGCCGCCAAGGCGCCTATCACCAGCATGGAGGAATTACGGGGCCACCCGGTGGCGGCCACCCAGAGCCTCAACCAGATCACCGGCCAAACCCTCCAGAAATGCCTCGCCGATGTGGGCATGACCGTCGACGACGTGCAGCTGGTACGGCTGGCGCACACCGGCGAAGCCACCGCCGCGATCGTCTCCGGACAGGTCGTCGGGGGAATCTCCGCTACCTGGCGTCTGACGCAGCTCACCCTCAACGAGGGCGAAGGCGCCTACAACATGCTGTGCGCAGGCTGGGAATCCAACCCGCAGATCTCCTCGGTGTGGTACGCCGAGCGGGACTGGGTGGAGGCCAACCCCGACATGGCGCTGGCGTTCAACATCGCCTCCCTCAAGTCGGCCCGCTGGGCCCAGGACGACAAGCAGCGGTGGATCGAGTACGCCATGTCGGTGAACGACAACCTCACCCCCGAAGCTGCCTCGCTTGACTACGACAGCCTCGTCGGTGAACTCGACATGTGGCCGGTCAACGGATCCCTCGACCACGACCTAATGCAAACCACCCTCGACACATCCTTCGCGTTCGAAGCAGTCGACCGCGAATACACCGTCGAAGAACTCGTCACCTTCGAGTTCCAAGACAAAGCACTCGAAATACTCGGA
>CAZEZF010000075.1:0-7543 GCA_964516495.1 uncultured Acidimicrobiia bacterium | reverse complement strand
CGTCGAAGAACTCGTCACCTTCGAGTTCCAAGACAAAGCACTCGAAATACTCGGAAGGTCATAGGCGTCCACCGAGTTAGTTGGATGAAGACTGGTGGTCCGGATTCCTCACGATAGAAATCCGGACCACCGGTCCCCACATAATCGAATCCCCCGGGTAGAGCCGACGCTAAGATTTCTTAGGGATGTCGCCGGGCGACAGGCAGCCTTACCCGGGCTTTCGGAAGAACGACGTTGTCGCTTTGCCGAGGCGATCGGACAGGAGCAGGAATGGCCGCAGTTGACACGCTGACCAGGCAGGAGGGCGCCGCCGCATCCTCGGTCGCCATGCTCAACCGGTCCGTGCCCCCCATCCTCAGAATGTTCCAGTCGAGTTGGGTAATCCGGATGGTCACCCTCGCCGTCATACTCACCGGTTGGGAGGTCTTCGGCAGGCGCACCAGTACGGTGACGTTCGCTTCGGTAACCAGAACGTGGAACGCGTTGTGGGACATGGCCGTAAGCGGAGACCTGTGGAAAGCGTGGAGATCGGACCTGGCGATCATGTTCACCGCCCTGGCCATCTCAGCCGTCGCAGGAGTCTTCTTGGGCTTCGTCATGGGTCGCTACCGGTCGATCGACAACACGGTCGAGCCGGTGTTCGTGGGGATTTTCATGACCCCGAAGATCGCTCTGCTCCCGATTATCGCCCTATGGCTCGGCTACCAGTTCAACGCCAAGGTCCTGATAGTGATCCTCTTCAGCTTCTTCGAGGTCTTCTTCACCGTCCGGGATGGGATCAAAGTCACCAACGCCGAATATGTAGATGTAGCCAAGGCGTATTCCATCCCGGAAAGGATGATGCTCACCAAGATCGTGGCGCCGGCCACCGCTCCCTATATCATCACGGGGCTCCGACTCGGCCTCCTCCACGGGATGGTGGGAGTCGTGCTGGCCGGGTTCTTTCTCGAAGCGAACGGCATCGGCGGTCTGATAAGCAACCAGACGAGCGAGTTCAGGATGCACTCGACCTTCGCAGGCATGCTGACCGTCATGGCGGTGGGAGTCGCCATCAACTTCAGTCTGCGGCTTCTAGAGCGCCGGGTCACCCCTTGGAGCGTCAAGGCGCCCGCATGACGACCGAGACTTCGACGGACAGGCAAGGCAGCGCCCCGCCGGAGACGACGACGCCCATCTCCTCCCGGATCAGCCGCGTCAGGATCCTTCAACTGACCGGGATAGTGGTCTTCCTCGGCTTCTGGGAGTTGTTCGGCGCTCGCAAGCCGGAATGGTACTCGCAACCCAGCCTTACCCTCGCCGAACTGTGGAGGCTGTTGGGCGCCGAGCAGGTTCTCCCCTACATCGAGGGGAGCTTCCCTGTCCTCATAATGAAGTCGCTGGGCGCTCTCCTGGTCGGCATGGTGCTCTCGTTCATCGTGGGGGTGACGCTCGGCTTCCTGATCGGCCGGTACCGGGTGTTCCGGGTGGCGTTGGATCCCTACCTGGCGGCTGTCTACTCGGTACCGCGGGTGGCATTCGTCCCCATCATGGTCGTCTGGTTCGGCATAGCGGACAAGTTCCTGGCCGTCGGAGTCGAGATACCCTTCTCCCGGTTCGTGATCGCCAGTGTCGTGGTGGCTTGCTCGGTTCTGATAGCCTTTTCCACCGCCGCCGGGGTACACGAGCTTATGAAGGAGTACAACGAGATCTCCTATGCCTTCAACCTACGATCGGGTAAAGGAGCGGTGGAGGAATGGGTGGGGGCCACGCTCCTTACCATCATCTTCCTGGCTACCGCCGCCGGTTGGCTGAACCTCTTGCAGGGATTGATCCTCCTGTTCGCCACGGTCGGGATGCTTGTTGCGCGCGACCGTCACATGTTCTTGAAGATCCTCCTACCGGGAGCGGTCCCGTTCCTCGCCACCGGTCTCCGTATCGCAGTGCAACGGGCGCTCATCGCGGTGATCGTGGCGGAGTTCCTGATCGGGGTGCCCGGACTGGGCTTCGTGATACGCGACGCCAGGGCCGCCTATAACACGGACCGTCTTTTCGCCATGGCAATCCTGCTGATGGTGATCGGGGGAATCCTCATCTCGATTACCAAAGCCGTGGAATCCCGATTGTCCTCCTGGCGACCTCGGGCGTTCTGAAATCCGCGACCGGATAGGGACCGTGACACCCACCACCCGTCGACCCGCCGACAGATATAAGACACGGGCGGGATGCTCGACCTGCGTACACGCATCGAGGCGCCGGCCGTGAACCTCGCCTTGAACAGCCACCCGCTACGCCGCCCCGTGACCGGTATGACCTTCGGGGTGCTCCTCCCTCATTTCGGTCCCCACGCATCCCGACGACGCCTGATCGAAGGTATCAAGCTGATCGAGGACCTGGGCTTCGATGCGGTCTGGGCGCGGGATCATCTTCTCTGGCATCCGCACAGCCACGAGGAGCACACCGACATGACCTTCCTCGAACCGTTCACCACCTTGATCGGGCTGGGAACCCTGGTGGAAAGGTTGGTCATCGGGACCGGGGTGATGATCCCGGTGCGACATCCCATTCGGGTCGCCCAGCAGTACCTGACCCTGTCCTACCTGACCGGTGGTCGGGTTATCGCCGGCTTCGGGGCCGGACATGGCGGCGAGTTGCGCGCCGCGGGTATCGATCCCGCCCGGAAACACCAGGCGGTGCTGGAGATGATCGACATCGTTCGACGCCTCTGGACCGAAGACGAAGTGACCATGGAAGGAGAGATCTTCCGGGTTCACCACGCCTCCCTCGAACCCAAGCTCGAGTATCCGCTACCGATCCTCTATGGAGGCCCTTCACAGAGGGCAGCCCGGATCGCCGCCACCCACGCGGACGGATGGCTGGCCGGCACCGTCCCCCTTACCACCGTCGATGCGCGGCTGTCCTACATGCGCCGGTTGCTCGGCGGCATCGACCATCTGTTCCTGTCGGTCACCCCCCGCACCATCCTCGACGAGGACCGGGAGCGGGCTCGCAGCCGGGTGAACGTGGAACGCATGTCAAGAGACGGTAAGCGCAATTGGGTCATCCCACCCGGCGGCGCCTTCCGGACCCTTGAGGACATCCGAGGGGTGGTGGTGGTAGGCGATCCCGGTGACGTGGCGGCCGGTATCCTGGAGTATTACAACCGAGGGTTCGATCACTTTACTTTCGACGTGCGAAACCAGTTCGACCGGTTCGAGGAGACTCTGGAAACGATAAGCAGGTCCGTGCTGCCGATGGTGCGGGAGGGAATCGCCCAGTCGAGCGTACCGCAGTCAGACAGAAGGAGCTGAACGATGGGGATCGTCGATCA
Organism: uncultured Acidimicrobiia bacterium; assembly: GCA_964516495.1. Lineage (GTDB taxonomy): Bacteria > Actinomycetota > Acidimicrobiia > Spongiisociales > Spongiisociaceae > JAPPFW01. Next base: position 4,236 of record CAZEZF010000075.1, on the reverse strand, counting down.
CGACAAGTTGAAGTCCAACTACCTGGGGGTGGTCGACAAGTTGGCCGATAACCATGCCGCCGGGCTGGTCCACCCCTATGTCTCGGCCGAGACAGTAGAAGACGTGAGCGTGCGGTCTTCCTTCATCCAGTACGACCGGGAGTTCACCTTCTTCGGAGACGAGGCGTTGGATCGGGGAGGACACGAGCGAGGCCCCAGCCCTATCAGATACTTTCTGAGCGGGATCGCATTCTGCATGCTCGGCTGGTACGCCAAGGGAGCGGCCTTTGCGGATTGCGAGATCGACAACCTGCGGATGAACATCACCACCCACCTCGACCTGCGTGGTGAACACGGCTTCGAGGACAAACCGGTCCATATCCAATGGTTGGTGTTCGACATCCATGTGAACAGTCCGTCCTCCGCCGATTCCGTGCTCGCCATGATCGACTGGGGCGATGCCCGGTGCCCGCTGGGAACGTTCTCCCGACGGGCGGTACCCGTGTACACGGTCGTGCACCACAACGACGCTGTCATCCGGGACACCGTCCCCCACGGAGTGGAATAACCTTGCAGCAGGGGCGCGGCTGCCCGAGGCGAGCAGCGTGCCCATGAGCATTGAAGAAGCGGTTCACGGGTACCGGCTGCAGCTTGTCGACATTCCATAGCCTTGTCAGATCCTTGTTTCGCCTGGCAACACGTTTGAGGTCCTCCCCGTCACGCGCCTGCTTGCAGAGCCTGTTCGGTTTCGGTGTTGGGAACCTTCACCGCAAACGGCAGACCCCTCTGCAAAGCCACCCGTTGTAGAAGAGCGTTTGCCTGCGTCACGGAAAGGCCCAACTGTGAAAACCGGAACTCAAATGGCGGGGGGAGGAACGGTTCGATTCGAGCGCGGATCGTTGCGGTCTTAGCCATCGAGCAACTCCGTTTGCGGTATCCGGAATGTAACCGACCTTCAGACGCCGGCGGTCTTGCCGGGTAGGAGCTTGTTCCAGATGTCGTACCGCATGTCGGCGAACAAGGGATCCCGCTTCAGGTCCCCCTCGGTTCTCGGATACGGGAACGGTACGTCGACGACCTCGCTCACCGTACCCGGATGGGCCGACATGATGGCCACCCGCCCGGACAGGAAGATCGCCTCATCCACGCTATGGGTGACGAACACCACCGTCTTGCGAGTTTTCTCCCATATTCCAAGCAATTCGATCTGCATCAACTCGCGTGTCTGGGCGTCAAGAGCCCCGAACGGTTCATCCATCAGCAGTATTTCAGGATCCACGGCGAGGGCTCTCGCTATCCCGACCCGCTGCTGCATCCCTCCCGACAATTCGTGAGGGTGGAGGTTCGCAAAGTTCTCGAGACCGACCATCCGTATGTACTTGTCGGCAATCTCCTCACGCTCGGCCTTCGACTTGCCGGCGGCTTCCAAGGGCAGGGTCACATTCCCCACCACCGTCCGCCATGGGAACAGACCGAAGTGCTGGAAAACGAAGGCGCGGTCCCGGCCTGGTCCGGTCACCGGACGTCCCGACACCTTCACCGATCCCGAGTCATAGGGAACCAGGCCGTCCAACACCTTCAACAGGGTGGTCTTGCCACACCCGCTTGGACCGATCAGGCTGACAAACTCTCCTTCTGCGACATTCAGGCTGGCGTCACGCAGCGCTTGGACCGTTTCGTGCCCATTACCCCGCCTTCCGAATCGCTTCGACGACGTACCGGATTTGCGGTAGAACTTATCAACGTGCTCGATCTCGATCTTCGGATTGGCCACCGGACTACTCCTGCTCGATGATTCAAGGCTCGGAAGCAGGGCGGACCCTGCTCTCACTTTGTATACAGTGTTCTTGAATACACTAGCGGAGGCATCCATCCTGCCCACTAGAAACACATACACGCCTCGAACCTGTTTACCGGTTCCTCCTACCTGGTCCGGTGCGGCTTTGCCGACTCGCCGCTCGGAACCTCCCGTGTGGGGCGGAATTGAATCGCTGCATGGCTACGCCTAGAGGAAGGCTGTCGGCGTCGGCCATCCTGGCGATGATGGCTACAGCCGTGTTCCTCACCGTCGCCAACACATCGGCGTCGGCGGTCTCCCAACCGGCTATCGCTCAGGCCTTCGGCGCCGGTCCCGCCGACGTCGGATGGGTGGTCTTCGGCTATTCGGGTACCTTCGCGGTGGCCACCGCCCTGTACGGAAGGTTGGCGGGTCGTTTCGGGGTGGGTCGTACCCTTTCCTTCGGCATAATGCTCCTTGCGTTCGGGTCGTTCGTGGCGGTAATAGCGCCGAGTTTGTCAGTGGTGATCGCCGCCCGGATAATCCAGGGAGCAGGATCAGGGGCCATCCCTACCCTTTCGGTCGCTATCCTCGCCTCCCGATTCCCTCCCGAGCGGCGCCGATTCTCTTACGGCGTCATCACCGCGGTGGTGGGGATCGCACAAGCCCTCGGACCGATGATCGGCGGACTGCTCGTTGATCTGGTGAGTTGGAGAGCCGCGGTGGCCATCGGCATGCTCAGCTCACCGGTCGCCTTGTTCATCCGCCGTGACATGCCCGAGCGTGGAGATCCGGCTCGTCGCTTGGACTACGTAGGAGCGGGCTCGGTCATGCTCATGATCGGCGGCTTCGTCTACGCCGTAAACCGATTCCCTGTCGACGGCGCCACCTTGCTTACGACCGGCGCGCTGCTGATCGCGTTGCTGGGCGGCGCCCTTTCCGCATCCCGTTCCCAACGCCACCCTGCGCCTTTCATCCCACGGTCGGTAGTGTCGGATCGCCGGTTCCAAACCTTGATACTCGCCGGCTACATAGGGAGCGCCGCCTATCTGGGAACCATCGTGGCGCTGCCTTCGGCTCTGGCGCGGGTCCACGAGATCGACGCAGTGGGTATCGGTCTGGTCATGGTCCCCGCCGCATCATCGGTCGCCCTCGCCTCCACCGTCAACAGTCTTGCCGTACGCCGACTGGGCCATAGCGGGGCCACGCTCGCCTCCCTGCTGTTCCTCCTGGTAGGAACGGGTTTACTGGCGACCATGGGCATCGACCGCGTGACCACGGTAGCCCTGATCGGCATACCGCTGGGCATCGGTTTCGGTCTCTTGACACCGCCGCTGGTGGATGCGATCACGGAACGATTCGAAGGCCCCGACCAATCGATCGCTATCGGCCTCTTCTATCTCGGTTTCTTTCTGGGCGGGTCGTCCGGAGGGGCGGTAGCGACCGGTATCGTCCAGAGGGATCTGACCGTTCCCGTGCTCGGGTCGGGTTTCCTCGTGGCCGAGGCCGCGCTAACCGTGCTCGCCCTGATCGGTGTAACCGTCACCACCCGTACCCTGGTTAGGAATCGCGAATAGTCTGATACTGCAAGCTCTATAAGGTTCGGTGCTGCTGCCGTCGGCGGGAGTCGAGCCGGGCTCGGACGCGTCACATCCGGCGAGTGTGCTTGACGGTGTGAGCTCGTACGTCGAAATGTCGCTACGGCCACTTTCTTCCCGACGACCGAGGTGAGTCGCTGCCGGCTGCTTCGTATGTGAGGCTTGACGCGGACACACCCCACTCTATGGATGTTTTGACCGGTTGTGCTGCGCCCTGGATTCGCCGACCGCCGGCCGAGTCGCCATCCGGCTCCCACACCCTAGGGAACACAAGACCGCGAAAAATATCCCTCCAGTCTGGTTGACTCCCCAAGTGGGTCCCACCCCCAACCGCCGCCTCCTCAGCGTCGAAACGCGTCCCGCCATACCCCGACCCGGGATAGAACGTTCAATATGATGCCGGCCAGGTCCGTCCGGTACCCAAGACGGGCCACTCGGCGCTTTACGGTTACCTACCAGTATGCAACATGGGTAGGACACAAATCCGTCCCCCACCGCTGCGCCACACCACAACGACAAAAGAAAACAAGGATTCACGACACTTACCGGGGGCGATCCCGCGGCGGCCCGAGTCTCTCCGGACCGGTCCGACGCGAAGCTCACTGTGAAACAGATCAAACTAGCGGCTTGCACAGTCCACACCGAGTGGTACATCACAAAGCGGAACACAGGAGAGAATCGATGAAGACCGGGTTTCAACCGCCGATGGATGAGTAGGAGGGTGCCGAAAAAGACGGGGGTAGGGTGGCCCTCCGCCCACTGACCAGGCAGTTTACCATCGGACATCGGGTCGGCAGGAGGTAATTGATACGCTCCTAGTGTCCCGAGTCAGCAAAAGACCGCGAAAATCCCTGGTGTAGACCCCTTCCCGGCGGGCCCTCC
>CAZEZF010000074.1:6019-17936 GCA_964516495.1 uncultured Acidimicrobiia bacterium | reverse complement strand
CTTGACATGGCCTTTTTGAGTTCGGTGTGTCCGGGGCATGAAGAATCAGGGCTAGTAAGCTACGGAATCACAAGAACGAACTTGGAGCCTTCGGCTATCAAGCTGAGCACCCGGCGGCCGCGCATGTCCCTCTACCTGTTTCTTGCGTATACGCTAGACCTTGACGAACAAGACGGCCGGTTCTTGGCGGTTACCGAGAGCACCTACAGTGTAGGACCAAGTGAGGAACGGACGGCGGTCCGCTACCACTATGTCCGTAACCCGTCCAACGAGTATCCAGAGGCTCACCTGCATATTCACGGGGAGAGCGCCCGGCTTGGTGATATGGCGAAGGTCGGTTGGAAAGATCGACCATCCTCGCGGCTTCACCTACCTGTTGGCGGTCGCCGCTTCCGGCCATGCTTGGAGGACATCATCGAGTTCTGCGTCGTGGAGGGGTTGGTCGAACCCGAGAACGACGAGTGGAATGAGGTACTCGACGACCATCGGGACAGGTTTTACCGCAGACAGCTGAAATCTGCCGTACGGCGGGATCCCCATGCGGCGGCCTCGGCGTTGAGATATCAGGGTTTTCGGGTCTCCGAACCCGGCAATGAATAGGCTCTTCGGGTCTCGCTCGTAACCATCCTCAGGGATTCGCGCGGATAATCATGGCTCTACCGGATGGGGTGCTATTGCCACTTGGGTACAACCCCGACAAAGCCCCCAACCGGAAGGATTTACCCCACCTACCCGCGCACCTCGTAGTATCGGCGAGCCATTCACGGCAGGGAGATCATGATGACCATCAGCTTGGACGGGAGCCCCTACAGCCTGGAGGACACCGGCGGATGGGTGTTCGACAAAGCCGACAAACTCCAGCGACGCGTCGATCTGTTACGGGAACAGGGACAACTCTCGGAGCAAACGCTGCGCGCCTACTTCGGCGACACCCGATTCCGCCAGATCGCGGAGTCGAACGCGATTGAAGGCAGTACGCTGGACGTCGGCGAAACCCGGATGGCGATCCTGAGAGGGGTTACTATAACCGGACACGACCCTGCATTCTCGAAGGATGCCGTGAACCTTTCGAGAGCTCTTGAGAGGATGGTCGATCTCGCGCAGGACGCATCCCCCACGAACCTCTCCCAAGTGAAGGAGATCCACGCCCTGGTTCTCGGTGATACACCAGGCGCCGGGCTCTTGCGAACCCGGCCGGTCCGGATCGGGGGTTCACCACACCGTCCCCCCGGTTCGTGGGGTGAGGTCATGTCCGCGATGGAGGAATGGGAGAGTTGGTCGGAGTCCAACGAGGGAGGCTCCGCCCTGCTTCGAGCCATCGTCTTGAAAACCTGGCTGACCCATATCCATCCGTTCCTGGACGGCAACGGCAGGACCTCGCGAGCGATTATGAATCTGGAACTGATCAGGGCAGGCCTTCCGAGCATCATCATCAGGCGCAAGGACCGTTCCCGGTATTACGAGGCTCTGGCGGAGTCTGACCTCGGGGGCGACATCGGACCCATCTCCGAGTTGATCCTGGACCGCGCCGACGACGCCTTGCGGGACCTGGTTCGTCACGCCACCGCCTATGAGGGCTATGACGAGGCGCGCGAAAAGCTACGGAAGGCACAGGAGCGGCAGGTTGCAATCTGGAACGACGCGGTAAGGCTCCTCTTCTCCCTGGTGGACGACGCCCTCGACGCCGCGTTCGGAGAGATCGGCGAGGTGGCCACCCGGCGCTACGAGGAGCAACTGTCGGTCGAGGACTACGCCACCTTGCTCGGAGGCGATCCTATAAGCAGATCCTGGTTGTATCGAATAGATCTGCAAGGACCCATTCTCGGTTCCCGGTCCTGGTTGGCGTGGGCGGGGTACAGGAGCTTCGAGATGAGCGCCTGGCAGGGGATCGGAACGGGTCCTTCGATCTTCTGGTCCGTGCCCGACCCCACCGGTTATCGCCCCTGGGTACTCGCCGGATCGGACTCACCGGGCGTGATGGAACTAACGCTCAGGTTACCCCAGGTCGATCAGTGGATAGCCCGGCTGCCCGGTGGAATGGAGATCAGGAGGTTACGACCGAGCGAGGTCGCCAACCGCATAGTGGCCGCCGTGACCGAACAGACCGCGGGAAGATAGCGACATTCTGTCCTCCTCCGCACCGACCGGACTCGCTATTACTTGTGTCCTGGGCCAGGGAGAAGGTCGCGAAAATCGCCGCATCAGGCCCTTCCCGGCGGGCCCTCCCCCACCGCCACCACCTTTGGTTGAGACGCGTCCTCCCATACCCCTGGCGGGGCCGTCTCGAACGAATATGATCCCTTCACGCGGTCCCGGATCGACGTCGGAATCGGACCGCCGGTAATTACGGTTAACAAACAACATACAGGAGGGGTAGGACAGAAAAGACCCCGCAGTCCCGCCGACAGCGGCGCCGGCTGAGAGACGAAGGCGGATTCCGGTCGCGCAACGGACTTTTCACGGGGCTACAAACCAGGCGAACCAGGGATTCAGGACACTAGGCGCCGGGTAGTCCAACAATCCGCCCTTCCCTTTACCCTATGTCCACATGCGTATCATCGGAATCGGAGTCGACCTCGCCGACATTGCCAGGGTCGAGGGGGTGCTGGTTCGCTACCCCCGCTTTGCGCAGCGCTGTTTCACCTCGCATGAGCAGGAGTACGCCGAACGGTTCGCCTACCCGGCCCGCCGCTACGCAGCCCGCTTCGCCGGCAAGGAAGCGGTGATGAAGTCGCTCGGGACCGGCTACCGTCACCTGCGTTGGGTCGACATCGAGATCACCGGCGGCGGCAAACCCACCGTCAACCTTGCCGGTCGCGCCGCCGCCCGGGCCGCTGAGTTAGGCGTAACCCGCATCGAGGTGGCGATCACCCATACCGACACCGACGCCTTGGTGTTCGCCGTCGCCCTCGGGGAGCATCGCCAAGTGACGTGAGGCGGCTTTGAGACGGATACAGCACAACTTTCGGTGGCCATTGCGGGCGCCGGCCCGGGTGTGGAGTCACCGGGAAAGACCAGGTTCCGGAGCGCGTGCGCCCATGATGAGCCAGCCCACCCGGGCAGACAGTTATCGAACGATCGCGCTCTGGTACGGGTATCGCCTCCGAAGGTGGCGCTGGAAGCAATGAAACGCCGGCAGGCCTTCGAGCGGGCTGTAATCGGATATAAGAGAGGCGACGCTCACCCGACGTTCGATAATCGACCGCTTGAAGTTACGGCCCCGTCGCCCGGACGGATTTCCTGCCGCCGTGAGAAGAAGCTCGTCCAGGTGTTGTTTCGGATCCGAGAGGTTCTCCAAGTCGGAGATTCGAGGTGTGGTTACCCCGTTTCCGGATAAGCCGGCTGCCTGGGAGATCGCAGCGCCGTCGAACAGTATCCAGGCTTCCGACATGCGGACGGGTATGACTGGAACGACATCCCTTCTGGTAATTGGCGAGAACTCCCTCATCCGTTGGTCAACTGTTTGGTTCTCCGAATCCCGATGGCAGAAGATCAGCATCGTGGACGGGTCATACGAATCCAGGAACTCTCCGACCGGCCCGTGACGCTTCGAGAATTCCGGTTCCAAGATCTCAACTTGAGGGTCGAGCCGATGGATCGCCCATTCGATTATCGGTACTAGCAACCGGTCGGTACCGCTGTCCGCGACAACGGCGTAGGTCAGTTGACGGCTCATCTCGCGGTTCCGAACTCCAGTTTCAGCTGACCTATCTGGCGTCCGACGGGTGAACCGCCGATAAAGTCGGTAACGGCTTTGGTCGCAGCAGGCGGCGTACCCACCGTCTGCCCGTTCGTCAAGGCGGAGCGCCAGGTGTCCGCGATCGGTCGGAAGACGCTGATCGGTCCCCTATCGCTGGTCAGAGCGCGCTGTACGAAGACGATATCGTCGAACGACAACTGCCGCGCCACCTCAGGAGAGTGCGAGTTGATGATTACCTGCCGGAGAGGATTGTCATCCGCAACCGGCTCGTGGGTGTCCACGGCGTAGTCACGGAGCATTTCCACAAAGTTAGGCATCCGCGACGGATGCACCCCGTTCTCGGGTTCCTCGATACACAGCACCGACCGATCACCGACATCTATCAGCATGAGAGCCAACGCTATATAGCGGAGCGTTCCGTCCGACAGGGACCGGGCATATAGCCAGTTGGGGATTCCTTTGATCCGGGCGCGTAGGGCGAACTGATCACCTGCGTCGTCCACAAAGACATCCAGGTCTTCGATGTCCGAGTTCAGTTGCCGCAACCGGTACAGTATCTCACCGCGCGCCCGTGGATCCTGCGTTACAAGTCGGTGAAGGGTGGCAGGTATACGGCCGCCGGAGGCGGAGACATGGCGGGGCTGGACCCAACGAGCGTCGGGGCTCCGCATGGAACTCGGTTCCAGATGCAGGACACGCCACGAAGACATTTCCCGTTTGGCCGCCAGTACGGTCGGGTAATCGGAGGTATTCGTGCCCCCCACCACCGTTAGCGGTGATCGACCAACCGGCGCCGGTCGGCCACGGCTCCCGCCGTCACCGTGTAGCATGATCCGGTCATCCCTGGTCGATATCAGCGGTCCCCCCCGTCTCGCCCCGAGCGCAACCGAACTCTTGAAGTCCGGCGAAGCCGAGAACCCGACGAACTCCTTGAAATCTCCCAGCTTCACATGTGTGAGGCTCTCGTATTGCAGGACCAAACGGTCAGACTCCTCTGCGTAGCGCAGTTTCAACACATATCTGAGGAGGGTGGTGCTCGGCTTGGCAGGCTGATCGAAGTCGTCCATCACCGATGTCGGTACGATGATGTCGGCGGAGAGTTCGATGCTCCGACTCGGATCCCTGCCGAAAACCAGATCAAGTGGCGAATATCCGCCTGCCGCTGTGTGACGCACCTTGGCGGCCGCTTCGGAAATGTCGTGTTCCGCCAGTTGGCTCAAGAGGTAGATCGCATCGAACATGTTGCTCTTGCCCACCCCGTTGTGACCCACGAAGCAGGTAAACGGGCCAAACCGAACGCGTGCGTTCTTGATACTCTTGAAGTTCTTGACCGACAACGCTACAAGCATCTCGCACCTAGCTCCGCGCCTCTGCTTCCACAGCTACCAACAAACTGCCGGTACGACAACGACAATAGTCAGAAGGTTCACCAAGGCTTCTCCGCCGCCCGTGCAATTGCCTTGTGTCTTCGTCTTGAAGTCGAGAACCTAGCCTACGTCCATCATCTCCAGCCCCATTTCTGCGACGAAACGGGAGACCTGACATTCATACGGTCGTCCGTAACGAGACCGCCTTTGTCGAGGGCGGGTCATAAGTAACGCCCGGGCCGCCCGGCTCGCTGCGACGTAAACCACCCTGCGTTCTTCGTCTAACTCAACAGGCGTCGATGCTCGGTAATAGGGAAAGGTACCCTCGTTCATCCCGAGGACTATCACTACCTTGAAGCCGAGCCCCCGGGCGCGGTACGGCGTCAGCGCCCGCACCGCCTTGACAGATAGCGGCGTTTCTTCGTTTCGGGCCAGCATCCTGAGAAACCCGGAAAGAGACCGGGTAGCCGGTGAACGGCTTATTTCGTAGTCGGTCAACAACTGTTCCAGTAACTCCTGGTCACGCTGCCAAGCCACCATCTCGTCTCGTCTCAGAGCAAGATCAAGCGTGACCAGGTTCCTGACAACCTGCAAGTCGTTACTCGAGGTGTCGTTAGACGGCGCGAAGGCCCGGACGAACTCCGGGGGCATGTTCTCACCGCCTTCGAAGGCCTCAAGGAGGTTTCGTCCTCCTAACGGTTGGCTTGCAACCCCCGATCCCCACGGTTCGTCAAAACCAAGATGTTCCGACAGGCGTCGCCTAGCCGGCAGGTTTCCAGGGTTTTCAGCGAGTTGGAGGGCTTCATAGGCGCAGCGTCCCAGTCGCGATTCAAAGAGGGCGCCGTTTTCGATCCGTTTAACGACGGGAATGTCGTGGGCTTCCAACTCGGTGATGACAGCGTTAAACGCGTATCGGGTTCGTCCGAGAAGGCAGACGTCTTCAGGTTCGACGCCGGTCCCTTCTCCTTCTTCATACACCCAGGCAGGGTCCAGTCCGTCCTTGAGCAGCCGCCGAATCCGGTCGCTGACTGCGCGCGCCTCGGATTCCTCATCAACGTACGAGAGCGCGTCGATCCATCCGGGCGCCAGGTTTCCCTGTCCGGTTGGGGGTAACCGAGGGGTGTTCTCGATTCTCCGTCTTAACGAGTCGAGCGCCTTGATGATGAGGGAGGCGCTCCGGAAGTTCGTTGTCAGCCGCTTCTCGTCAGAATAGAAGTCGGCCACGAATTGCTCAAGGTAGGCGGGTCCACCTCCGGCGAAGGAGTTGATCGACTGATAAACATCCGCGACCACGAACACGTTGTGAGGGGTATCGCCGATTATCGTTTTAACCCTGATTCTTCATGCCCCGGACACACCGAACCTTAAAAGGCCATGTCAAACGCAGCACCGTGGGGCGTCCCGGCGTTCACCTTCGGGTGAAGGGTCACACCCCGGCCTGGCGAGGCCGTCAAGCGGCTATCCTCCCAGGTCAGAGGGTTCATTTCATTCCTCTCGGCTACCCATTCAAACCCCTGCATGAAAAATCGGGGTTCAGGAGTTGGTACTGGGCGCGGGCCAATTCTTGGCCTTCGTCAACCAGTATGTGCTGGTACTGCCGACGGATGTGTGAGGCGACCCAGGGATCCATCTCCATCAACCGCACCGTCTGGTAGATCATCCCTTCGTAGTCCACGCTCCCGTTGATGGCCAGCGCGGCTTCATAGGCCTCGTATCCCTGCCGGAGCGTCACCTGACCGTTGAGCATCCGCTTTTCCTCAACCTGGTCCGGATCTTCCAGGTTGGTCTTCCTCCGTGCGATCTCGGCGAACAGTCTTTCCCACGCCTTTTGATCGACCGTCGCCGCGTCAGCGAATGGAGCATCCGAGTCGATGAGCATCGGCTCCACAAGAAGCCGCTTGTCTTCAAGGTCGGAGACGACGGTGATGGGGGAAGTCAAACCCACCGGCTCGCCGTAGTTCTGGAGGATGTCCAGCCCGAAAGCGTGAAATGTGGTTGCGTTGATCCGCCATTGTTCCCGATAGGGAACCGCTCGCCGGACACGGTCCTCCAACTCCCGCGCCGCCTTGACAGTGTATGTGAGGGCCAGGATACGGAACACGTCTCGCGGCGATTGATCCAACAGGTGGATAACGCGCTGTACCAGGACCTCGGTCTTCCCCGAGCCGGGTGGGGCGGTGATAAGGTGCGAGCCGTCTCCCAATCGCACGGCATCGGCCTGTTCGGCGGTTAGCGTCAGCACACTCATGGTCGATTGACTCCAAGGATACTGTCCGCCCGGCTTAACAACTCGGCGATTAGTTCGGGGAGGAGCGGCTTTCCATGTTTGTCTCGGGTTGAGACAATGGCGTCAGCGATCGCGACCCCGTATGTTCCCTTCTTCCCCTCGTCGAGGAACTTGATCAAGAGTTCATCATCGTTGAGGGTCCTCCACTTGGGATCCTTCTTGAACTGAGACAATGCATCTGCACCGTACAACTCGGCGATGCCCTGTTCGATGGCGGGCTGGAATCCTTGGCTGACCAGATATTTCTCGAAGTCTTGTCCATCAGGAAGGGTCACCACCCTGTCAGTGGCGGACTCTGCTGACTCTTGTGAGAGCGTTCGAATCTTCTTGATTGCTTTAAGGCCACTCTTATCACTGTCGGAAAATACCAGCCAGGGTATACCAAGATCGTCGAGTGACTTGATAAGGTGGTGTGCCTGCCCCAAGGATTGGGGATCCACAAAGGTCACCCCCAGTCCTGCCGGGTCGATTCCCCAGTAGGCTCGGGCGAACACCGGGAGAGCCGCCCGCTCAGTGGCGCCGTCACCGATTATCACGAGTCGGGAGAACAGAACTTGACCGTACGGACGCTCCGCCAAGCGGCGCAGCTTGATCATTTCCTCTTCGGACAGGCTGCTTGGTGTGCTGACCATGATCTCACCATCCGACGACCGGAAGAGACGGACCTGCCGAAGGTCGGCCTCGCCGGCGATCTGAGGTGAATGGGTGGTGACGATGTGCTGGCCGGGCATCTGATCGATGATGGCCATCACCGCGAGTTGGGCTTGTGGGTGGAGATGCGCCTCGGGTTCTTCGAAGCAGGCCACGGTATGGGGTGAGTAAGGTTCCTCTGTTCCTGGCAACTCGGTGGCAAAAGCACGATAGACCATCAACTCCGCAAGGCTCCTGCTCCCTAAGCCCTGCATCTGTATCGGCAGGCGTGGTCCCTTTGGCGATGTCATCAAGACGTTGGTAGCGGCCGCCAAGTCGTCTATTCGGCTAGGGAGAGGTGCGAGCTCAACCCGTTCGACCGACGCTATCGCTTCCTGAACTTCGTCCAGCCGATCACGGAGGCGACCAAGTACCGGACTGTTCTTGAGGACATGCTCACCGAGTTGTTGTAATCGGTCCTCGATGTCGTCTTCTGTCTCGGGCGCGAGGTCGCGCTGGGCCAAAAGACGACCCCATCTGCTAGAGCGCCTATGCATCGAGGTAACCAGGTCTCGATCAGCATGTAATAGCGTGAACGAGATCAGAGCGAGGTGACGTTCGTTGACGTTCATCCCTGCGATAGGGGACGCTTCGTTGTCGGTCGATTTGGCCGACGCCGCCATCCGTCCACGAAACAGCGGCGGCGGTTGACGGTGCTCCTGTCCTCGCCGAGAGTGGCCTCGGTTCGTAACACCACATATTCACTATTGTCTTGGCCGTCCCGACGAACGGCGTTACCGAGCAAACGCGCCAGTTGGGACGTGAAGCGCTTTCCGTCCTCGGGTACCAGCAACAGGTCCACCAAGAAGTCCCTGGTCTTCTTGCCCATCGCGTCGACATGTAGATCGTCCGGAACTGGTTGTCGTGTGCCTATGGCGACATCGAGCGCTTCGAGGAAAGCAGACTTACCGGTGTTGTTCTCCCCTACGAGAACCGTAGTCTTTCGATCAAGCCGTACACACACATTCTTGAGAGCGCGAAATCCGGTTACATGTACGGCGTCTATCCGCATGCTGACTCCTAGACGCTCCTGTTGCATTTCGTTTACCCCGTTGCGCTATGTAGCTGGACGACGAGCATATCGGGGATCCCTGATCCCCAGGCGCCGAGACCACCGTCCGGTGGACTTCCTGACGGATGGAACCGTTAGGGCCAAGTTAGCTTGAGGGGCCATGGGTTTGGTCAATCGCGTGCCCACAGTGGATCGTCTATGGGGAAGATGTTGTTCACCTTGCAGCCAATGGCGTTCGCAGGAATACGCGCGGGCTTGGTAAGCCCGTGTCAAGCCGAGGGACAAGAAGCTACCTGACGACAAGCGGTCCGCCACCCTTCGGATGCTACTGACCGACGGCTTGCTCTGGTTGGCCTCCCGTAACCGGATATCGGTCGCCCATAGTGCCAGTTCTCCCAGACTAGGATCCTTGAATCCAAACCTGATCCCGGTCGTTTCCCGGTAATCGAATCCGGCGCCGTCTTCGACCTTGATGACACCGAGGGAGGCTCGTCCCTTGCCTTTCGGGACGGCGGCGGCTGTGCGACTCAGAGCTTCCAAATCGGGTCCGAATATGTCTGCGAGAGAGACCTCAGCGACCGAGTCGAGAACCCCCAGAAACTCGCTGGGTTCAAGGCTACGCCGGTGGCGAGCGTGCTTCCGGTTGAACACGACATCCTCGACTTCTGGGTCCGAAGGCCTAGGCTTTGTCGGACCAAGTTCGACAACAGACCCGAGGGCAAACGCGCCCCCTTGGCTCCGGCGTAGGCTGCGGTCGAGACGGCCGAACTCAAGTACCGGCCTTACATGCGATTCGCCGGGTAGTCCTGCCACGCACACAAAAGAAGAACCTTTCTTCATCTGCGTGAAGTGATTGACAACGATGCGCACAGACTCATCTCCTCATAGCTGAACGCCTTGAGTATTACCCCAGGCGTCGTTCAGGTACTCAACCACCAACCGACGATGACATTTGTCGGGGGTTGACTCGCTACACAGAAGCACGACCCGACCCTGGAACAGGTCCTGGGATATCTCGCTATCAACACGCCGCTCTGCCATCAGAGCCAGAAAGGTCTTCTCATAGTCTTCCCAGGTCATGTTCCCCTCCCGGTATGACTTCAGCAGATCCTTGGTCGGAGCGAGCGACAGTAGATGGACCTATTCGGCTCTCAACAGGCGCCAGAGCAGGTATCGGAGATCATCACGCTTGGCAAACCCGGCCAACTGGGACGTATTGTTCAGACGCACGTCTACAAGCCGATCAATACCGCTGCCTTTAAGAGTTTCAAAAAAACTCTCTGCGGGCTTCTTTGTGAATCCTATGGTGTAGATCGTCATTCACTTCCTTGCCTTCACCTACAGAAGCGATAGCTGGTCCGACCAACTCTCCAGTTTCCCGAAGGTTGGAACTTCCTCGGTTGCTTGAAGCCTGCCGTCCTCCCGAACGTGGAGTACTTCCACGCCCTGATAGTAGAGAACCCGGGTGATGAGAAGATAGCGATGACACATCGCCGGGTCTTCCTCGCTACACATGGCTGCAACCCTGGAATGGGTCGCCTGGTCAACGAGCCGGGCTAGCTGGGACTTGAACCAGTCCTTTTCGGCGACGCGGTCATACAAAACGCGTCCCTTCAGACCCTCGAACTCCTTGCCGGCAGGCCTGCCTCCAAGTTCTCTACCGTGATCGCAGTACCGGAGGCCTCTCTCTTCGAGGCGATGTCGCAGAGGCTCGCGATTGAATTGCGGATTGAATCGGGAGTAGGGCGAGCTCCTTACGTCAACGACCGTCTCGATACTGTGCCGGCCGAGTAAGGCGGTGAAGTACTCAAGGGTATGGGAAGAGTGCCCGATCGACATCAACTGAGGGCGAAGGTCCGGATACATATGCACCTCACTCACGCCGGTTCACTCCTGGTTGTGCTTCGACTAGAGCACAAGGTCACGCTTTCGTAGCGCGGATTCTATCCATCATGCCGCGCCTACACCGCTACTCTGATCGGCGAGCCGCTCATCCCTTCGGTTGGCTCGGAGACCGAGTACGGCCATCAGCAGGGTAGATAGTTCCTTGGGGGACCGGCAGTCGGTGCATAGCGGCCGTTTACGGTTCAGCAGCGGGAGGCGCCCGCCGACATGGAAGACGTTCGGGAAGTTCGTTGAGTGGTTCGACTGCCGTCAGTTAATTTGCCGTCACGGGAATGAGGTACATTCGTCAACTTCTCGTCCCTTCCCCGGTTCAGGAGGATCAGATAAAGGGTCACGTCGAACCCGAACGAGACCTTGTCGCCTATGTGCGGAAGAGCCCCCGGCTCATGCCCCGTGAATCTTGGGGAATCAGGCGCTTTGCTGAGCCAAATTGACCGTGATGGTCATGTCAAGGGCTGCTGCGACCCTTTGGAGGGTCGTGAGCGTGGCGCTCGTGCGGCCGGCTTCGAGACGGGCGACAGCGGCCTGACTCGTCGACATGCGAGCGGCAAGGTCGCGCTGCGTCAGCCCCGCGGCTTCTCGCGCGTCGCGGACCTTCGCCCCCACCTCCATGGCTAGCCGCGCTGCAGCGAGGGTCTCGTCGAGCTCGACACGCTCGTCGACGGTCATCGTGTTGAGCCGTCTGTCTCGTAGCTCCTCAATCGTAGGGCGCGCCATCACTCCTCCTCGAGTGCATGTCCTTCAGCAAGGCACCGTCGCATCGCCCGGCGAGCCCGCCGCACTTCGGCCTGCTCGTTATGCCTCTGCTTGCGAAACGTCGTCAACAGAATAATCCGGCGATCATCCGCAAAGTAGAACGTGATCCGCCGAGCGACGCGATCAAGGCCGACCCGAAGCTCGAAGAGCCCGTCGCCTAGCGCACGCGAGGCCGGAAACCGCAAACTATTGCCATCCTC